>JADFVZ010000115.1 GCA_015222805.1 Pseudomonadota bacterium
GAGCTTGGTGCAGTAACAGCGTCTACTGGCAGCCATCCAACTGATAACCTGGCAGCCTATCAGCTGTATCTTGAAGCCCGTTATCTATTGCTCAAGCGGGGTGAGAAAAACATGCTCAAAGCGCATAGTTTATTTGAGCAGGCGGTCGCAATGGATCCCACATTTTCCAGTGCCTGGTCGAGCCTGGCATACAATTATTCTTTGTTACCCGTTTACGGCAAAACCATTTCTACTCAACAAGCCTGGGAAAAAATCAATGTAGCAGCTAACAAGGCCATCCAGCTGAACCCAGGCAATGCGGAGGCTTACGTTGCACTCGCACGCGCCAATAACCACGATGATTACAAGACCATCCAGAAACTGTATGAAAAAGCCTATGAACTGGCACCCAATAATGTGGATGTTATTAATCTTTATGCTGACTTCATGGTGGTAGTCGGGGACTTCAAAGCGGCCGAAGCCCTGGAACACAAAGCTATTGAGCTGGACCCTCTGGCAGCTGTTCACTATTCGGATCTGGCATTTGTGATGTTTCCGTTGGGGCGCTTTGATGAAGGCCTCAATTACGGGCGAACATCGCATAAGCTCGAAACAGAATCAGATTATCGAGCTGATCCAATAGTTATGGGTTTGCTCAGCACTGCTCAGTATGATGAGGCCATACAACTTATCAACCAATTTGAACAACAGCAGGGCCATGATGTTGATACCATCAGTTGGTGGTGGTGTTTTCTTTATTACCAGCAGGGTAATGAGTCGATGTTGCGTAAAAAGCTGGCTGAGCGTATGCAAAATCACGAAACCGGGCTGGACAATATTAACTATTCAACCACAGCTATTTATACGGCCTGGCTGGATGGTGTAGACGCCGCCTTGCCACTGTTTATCAAGTCTTATTCAAAGGATGAATGGCAACTCACCTGGCCGGATTTTATTTATCTGCCAGAAGATATTTCAGATGATCCGGACTGGTTGGCCTTCTGGCAGCAACCAAGGTTAGCGGAGCTAATGGACATCCGGCGCGCTAATAAAACACAGCCACACATCGGTTGGTGGAAAGCGCGACCATGAATATTTTTGAAGAGCTCAAGCGCCGCAATGTTTTTAAAGTGGGTATCGCCTATGCTGTAGCATCCTGGGTTTTACTGCAAATCATTGATCTGGTGCTGGAAAATATCAATTCACCAGGCTGGGTAATGCAAGTGTTTATGCTGGGTCTGGCGGTTGGTTTTCCCATTGCTGTTATTGTTGCCTGGGCTTTTGAGTTAACCCCGGATGGTCTCAAGCGTGAAGCAGATGTTGATCGCAGCCAGTCGGTGACGGCAAAAACCGGACATAAATTAAATTGGTACATTATTGGTTTTCTGGTATTTGCTGTTAGCTTCCTGTTGTATGAGCGCATATCAAAACCTGTGAGTACACTCGGTGCCTCAAGCCTCAATACTACAGAGGTCGGCAAATCCATCGCCGTATTACCCTTTGTAAATATGAGTGCTGATAAAGATAATGAGTATTTTTCTGATGGCCTGTCGGAGGAGTTGCTGAATTTACTGGCAAAAGTAGATGGTCTTAAAGTGGCTGCACGTACATCATCATTTAAGTTCAAAGGGACTGATGCCGACATTGCTGAAATAGGCAACACCCTGGGTGTTGCCACTGTGCTGGAAGGCAGTGTGCGCAAATCCGGCAATCGGGCGCGAATTACAGCACAGCTGATTAAAGTCGACGATGGCTTTCACCTGTGGTCGGAAACCTATGACCGCAACCTTGATAATATCTTTGCAGTACAGGACGAAATAGCCCTGGCTATAGTCGATGCCCTGAAGTTACCACTGTTAGGGGCTGATGCCAGTCCTGTTGAAACTAGCAAAACCCAAAATTTTGCTGCGTATGATTTCTATTTGCTCGGGCGTAACAAGGCAAGAGAGACAACCGCGATGGCTTTTCAGCAAGCCATTGGATATTTCAAGCAATCTATCGCGGCTGACCCGGATTATGCTCCAGCCCATAGCGGCCTTGCGGATGCTTATATCTATTTAGCCAACTACGGAGGCTTGTCGTTGACGCAAGCATTAACGCTTGCCAATGCAGCGGTTAAGCGCGCCCTGGAACTGGATTCGGAACTGGTTGATGCAAATGCATCAAAAGGATTATTGCTGCGAACTGAAGATAATCGCTCTGAAGCTGAGCAATATTTTAAGAAGGCGTTAACAATTAACCCCAATCATGTTTTGGCGCTACGATATTATTCAGACTTCGTGTCTAATGCACAAAAAACAGAAGAGGCTTTGGCCCTGTCACGTAAAGCTTTAGCACTTGACCCACTGTCTGATCTTAGCCGATTTACTTTAATTGGCCACTTAATCGCAGCAAAACAATCTAGTGAAGCTGAAGCGATGATTCAGGCGATGATCGCCGAGAATCCGGAAAATCCATTCCCGTATGAGGCCTGGGGCAATCTTTATATGGCTCAGGGATCGCTTGCAAAAGCAGTCTCAATGTACCGAACAGCCCACCGCTTGCGTCCGGGCGACACCTATATGGCATGGCAGAATGTTATCGCATTATTGTTGATGGATGATCTGGACGCTGCACTGGAATGGATGCAAAAAGGTCTGGACCGCGGTGAGGATAGTCAGTGGATGGAAATGGCACGACTCAACCTCCTAACTTACCAGGGTGACTGGCAGGCTTTATTGAGTTTTATCGATGAGATTTTGATGCGTGGGGAATATCAGGCCGACTGGCGCTTTGAGCGTGCCAAAGTGTTGGCAGATATGGGCAGATTGGATGAGGCACGTGCAGAGTATAAAAAAACGCTGGTAGATACTGGCTATAAGACAAACCAGCCAATACGCTGGGAGCATGCAGCTTCGGCCGTCTATCTTGCCCTCTTACTGGATCAGGACAATGAGCAGAAAGAATTCACCAGGCTATTGTCACAACTGGATCAGTTGGCCACTGAAACTGGTCGTCAGAGCCAGGGTTTTGAACTGTATTTATTGAACGCTAGAATCAGCAGCCTGCAGGGCCATCGTGAAAACACCCTGGCATGGCTGAAAAAATCAATCGCTTCAGGCTTCCGCAATCGAAGTCTGTTGCAACGCGACAGCATTTTAATTCGCTGGGCGGAAGACCCTGAATACCTCGCCCTGACTGAGCAACTTACAGCACTTGCTGCACAGCAACGAAAGTTACTGGAAAAGACAAGCTCCAATAATTACAGCAGGAGGGGTTTTTAATGACCTTTTTTGCTGAACTCAAACGGCGTAATGTCTTTCGTGTCGGTATTGCCTACCTGGTAGCCAGCTGGTTATTGATCCAGATAACCGACATTATATTCCCGCGTATTGGCCTGCCCGATTCAGCAGTGACCCTGGTGATTGCATTACTGGGTATCGGCTTTATTCCGGCATTGATTCTTGCCTGGGCATTTGAGTTAACCCCGGGTGGGATCGTGCGGGAAAAAAATGTCGACCCCCAGCAGTCTATAACCACACGAACCGGGCGGAAAATCGACCTTACCATTATCGGCATCCTTGTGGTGATACTGGTTTATTTCATTGCGGACAAGTTTATCCTCCAACCTGATGCAGGGGCAAGTAATGAACCTGTAGTGGTTGAATCAACAGAGGCTGCCGTTGTAGAAGATATTGGTCCATCAGTTGCGGTGCTGCCTTTTATTAATATGAGCAGTGATAAAGACAATGAATACTTCTCGGATGGCTTAACCGAAACCCTGTTGCATATGCTGGCACAGCTCCCAGGATTGCATGTTGCTGCACGGACTTCATCGTTCGCTTTTAAAGGCCAAAACACCAGTATTACCGAAATAGCAGCGGCTCTCGGGGTTGCGCATATACTCGAAGGCAGTGTGCAGAAAGCCGGGCAGCGGGTGCGGATTACCGCCCAGCTGATCCGGGCAGAGGATGGCTTTCATGTATGGTCACAGAACTATGACCGCACCCTGGACGATATTTTTGCCATTCAGGATGAAATTGCCACAGATGTAGCCGGTGCACTCGATGCCTCTTTACTGAATGGCGCAAACAACAGCCAGGTGATGCATGGGGTGGAAACCTCTAATGTAGTGGCTTATGAAAGCTACCTGAAGGGGCTGGAACAACAGGGCATTGGATCATATAGTAGCCTGGAAATGGCAGAAAACCACTTCAAACAGGCATTTGCCCGCGATAGTGGTTTTGTCGAGGCCCGCCTGGCGCTGGTGCGTAATTACTTAATGATGATTGACACTGGTTTGCTGACTGATGAAGAAACATCATCCAGGATAGAATCACTTATTCAACAGGTACGCGAGCAAGCTCCTGATAACCGCCTGGCACATGCATTCGAAATAATCGCTAAACTGCAGAGGAACCAGGGTTTACACACACGCCAACAGATCGAGCCCATGGTAACAGAGCTGGTCAACCTGCTTGAACAACTTCCCACAGAAACCTATATTCGTCTTCGTGTTGTGTGGTACCTGAATTTTTTCCTCAAGCAAATTGAGCAGGCCCTGGCGTTGATTGAGGCAGGTTTAGTTGTTGATCCCCTGGATGCCGAGCTGTACAACATAAGGGGGCTGGTGTATCAGGATCAAAAGCGCAATGCGGAGGCACTCATCGCTTTGCAGAAATCCCAGCAGTTAGCACCGGACAACCCCATTAGCTACCAAAGCCTTGCCAGGCTTGAGGCGGATAATAATAACCTTGTGGCTGCCCTTGAGTGGCATCGGCAGGCTACTGAGGTTGATCCACAGGACCATGAACTTGCGGCAGACATTGCCAATATCCTTTATAAGCTGAAATTACCGGAAGAAGGCGACCTGTGGTATGCGCGGGTTATCGCACTTGCCCCTGGTTCACCCGTGGCAAAACATGTAGAAATCCACCGATTCATTGCCAGGAATGAGCAGGATAAAGCTCTCATGCTGGCAACTTCGATGATTTCGGGTCAGATCGAAAATCGGCGTGGCGCTTTTGCTGAAGCCATGTTTACATATGTAGGTGCGATGATGGATTCTGGGAAATACACAGAAGCTTATGATTTCCTGTCCTCAGTCAGTCCTGAAATAACCAATTATGCTGAACTACCGACAGACATCAACACGATGATGATGCAGTGGAGCAGTATTGTTTTGATGACGGGCTTCGCATCTGATGAAGACCATAAAGATGCCTGGTTGAAGTTTGTGGAAAATTTGGACAAGGCCGGTATTCGTATTCTTTGGCTTGAACCTGATAGTTACTCTTTTATCCTCGATAAATTATTTACCGGTGATCTCGATGCAGCAACTAACGCCCTCCTGGAGCGATTAAACCAACCGTTAGCAACCCATCTGGAAGCCTATCTTCCATTTCATCAATTGATGCTGGCTGACATTTATGCCGACCCGCGGGTGGCCAACCGTATGGCAGAGCTAGGCAAAGAACACGCGCAACTGCGTAAACAGGTCAGTGCGCTGATGCTTGAGCCGGAGTGGAATCAGTGAGCTTTATAGCCGAGCTTAAGCGGCGTAACGTCATTCGTGTAGGCTTCGCTTATGCGGTAGTGGCATGGGTTGTTGCCCAGGTAGCTGACCTTGCACTCGAAAGCTTCGGTTCACCACCCTGGGTTATGAAAACCATCCTGTTTTTGATGGCGATTGGTTGGGTTATTGCTATTTTTATTGCCTGGGCCTATGAGATTACTCCGGATGGAATTAAGCGTGAAGCAGATGTAAACCGCGCTGATTCCATTGGTCAGCAAACCGGGCGTAAATTAGACCGTCTGGTTATTGTTGTGTTGTTGCTGGCGGTAGCCGTTTTGCTGCTGGAACGGTTTTTACCGACTCATGACCAGGCTTTAATTGATAATCCAGCACCAAGGCCTGCAACACAGTTGGTAACTCCAGCCCCACAGGCAACACCAGGAACAACAGCGGATAAGGCCAGGGATACATCAGCAGGATTATCGATCGCAGTTTTACCCTTTGTGAATATGAGCTCAGATCCGGAACAGGAGTTTTTCTCGGACGGTATCTCTGAGGAAATACTGAATGTGCTAAGTCGCATTCAATCATTAAAAGTCGCTGCGCGGACATCGTCCTTCCAGTTCAAAGGAAAAAACCTGGATATCGAAGATATCGGCAGGCAACTTCAGGTTAACCACCTGCTGGAAGGTAGCGTGCGAAAGTCAGGTTCTACTTTAAGAATTACCGCGCAATTAATCGAGGCTGATACAGGTTTTCATGTCTGGTCAGAAACTTTTGACCGCAATCCGGAAGATATCTTTGCCATTCAGGATGAAATTGCCGCCGCCATCGCGGTGAAACTGCGCGCACTAGTTTCGGGTGAAGTGGCTACCAGCACCCCGGTCGACTTGCAGGCTTATGAGCTTTA
>JADFVZ010000116.1 GCA_015222805.1 Pseudomonadota bacterium
ACGCTACTTGGGTGTCTGGGATGACGCTACTTGGGTGTCTGGGATGACGCTACTTGGGTGTCTGGGATGACGCTATTTGGGTGTCCGGTAAGACATTGACCACATACCACCCAATAGCATCCCTCATACCCTGATAGATATCATGTGTTGGCACATACCCGAATAATTTGCGGGCTTTTGAGATATCTGCATTCGAATGACGAATATCCCCTTCCCTGAAGTCACGATAAATGGGCTCTTGCTCAATAAAGCCATCAACATGCCCCTGCAGTTCTTTATTGATAATCCCATACAGCTCATTCAGGGTATTTCGCCCCCCAACAGCCACATTTACAGCCTCACCATATGCTTCAGGATTATCTACAGTGCCTGCAAGCAGGTTCATCTGGATAACGTTATCAATAAAGGTAAAGTCACGACTGGTTTCGCCATCACCATTAATATAAACAACATCACCAGCCAACATAGCCGCCACCCATTTTGGAATAACCGCAGCATAAGCGCCTTGCGGGTCCTGGCGAGGGCCAAAAACATTGAAATAGCGCAAGCCGATGGTTTCAGTGCCGTAGGTTTGATTAAACACAGCCGCATAGAGCTCGTTGCACATTTTACTGACTGCATAAGGCGACAACAGATTGCCGGTGTGGGCTTCCACTTTGGGCAGTTCTTCAGAATCGCCATACACAGAACTGGAACTGGCATAAACAAAGCGTTTAATACCGGCATCTTTGGCCGCCGTAAGCATATTTAAAAAACCGCTAATATTGGATTTATTACTGGTAACCGGGTCTTCAATAGAACGCGGTACAGAACCCAAAGCTGCCTGGTGCAGGACGATATCAACCCCGACACAGGCTTTTTGACAAACAGCTAAATCAACAATATCACCCTTAATAAAACTAAAGTTGGTAGCTGCATCTGGACCCACCGCTGCCAGTACCGCATCTAGATTATGCTGGTGCCCAGTAGCAAAATTATCCAGGCCAACAACCTTTTGCCCATGCCCCAGCAAAAACCCCATCAAACTGGAGCCAATAAACCCGGCAACACCTGTTATCAACCAGGTTTTCTGTTCGGTTTTAAAGCGTTCAAGCAGGCTTTCAAAGGTTGTCATTTTATAACCTGCCATCAACTAATTCTTCAGGCCAGAATGATTTAATATCATAAATTACCTGTTTGTCATTCTTTTCAATCCGTATCCCTTTGAACTCATCATGCGAAACCGCCAGTACAATCGCTTCATAGTCTGAAGGCTCAGGTACCGCAACCAGATCCAGTCCGTATTCCCGTTTCACTTCACTACTATCTGCCCAGGGATCATAAACATCCACAGCTGTACCAAAATCCTGCAGTTCGGTAATCACATCAATGACCCGTGAGTTACGGATATCCGGACAGTTTTCCTTAAAGGTAATCCCTAGCACCAGTACTTTTGACTGCGCAATCTGCTGGTGTTTTTTAATCATCAATTTAATGATCTGATTAGCTACATAACTACCCATGCCATCATTCAAACGCCGACCGGCAAGGATAATTTCCGGGTTGTAGCCTACTTCCTGTGCCTTATGGGTAAGATAATACGGATCAACGCCAATACAATGCCCGCCCACCAGTCCAGGGGTAAAGCCGAGGAAATTCCATTTGGTACCGGCTGCGGCCAATACGGCCTGGGTATCAATATCGAGTTTATTAAAAATAACCGCCAGTTCATTCACAAATGCAATATTGATATCACGTTGTGAGTTCTCGATCACCTTGGCGGCCTCTGCTACTTTAATACTGGGCGCTAGATGGGTACCGGCAGTAATCACGCTTTTGTACAAAGCATCAACGGTAAGTGCTGTTTTCTGCGTTGAGCCAGAAGTAACTTTAAGGATTTTTGTTACGGTATGTTCTTTATCACCCGGATTAATCCGCTCCGGTGAATAACCACAAAAGAAATCCTGATTATAAGTGAGCCTGCTTATCCGTTCTAAAATAGGCACACAGTCTTCTTCAGTAGCGCCAGGATAAACTGTGGATTCATAAATAACGATATCGCCCTGTTTAAGTACCGTAGCGATCGTCTCACTGGCTTTTATCAGCGGGGTTAAATCTGGCCTTTTGTTTTTATCAATCGGCGTGGGCACGGTAACAATATAAATATTGCAGTCAGCTGCAAATTCAATCGAAGTAGTAAAATCCAGTTGGTGGTTTTCGATAACATCAGACAGATAATTATCTTCAATTTCCAGGGTTCGATCATAGCCACGAGCCAGTTCATCAATCCGATGCTGGCTGATATCAAAACCAATGGTTTGATATTTCTGTGCAAATTCAACCGTCAAAGGCAAGCCCACATAACCCAGACCCACAATACAAATTTTATGTTCCATTATTTCTTTGATTTTCCGTGTTATTAATTAACTATTAGCAAAGTGGCGGTCAATTTTATCCAGTAGTTTTAAGCCAGCACCCTTATTACCCATTGCAGCTAAAGTACGAAATCGCACTTCTGAATCAAACTCTGCAATCGCTTGAGTAGAAAGTTCTTCAACCAGTTTATTTACACTAATATGCCTATGCTGGGCCAGGGCTTTTAAGCGGCAGTGCTTGTCATCTGGCATACGGATTGTTAAAGTTGCCATGTTATTTACCTCGTAGTATTTCTTCAGGTTTCACAATCGTGAATTCTGGGAAATCAAGTTCTGAATTATTAAAGTCTCGCATATTGTTTGTGACGATGTAGGTAGCATTTCCAGCAAGGGCAAGTTCGACCAGGAAGTTATCATTTTCATCAATCAAATTGGGGCGCCATAAATAATAAATGGGTGTCCACTCGCATACACTATAGAATGAACTGAGTAAATACTGTATTTCATTACTGCTTAATGGACATAAATTCTGTATTCTTTCACGTGTTAATACATCTTCGTATTCGTGAAACAAAGCATTGCTAATCAGCGGAGCATACTTTCCTTTTAAGCAGCATCTTAATACCTCACGTGCTGGTCCATGAACCCCAATTAGGGCACTAATTAAAACACTTGTATCAATTACTACAATCGGTATCACAAGATTAATGATAGCATATATGCTTTCATTGAATAAATATCTTTGGTAATGAGGCGTGAGACTAGATCCTGGCTCTGGGGCCGGTATGACAGTTTGTCTTCCTGGGCTGGGTCGCTACGCACATCCATGTGCTCACGCGATCTTTGTGCTTCCTGCACATCACCCGGGATCTCAGTGGGTGCCGGGCTAGTCGTCCTGAGCTACCGGCTCGGAGGCCGGTATGACAGGCTGATTAGGGACTACCGAAACAACCGGCCACCTGGTTTGATTGCTGCTTTCCATGACTGCAGGTTAAGACTTTGCCATACCAGCAGGGCATCCCGATAATTTATCGGGTCAGTATCGGACAAGCGTTGTTCCATCCAACGAGTATCAACATAAGGGGACCAATCCACAGGATCATCAAGCAGGCGCTCCCTTACTTCGCCGCGATTTCGGGAAAAACTACGCTGCACCAGTCCACTGAGGTCGCCAGCGCGGGGCTGCAGCCGAATATTTTCCGGTAGCCAACCTTGCAGGGCTTCGCGTATAAATGCCTTCATCTGGCCATTTCGGTAGTGCCAATATGCAGGCAATCGCAGACTAAAATTCAGCAACTCGATATCTCGGTGAGGTTCGATACGGCGAAGATTGTGCGGCCCGCTAAGGTATTGGTCCATCCCGGGGTAACCGCTCTGGAAAGGCGAAAGCGCCGTGGCAAAACGTTCATAAGCAGGCGACTGCAGGATACGCTGGCTTTCCTGCTTGTGTAAATCAGCATATACTCCTGCACCCATTGGCATCCAGGCTTCTGGTTTAAATACAAGCTGCCGTTGTCGCTGAGGGAGCAAGCCCTTAAGAACAGGTGACTTTCGGAGTTTACGCCAGCCATAACGCTTTATTTGACTCCTCAGAACAGGGAGTAACAAGCCATAATGATGATCCCGCAAAATATCGCTAAATATATAGCGCATTCCCGGGATCAGCACATCGGCAAAATTACCATTTAATAAAACTTCAACACCATGTGCTTCGGCGTGCTGATAAACAGCATTAGTTATCAGGCCGAAGGGGTTAGTAAAAGGGGTTTCCGGTAACAACCATGAATCTTCTAACTGATCAAATGGGCCATAAGAGTTACCATCAAAGAGATGCAGTGGGATTTTAAGTGATTTACAAATGGCTGCAATCTGTTCACTTTCATCACCACCTTTATCACCCGGCAAAGACCAGCTAATTGCCATCAATGGTGGTTTAGTAAGGTGACGGTTGGCCAGCACAGCAAGGCTGGATGAATCCAGTCCACTACTGAGCATAACAGCGTGTTGACGGCCTGGTTGCAGTTGCTTAAGTACCGCATTTTCCAGTAGCACCCGGTAATCTGTGATTGCCTGCTCCCGGCTGGAAAACTTGAGCTCTGGCAATAATTTTTCCATATCCGCTGTATGGCATTCAATGCCAGCTGCTGTTATCAGTAGCATCTCCCCATGTTTAACCGCACTAATTTCTGAAAAAACGGTTTCCTGCCAGCGTGTTGACATACAGCGGAATATGCGTGCAAGCTCCAGTTTATCGAGACTGCTGGTGAGGTCATTACGAGAGAGAATATCCAGCGGGTTGCTGGCAGCGTTCAACACACCCTCAGCATGTACAAAATAAAGCGGCAGGCCATTGAGAAAAGGGCGGTACAACAGGGTTAGTTGTTTTGAAGTATCGTAAAGAATCAGGGAAAAGGAACCCTGTATTTCGTGCAGTGCCCTGGTACCGCCCTGTTGATAGCAGCGCAGCAATCTTTTACTAATAGATGAAGCCGGCGGCAGAGAATCCAATGCGACTCTATCCGGGCGGCCTGCAAACGCTACATATAAACCCGCCTGTGAATCACTAGCAAGCTCACTCTTGACAACAGGATAGGATAAGCAGGCAAGATGAGCCCCGTCTGGTATTTTGATGCTATGTTGAAAAACAGGGCTGTTCAGAACCGATATTTGGTTCTGTTTTTCAAAGCTATACTGATACCAGAGACTCATAGATGCTTATTTTAACAACAGGTAGTTGCGCTGCGAATTCCAGGAAATGCGGGTATGAAGTTATGTTTTACAGAATATATTCCAGGTGTGTGACACCCTATTTTGTAAGTATAGAATGTCACTTTAGCTCCTCGTTGTCCTGGATTCTACCCCAGGTCTTCATGGACAAGCATGCGGTATTTTAGCAATGCCTAAATCAGCAGATAACCACCCTAAAACAAAACTGCCGACCTTATAGGCCAGCAGTTTTTGTTTTCTATAAGCAGGATAGCTCCTTAGCCCGGGACGGGGCCAAGACCTGCACCAGAGTCTGTCGTGGGATTAGACCCACCCATAGTCACCTTAACCAACGAGCCCATATCCATCAACTGCGGACTGACATAGGCTTGTTTTGGAGCAACCACTGGCTGCTCTTCCTGCTTTGATTTAATAGTTTGCTTATCGATCATCAACTCTTCCCTCAGTTTTTTTCAAGCCGCAGGGTAACATCACCCAGCAGATTGCTGTTTTTAATAATATCGTCGTAGCTTTTGCCCAAAGAAACTTTGGTGTTCAGCACCGCTTCACCCAGGGTTTTACCCGCCAATAGCTGTGTTATTACACCAGAGGCAGAAGCACTGTTTGCACCTATATCGCTCAGGGTTGCAGCACCAAACATAGCCACTGCCCCATTATTACCTGCAGCCATCATCTGATGTGCCATGCTATTCACCGATACACCATCAGCATAAGTTGTGTAACAAGCCAGCGGCAGGGCAATATGTGGGCTGCCTTCATTCTGAATATTAACAATATCATCCATCTTCAGGAGGCCTTCAAATGACCATGTGGTTGGTGAGGAATGACCATCGTAGGAAACAATACTGACACCGCTGTTGAGGGAATCCATGATATCTTCACGGGCTTTTGCAACTGCAGCAGACACATCCCCATTAGCACCAATGATGTAATCATCCAGGCTTACCGTATCAAAGTCACTCCAGCCATTGTCGCTAAACAAACCGGATACTGTCTGCATATGCCGACTGAAGTTGGTCCGGGTAAGTGTATCTTCCTTATCTGAAATAAACAGTGCAGTTTTGGCACTGGCCTGGGTAGATGCTTCCCAATCCAGCGTCTTAGTAACTACTGCATCAAGACCTTCGAGGGTACGTACCGGCCAGCGTCCAATGGCCATCTGCGGTACATCATTTTCATCCATTACCATACAGGCATCGCAGGGCGTGTAATGTGAGACTTCACCTGTATGTGTGTAGATGCTGCCGATAAAACTGACGGCACCCTTGCCCAGGAAGTTGCGGTAGTCGTAAGTAGCCGCGCCAACCAGCTGCACATGACTAACGCCACTTTCTGCAGCAACTGCCAGATATTCTTTAATAACATTAGGTGTAGCCATGCCGTAACCGTATGCAGAATAAATATCTTCAACATTCACCAGCTTAACCCGCCAACCATCACTTTCACGCTGGGCAATATAGCGATCCAGTGGTGCCGCCATAAACAGGGGATGGCTGATAACCAGCAAATCTGTTTTACGCAGGGCTTCAAGGTCTTTCCTGTTAACTTCAGTGTGTAGTGAAATAGTTGCCTGCTTACTTTCAGCCGCAGATTCATCAATAAATTTCACTTCCACTTTATCGAAAGTAAATACATCTAAATTATTGCCTTCACCATAGGCTACAAATGAGAGCGTATAGTCTCCGGCCTGTAATTGAGTTAGCGGCACATCGAAGCGAATTGGCAGATCCCGCCAGCCATGAGCATTAACTTCTGCAACCTGCTTACCGTTGAGGGAGACTACAACATGGTGACTGCCTTCTGAAAGAGCACCCAGATAAGCTGTGAATTCTGCTGTTCCAAACTGTGGCATACCGCTCGGCAGTTCAAAAGCACGCTCAAATTTACCTGGGGCCTGACTGCCTTTTGCATAGAACCATGATTCATAGAATGGATCATTGCCCGGAATATTCAGGGCATAGGCATTGTTTTCCTCAAAGCGCAGGGTTTGCCGTGTATCTGCCTCGAAACTATTGGCTTTCCTCATCACCAGTTCTTTATTGAAGCTTAACTGATATTTATTGAAATTAAGGTAGAGCGCATCTGTGCCAGTAGGACCAGAACCGATGAATTGAATAGAGCTGTTTTCTGTCCAGCGCCAATTTTGGTTCAAACCATTAAGGTGCCTGCGTACAGGCTTGCCGTGCAGGCTTAATGCGATTTTACTGGTATGAATACCCTTGAGATTAATACCAGCGGCCACCAATTGATCATGAGAAACTTCATAAACACCTGGTTCAGTCACATTAATGTCTACAACAGCATTCTTGAAGCTCGGGCGACGACTGCTCTCTATTGTGCTGACTGGTGCTACTGCATTCAATTTATTCAGTCGCTTGCTCACCTTGATTTCTTCACGAACCCGGGTCCAGTCAATCGGAGCCAGGTTAGGACGGGAGCCGGAAGATTGGTCTAAGGGGAAAGGCCCACTACGGGTTTCCACGCCATTAACATCAACCCCACCGATACCCAACTGGGTATATTTACCATTTTTGGGCAGTTTGAGATCCACATTGTAGTCCAGGGTATCGAGGGAATCGATTGCACCCGGGATCAACTTGCGATTAATTTTACGCCAGCGGTTACCATTTACTGCATACACATTGAAACCCGCATTCATGGTTTCCGAGGCAGTAGTGAAGCTCAGATTCAGACTGTTACCTTCGACCTGGGGTTCAACATAAGCCACACTAACCGGCAGGGTAACAACTGTAGATGCAAATACGGTTGTCGCCGTAGGCGTATCAATACCATTGTTAAAATATGCAGTGACCGAAATCGGTTCGTTTGTTGTCAGCCCATCATATGTAGAAGTTAAGTCAAAGGTGGCTGTGGCTGTGGCACCAGCTGGAATATTCCCAAGCAATGGTTCGTTATTAGTACCAAGGGTACCCACCTGCCAGTTATAATCAACGGCTGTTGTTGTTTGTGTATCTCCCAGGTCACCTAGAGTAATTTGAAGGTTGCTCAAAGTTGCTTTGGTGTCAGGGAAAGCGCCGTGGAACTCAATGTGATCTGCTGCACCATTGCCCGTATTGGTATAGACAACTGTGCAATGCAGCACTTCACCTATGGCAATTGTGCTCGGGTCACCATCCGGGTCTGCATTTCCACCATCGGGCGTACAGCTTATGGTTAGCCCCAGGTTAGACACACTGATCGGAATAGGATTGCCGCCCTCATCGGAATCTGTAGTGCCAGTTTGGCATTTTGATGGCCCACCGGCAAACACATCTGTCAGGCTTGAGCAGACATTACCAGCGTTTTGCTGCCAGGTTGCCGCCCAGCTAATATCTACAAAACCATCACCATCAATATCACTACAGGCAATCACGATATTCATTGGTGTGGTTGAAGCTGCAGGAATATCGCTATCAACGATGATTCTCTGATAGATATTCGAATTACTGGCTTCACCACATGCATCACCATCGCTATTGAAGTAAGGACCAACACCACTATCCTTTTCAGCCTGGGTTGTTACTATTCCCTGCGCCTTAACCGGAAACAGTGCTTCATGTACACAGGTATTGCCGGAAGCAATTGCATCACCGCCATCTGTGGCAATATGCATGCCAATATCGTAGCGAGTTGCTTGAGCACTGGCTATTGCCATGTTTATCTGCACAGTGGCCGTATCCGATGTGGATGTACAACTATCAATGATTTTGGTAATTGTAATCGACTGAACACCAATATCCTTGGCGGTACAACCGGTCGCCCCGCCTGCATCGGCCAGGCACTGGTTGCTACCAATCAATCCCGCATGTACCGGCAATGACAGCAACGAGATTAAACCCGCAACCATCAATAACTTAAATGTTTTAACCTGACCCATAATAATTTCCCTTAAATATGTGTGTAAATTTAGCTACTATGCTGATAATTGCACACTAGACTTAGCAAACGTGTTCACCACAACTACAGTTATTTTTTACTGTTTATTGTGGGGTATAGCAAAGCCACCCCTAAAATCGCGACATTCGTACGGGATAATAAATGAATGCACAAAAGAATTCAATTAAAACAAACTTTTAATATGACCCTATATATGTGTTATTCCACGCCAATACCCACCGGCACCAGGCCAATCACTTAAATAATCGACTATGCTCGCAAATCACAGCATGTACCTCAGGGAGGCGTTCTAGATCCCATGGTACTGTGACCTTATAAACAGGTAATAGTTTCGCCATCCGGGCGACATATTCAAAGCGCTGCACCTGCTGGAAAAATAACTTCATCTCACTTGCATAACCCAATACACTGAACTTCTCAATTCCCTGCAGTTCAGCTATTGAAATCTCAACATCCGCCGGCCCCTTCTCCAACGCATAAATTGCCTGAATCGGTCCCGGTTCAGCCGCAAAGTGCTCCACATAAATACCCAGATCTTCCATCTTCCGATAAGGTCTGTGGTGCGGATGGGAGGTGATGGCGTAAAGCTGGTTATTCTGCTGATAAGTACCGACTTTATCATCAGATACTAAGCGGTGACCCTGACGCAGAAAATAATCCGTTAATGTCGATTTACCGCCGAATGATTCCGCCACAAACAGAATTTTTTTATTATCTACTTCAACTGCGCCTGCATGTAGAAAAGTGTAAGTTTCTTCAATAGTAAAAAAAAGGGGCAAAACAATCTGCAAACACCAATATTCCAGCAGTTCTGGTGTAAAATTTTCCTGCGCCACATAATCCAGTGTTTGATTCCCACTAGACCAGAAAAACTGCACAACACCCTCAACATCCACTTGCCAGGGTTGCCCTACCCGGGTGCGGGCAAAAGCTCTGTCGGTATACAGGGCAAACTCCCGCCCCTGGTTATTAAAAAACCTTAATTTGTACGGGGTTTTATACTTATCTTCCAGACCAACAGATTCGCGAATGGTAATAACACCCGCATAAGTCCCCTGCAAGCCTTTAGTGTTGTTCAAGGGAGGCACAAATTTTATTAAGTGGTTATAAGCAATCATTTATTTTTGTAGTATTTTCAATATGTCAGTCAACACGTATTTTCATCCCTCACCCGGCAGGTATTATATAGTGCTTTGCAGAGCCAACAATTAATAATAACTTACAAAAACAGTTACAATTCACCCAACATGAGAATCGCCTGACACTAGTTTATGACACCTGATATCCAGTTCATCATCAATTGTTGCAACAGCATGCCAACTTCAGTTGAAATTGAAGTAATTCGGCGTAGTTGCACCCAATACAATGAAGTGCAATGGTTGGATATTATCGATCGCACCCTCTACCACGGCGTTTTCCCCGCATTTAACCACTGTCTGCAAAATAATGTAAAAGATCTACTGCCTGATAATATTAAAACAAAGCTGAGCCAGGCCAGCATGGACACCACCATGCAAAGCATGCGGCTCACTGGGGAATTAGTGCAGATAAACCGCCAACTCAATGGCATGGGTATTAAGGCGCTGGCATTCAAAGGCCCGGCACTGGCAAAAATAGCTTATGGTGATATTAACCAGCGCCAGTTTAGTGATCTGGATATCTTTATTAAAAGAACCGATTTCCGAAAAGTCATTCCGCTAATGGAAGCAAAGGGTTTTCAGGCCCTGTTTCCCATAGAAAAATTCATTTACGACAAAGTAATGTTCGAAATGAATAACGATTGCGGATTCTACAAGCAGCAAAAAAACATACTGGTTGAATTTCACTGGGATTTTTTCCGCAAGCTGGCCATTTCCACTGATAAATTTGCCCCCTGGGCAGACACCGAAACCATAGTTATCGACCAGTTTGAAATAACAACCCTGAAGCCCGAAACCCACCTGCTCTACCATTCCCTGCACGGTTCAAAACACGTGTGGGAAAGACTGTTCTGGATACTGGATCTAGACCGCTTCATCCGCGCCCACGACAACCTGGAGTGGGATGAACTACTGACAAAATCCAGCAGCATGGGAGCACAAAAAATGTTTTTGCTGGGGATAGCCCTGGCAATAAAATATTTTGATACCCCGGTACCAGCAGTAATAAACCAGCGTTGCCAGGCAGCCAAATTTGAAAATGTAATCGCGTATGTAGAAAATGAATTTGGTCAGGAAAATCC
>JADFVZ010000117.1 GCA_015222805.1 Pseudomonadota bacterium
TCTACTAAATGTAAGACACACTCAGCATCATCTTTCTGTGATTTGGATTCTTTGAACATGGATAAACCCTTTTCTCGAAATAGAACACGAAATAGGGGACAGACCCCAATTAATTCACGGCCGGAGAGCGGCAAACTACTTGAGCCCCCCAGGAACAGGAACTGAAACAAATGAACAGTCTCATTCCGCTAACCCGCCCTGCTTAACACTGCTGCAATTTCATTCAGCACTTCCGGATCTTCAATGGTCGCCGGGACAGTGTATTCCTCGCCATCTGCGATTTTCCGCATGGTACCACGTAAGATTTTTCCTGAGCGGGTCTTAGGTAATCTTTCTACGATCAGGATATCCCTGGGCGTAGCAATAGCTCCAACCTGCTGACGAATCCGCTGCCTTAAATCCTGCTTCAACGCGACTTCATCAACATCTGCCTCCGCACTCAAGACCACAAAGCCCAGAGGCACCTCGCCTTTCAATTTATCAGCAACACCCAAAACCGCGCACTCAATCACCACATCACTGCCTGTGAGCACTTCCTCAAGTACTCCGGTAGCCAGGCGATGGCCGGCGACATTGATCACATCATCGATTCGGCTCATTACCCAGATATAACCCTGATCATCAATAATGCCGGCGTCTCCGGTCAAGTAATAACCCGGGTATAAGGAAAGATAGGCCTCAAAATAGCGCTCGTCATTTTTCCACAGGGTAGACAGGTTACCCGGAGGCAGCGGTAACTTAACCACGATATTCCCGGATTCTCCTGCTGCTACTTCCACACCGTCATCATCAAGCACTCGAATATCGTAACCAGGCACCGCAACTGTGGGTGAACCGGCCTTGACTGTATGAGATTCAATTCCCATCGGGTTGGCAGCCATTGCCCAGCCGGTTTCTGTTTGCCACCAGTGGTCTATAACCGGTATCTGCAACTGTTCCTGGGCCCAGTAGAGGGTGTCAGGATCACAGCGCTCACCGGCAAGGAACAGGCTTTTCAGGCTGGAAATATCAAACTGGTGCAGTAGTTTTCCTTGCGGGTCCTCCCGGCGTATTGCCCGGAACGCCGTTGGTGCGGTAAACAGGCAGTTAACCTTATGCTGCTCGATAACCCGCCAGAAAGCGCTGGCATCGGGTGTTCCTACCGGCTTGCCTTCATAAAGAATACTGGTACAGCCGTGCAACAACGGTGCATAAACAATATAGGAATGACCCACAACCCAGCCGATATCGGAAGCGGCCCAGTAAACATCACCCGGTTGCACATTGTATATATGATCCATGCTCCACTTCAGCGCGACTGCATGACCGCCGCTAGGCCGGACCACTCCCTTGGGCTGCCCGGTAGTACCGGATGTATAAAGGATATAAAGCGGGTCAGTGGCCGCCACCGGAACACAATCAGCAGGCGCTGCATTGGCAATGGCATCATCCCATAACAACACCGCAGGATCCGGGTCTGTTACCGGCAGCTGCGGACGCGATACTACAATTTGTGTCATCGATGAAGCATCGGCCAGTTGCATGGCTTCTGAGAGTAATGGCAAATAAGGAATAACCCGGGTACCTTCGATGCCACAACTGGCACTAATCACCAACTTCGGATCCGCATCTGTAATTCGCGCCGCCAGCTCTTTGGGGGCAAAACCGCCAAATACGACTGAGTGAATTGCACCAATACGTGCGCAGGCGAGCATGGAAATGACCGCTTCGGGTATCATCGGCATATAAATAACTACCCGATCACCTTTCTCAACACCTTGTTGACGCAACACTCCGGCAAATACCGCAACTTTATCGCGCAGCTGGTCGTAACTGAAATGTATAACTGAATCAGTCACGGGGCTGTCATAGATAAGCGCATCCTGCCCTCCCCTGCCCGCTTCACAATGGCGGTCCAGGGCGTTATAACAGGTATTCATCTCAGCCCCTGGAAACCATTGATAGAAAGGCGTATCGGCTGTATCCAGCACCTTATCCCAGGGTTTATTCCAACTGATTCCTGCGGCAGCTTTTGCCCAGAAAACTTCGGGTTCATTGATCGACTGCTGATACTGTTTCTTATAAGACATAATGATTCCTGAGGTGGGTTCCCAAGTGGTCATTATGGTAGGAATTAAAGGGAAAGTTATACGACCTTAGTCATACAAACCACAAAAAAATCTAATTACACGTCCATCTGGTAATAAACGACTTCCTCATTATTACCTAAAGGGTCGCGGTGAATATCAGTTTTGATGTATGCCATTCCCAATTTCAGCATAATGTTAATGGATGCCCGGTTATCCTCTACTGCAAGTGCCGATAATTGTGTGCAATCACCTGCTTCGATTAATGCCTGCCTGACACTTGTTGCTGCTTCTGTGGCATAGCCCTTACCCCAGGATTCGCGTGCAAACCGCCAGCCCAGCTCAAGGTTTTTGAGGTCTGGATTAGTACTGAAAAAATTCACTGGCCGCACAAGTATCCAGCCGATAAAGAGCTTGTCCTGTATAAGCGAAACTTTCCATAAACCCCAGCCTTTTTCCCGATTGGTGTAGCTTTCCATTCGCGGAATATAGACCTCTGCAATTTCTTCCCTGGTGGTTAATTTGCCAGCAGTTACATAACGCATGACTTCGGGGTCCTGATCGAGTTGAAACATCAACCCGGCATCTTTCGCAGTCATTAATTCATAACACAGGCGGCTTGAGTCAGTGATTTCCATGCGCTGTCCCTGAGGTTATGTTGTAGTGAGTGAATTCACCGGGAAAGGAATAATACTCTCACTAAGAGGTAAAGGAAAAACTATTCTTATATAAATTTCAGATATGGCTTAAGGTGAAGTGACTCATCCCTGTCCAACCGGGCCGCCATCGCCAGCATTAACTCCGCGGTCGCCAATGCATCGACCAGGGCATTATGACCTTTGTAGTCCGGCAGATGATAGTGTGCTCGCAATTCCCCCAACTGCAGGTCTCCTGGCTTCACCGGAATATCTCGTCGCTGGCGGGTCGAGAGTTCTATTTGCAGGGTATCCAGTGTCATCATGGGAATCCGTGTACTTGCCCCAAGTTCTGCCCATTGCCTGCAGGCAACCTGGAGAAAGGCCACATCCAGCCCGGCATGATGAAAAACCCAGACCCGACCTTTGGCGGCCTGGAACAACAAACCGAGGGCATCTTCAATCGAGATGCCCGTTTCAAGTTCATTATCCAGCAGTTCATGAATAGTGGCACTATCACCCACCGAATGATCGGTACTTACCAGCAGGTGCTGATTACTGCCCAGCCTGATCCTGCCATTATCGATCAAGGTCCAGCCAATAGAGATTATTTTGTTCTTTTTAGTATCCAGCCCGGTCAGTTCAAGGTCGACTGCAATCATCGGGGTGTTATCAATTTGCCCGGGGTTTAGCTGTTCACAGCCTTCCAGGTAATCACACAACAGATCAATCCTGCAGATCCCGGCAAGCTGGCTGCATCTACGCCGAAGCCGCCATAAACTGTAGACTGATAGCATGATTGGTGCCTATTGATAACGCGAGGCCATGGCCTGCTGGGCTTTTTTGATCAGCATGAATGCAGCCTTTAGATTACGCCGCTTCAGGGACGAAAGCGCCTCAATCGGAACGAAGTTAGTGGGTGCATCACCCGCCTCCATTTGCCGGGACTGATGGGTGAGCCGAACCTGGTTAATTAGATTCAAGGCATCACGCAGGTTTAAGGCATCGTTTTTGTTCATTATTCCCAACTCTGCAACCAGTTCGATGCGACGGAAGGTATTGGCTTCACTAATACCGGCTTCGAGAGCGCGTATTCGTATCAGGTCTGTTACCGGGACGATGCCGCGATGCTTGAGGTTAAGACCTTCGCTGTGACTGCCATCATCCTCCTGCACGAAGCGCCTGAAAAACCCCAGTGGCGGCCTCTGGTTTAAGGCATTGGTTGCCATAAAATGACGGAATATTTTATTCTCTTTGGCTTTTGCCACAACTTCTGTTTGTAAATCTTCAACCAGCCTGGTATCCCCATAGATACGCCGCATATCAAAAAAAATACTGCAATGCATCACCGACATCGGATCCGGCTCATCAATCCATCGGGCAAACTGTCTTTTCCACTGTCTGAGGGATAATCGCCACTTCACATTCAGGGCCATGATTTCACCCGGGCAATAAACGTAGCCCAGTTTATCCAGACCGTCACAGACGAACTCTGCCAGCCTGGAAAAATATTCAGCCTCAGCATCACCTTCAAGTTTGCGCTCAAAGATCAGGGCATTGTCCTGGTCGGTTCTCGCTGTTTGTTCCTCTCGCGCCTGGGAGCCAAATGCCAGCCAGGCATATTTCATCGGCGGTGGTCCAAAGCGCTGTTCGGCCAGCACTAACAAGCGACAGGTAAAGGCATCGGTGATTGAAGTGATCATCAGGCCGACCTGCTTTGAATTACGCCCTAGATTAACTGTCCGTTCAAACAGCAAAGGCAGGCGTTTACTTAAGATGACCAGTTCATCCAGTGTATCCCGCTTGTGTATATCCCGAACCAGGCGCAGGGGGTGTTCTGACTGTTCCCGCAGGATATCACCGGCAGTAATCAAGCCTATGGGGCGCTGATCCTCAACCACCGGCAGGTGATGGTAGTTTTCCCGCATCATGTGCAACAGCGCCGCATTCACATCATCAGAGGCTATCAGGCACTGCGGATTACGGGTCATCACCCCACCGATACTGGCCGCAGGGTCCACCGCTTTCGCCAATACCCGGTGACGCAAATCCTTGTCTGTAACGATTCCAACCAGCAATTCTTTTTCAGTAACCAATACCGAGGAAATATCCTGCTGGCTCATCATCTTCGCTGTTTCAAAAATGCTCACACTGATGTCAATGCAAACAGGTTTGCGCTTGATCAGGTCTGCTACTACTGAAATTTTTGATTCCGACAGGTACTGGGCCTGGGAAGGCACACTCAGGCGGTTGTGAAAATAGCTGTTGAAGTAGGCATCAAAGTCTGCCTGTTGTTTACATAATTTCTTAAAATCTTCGTCATTAAGATGCCAAATCAGGCTATCTTCTTCAGCCTCGGCAATATAGTGTTTAAACTCCAGGTGGAAATAAATTTTATGCCCGAACAATTCCCGCTCATAACGCTTATCAAGAAACTTGTGTTCTTCATCGACCAGGCGCACTGCACCTTTACGTATTATCGCTAAACCGGGCGATGATTCCGATGCGAGAATGGTTTTGTTCTGCGGATAGTAGGCGACTTCCAACTGCTCGCTGACTTTTTCCAGCAGCGCAACATCAAGACTGTTAAAGGGCTGGACTGTGCGCAGGAAGTCTACAATATGGGCGATATCTGACATGCTTTTATTTTACTCTTATCTGGAATAAAAACAGGGCCGGTACAATGACCGGCCCTGATACTTCCATGTAATAGTTAACTACTGCAATCAATCTTAATGTGCAGAAGCACTACCCGCTCCTTTCGGAACACGGATATCTTCCACCAGGTGCTGGATATGCTCCGGCACTGGTGCGGTAAACTTGGATACCGTAATGGCGACTGCAAAGTTAATCAGTGCACCTACTGCGCCAAAGGCACCGGGTGAGATTCCCATAAACCATTCGCTGGCATTATCGGCTGCCATCGCGGTACCGGGTATAAAGAACCAGCCCTTGAACCAGAAGATATAAATCAGGGTTGAGCTGATACCCGCGATCATGCCGGCAATAGCCCCCGAGTTGTTCATCTTCTTGTTAAAGATACCCATCATCAATGCAGGGAACAGTGATGATGCCGCCAGGCCGAAGGCTAATGCCACCACCTGGGCGGCGAAGCCGGGCGGATTCATCCCCAGGTACCCGGCGATGATGATCGAACCGATCATTGCCAGGCGTGATGCCAGCAGTTCTTTCTTCTCGGATATATCCGGTTTGATCATACCCTTGATCACATCATGGGAGATTGCTGTGGATATCGCCAGCAACAAACCAGCAGCCGTTGACAACGCAGCTGCAAGTCCACCGGCAGCCACCAGCGCAATTACCCAATTAGGCAGGCCGGCAATTTCGGGGTTTGCCAACACCATGATATCGCGGTCGACTTTGACCATTTCGTTGCCTTTCCAGCCATACGCCTCAGCTTTGGCGGCAAAGTCAGGGTTCTTGTCGTTATAGTACTGGATATTACCGTCGCCATTCTTATCTTCAAACTTCAACAGGCCGGTAGTTTCCCAGTTCTTGAACCACTGCGGACGATCTGCATAGGAAAGGTTTGCATCAACCTGGCCTACTTCACCTGTTTGAATAGTATTCATCAGGTTCAGGCGTGCCATAGCACCTACAGCAGGAGCTGTTGTGTAAAGTATGGCGATAAATACTAGTGCCCAGCCGGCAGATTTACGTGCATCCGCAACTTTTGGAACTGTGAAGAAGCGCATGATCACGTGTGGCAAACCAGCCGTACCAATCATCAGTGATGCGGTCAGCAGGAA
>JADFVZ010000019.1 GCA_015222805.1 Pseudomonadota bacterium
CCGATGACTTTCCCCGGTGTTTACGGCGGCGGTGCACCTACCAGCATTAACCTGATGCAGGCATTACTTGATTTAAGCTACTCGCGTAATGTTGGTGAAAACACTTCCATCGGTGGTGCTATCATCCTGGCGGGTCAACAGTTTGAAGCGCGCGGCCTGAATTCATTTCTTGGTTTTACAAACACCTTTAACGCCAGTGGCGGTACAGAATTTCCAACAAACCTGACCGATAACGGTGCCTCTTACTCTTATGGTTACGGACTGAAAGTGGGTTTCCACTCAAACCTTAGTGATAACTTCAGCCTGGCAGCGTCCTATACAACCAAGCTGAGTATGACCGAATTCGACGAGTATGCTGATCTTTTTGCAGAGGATGGCGGTTTTGATATCCCAGCCACATTGCGAGCCGGCATCAGTTTCAAAACCGGCGCGGCAGCCTACAGCTTTGATATTGAACATACATGGTATTCAGATGTTACGGCCATCGGCAACCCGATGTCCAACCTGTTTGACTGTCCAGCAGTTGCCGGCCCGACTGGCGATGTAGAAAGCTGCCTCGGTGGTAAACGCGGCGGCGGTTTTGGCTGGGATGATGTTACTACCTATAAATTCGGCGGCCAGTGGAAGGGCGATGGTATTACTTATCGTGCCGGCTACAGCTATACCGACCAGCCTGTACAAGATGCTGATATTACTTTTAATATCCTCGCTCCGGGCATTATTGAACATCACTTTACCTTTGGCTTTACCAAACCTCTCGCAAACGAACGTGATTGGTCGATGGCATTTATGTATGCCCCTGAGAATTCAATTAAGGCGCCAAATGGCTTTGATCCTACTCAGGATATTACGATTGCAATGAGCCAGTGGGAAGTTGAATTCTCCTACAGCTGGTAAGCAGCACAATTGTTGTTACCCAAAATGCCCCGCTGGTCGGGGCGTTTTTTTACCTCGGATAAACAAATTAGCATCCCGGCACCAGAAGATTTATTATTCACCCTATGAACAACCAGCGAGCCATCCAGAATAATAAACCCGCCTCATCAATTGAAGTGGATTTTGAACACACCCGCAGTCAAGTACTGGATGAGGCTCACAAACGCCCGTTTATGACCATTCATTCACCTTGCCGGATTACCCACCTGGTCTACCTGAACGCCAGGGACGGGGATTCCGGGGCAAACCACCTACAGAAACTACTGGAACAAGCTGACAAAGCCGAGGAAGCCGATTTTGCTGCTGATGACTCCTGCCAATTTGGATATTTTCCAAAATTCACCCTGCGCTGGGAAAAACACACTGAATTCTCAACCTATACCCTGATTGTTCCTGATGCAGGAAACAGCAGTTTCAGTGATAACACTGCACTGGCCAATGTTCCACAAGACTGGCTGGATAACATTCCGGGGCAAAGGCTGGCCGCCCTACAGGCATTAATCTGCACTGATTTAGCCAGCCTGCCAGGCTCACCCGAGCTAACTGACCTGTTTGCTCAACAGCCTGTATACGGTGGTGAAATCATGTCTGGCCGAGCCCGTGTCTGGACCAGTTTTCGTGCACACCAGCCTGGGAATTGTAATCGCTTCGTCATCGAAACCGGAGAGCTGGACCCAACACGTTCCAGCCGGCTGCTACAAAACATCCTGGAACTGGAGAGTTACCGCTTGCTGGCACTATTGACCTTCCCCCTGGCCCGCAGGCTCACCCCGGAATTACGCCAAACCGACCAACAGCTGATGCACCTGGTTGAAGACCTTGCCAGCACCGGTGAGGAGGCAGCCAAACCCCTGTTGGAGGAACTGCTGGCACTGGCTACATCTATTGAAAGTATGCGGGCACGGAGCAACTACCGCTTCAATGCAACTCGTGCCTATGCCAGTCTGGTTAGAAAACGCCTGCGGATGCTGAGGGAGTGCCGACCACAGAGTCAGGTCAGCCTGAGCGGCTTCCTTGAGCGACGATTTTCACCGGCAATTGAGACCTGCAATGCCGTTGAAGGACAGCTGCAGGGCCTGTCACGGCGCATCGCCCGTGCCGGTGATTTATTGAGGACCCGGATAGACCTCGACATCCAGCACCAGAACCAGAAACTGCTAGCTTCTATGGACCGCCGTGCCAGCTTGCAACTGCATCTGCAGCAAACCGTTGAAGGCCTGTCGATTTTTGCTATCAGCTACTATGTAATGGGACTGGTATCATATGCACTTAAACCCTGGTCACCGGGTAAGTGGCTGACAGCCGCCCTGGTACCTGTTGTGGTTGCAGCGGTATGGTTAATGGTGCGCGGTATCCGCAAGCAACTGCATAAACACAAAACTGATGATGAATAGGAGAAAACTCCCGATGAAGACGACTCTTTTAACTGCTCTATTTGCGCTGGTATTGATCTACAGCCCCAACGGCATTGCCAAGCCTGTAGGTATAACCACTTCCACCCTCTCCGTTGAAGTCATCCATAATGGCAAACCGGTAGTGATTCAACGCAGTCAGGATAATAAAAACACCATCGCCAGCGATTACGCCCTGACTTCGCGAGCCTGCCCGCCCTTCTGCATCAGGCCCATCAAGCTGGCACCGGGTATTGAAACCATCGGCGAGCTTGAAATGATTGATTATCTGGTGGCGGCAAGCAAGCCCGGCAGTGATATCCTGGTGATTGATTCGCGCACTCCAGACTGGGTGGCCAAGGGCACTATTCCCGGCTCCATCAGTATTCCCTGGACGCTGTTGAAGGAAGATACCTCCGACCCGATCACAATTGCCGGTATCCTCTCAGATCGTTTTGGTGCCATTGATGAAGATGAACTCTGGAATTTCTCAAAAGTGAAAACCCTGGTGATGTTTTGCAACGGCATGTGGTGCGGCCAGTCACCCCGAAATATCATGACCCTGCTGAAATACGGCTACCCGGCAGACAAGATTAAATGGTATCGCGGTGGCATGCAGAACTGGCATGCGTTGGGACTGACCACAGTTAAAGGTCAGGAAAAATAATTAGACGCCATCCGCTCTGCTCCATAGGGTGGGCAATTATGCCCACGCGGGGTGGCACGCGGCGGACAGGAACAAACGGTGGGCATAAATGCCCACCCTACCCACTGAGATAATGAATTACCTAATCAGATTAACCTTAACCATTTTGGCTGCTGGATGGCTACTTATTGCTTGTGCCAGCACAAATAAAGACCAACCGCTACAAAAGCCGGTCAATATAACCACCGAGCTGCAGGAAGTTACCGTCATGCACCGCGGGGAAGCCGTCGTTATCAAACGCCTGCAGGACCCAACACACAAGCTTGGCGATGAATACACGCTGAGTTCACGCCCCTGCCCGCCACGTTGCATTCATCCCTTCAGTCTTGGCGCCGGTGTCGAAACCATCGGCGAACTGGAGCTGCTGGATTACCTGGTAGCCGCTTCAGAGCCCAACCCGGCTGTGCTGGTGATTGACTCCCGTACCGAGGACTGGACCAGCAAAGGCATCATCCCCGGCAGCCGGATTATCACCTGGCAAACGCTGAAAACTGATACCTCCGACCCGCTCACAGTAATGAGCTTGCTCGAGGATGACTTTAATGTCGACACCAGTGAAGCCCTGTGGGATTTCAGCGAGGCTAAAACCCTGGTATTGCTCTGCAATGGCATCTGGTGCAATCAGTCACCGCAAAATATCAAAACCCTGCTAAAACTTGGCTATCCGGCTGGGAAAATTAAATGGTATCGGGGCGGGGTGCAATCGTGGGTACAGCTTGGCTTGCCGTTGGTGCAGCCTTAATTAGTACACTCCGGCGGATGTGCAGCTAGCCATTCACGCGCCTGCTTAACTGATTTTTCCAGATAGAACTCAAAAAAGTCACTGCCGTCATAACCGGTATGGCG
>JADFVZ010000118.1 GCA_015222805.1 Pseudomonadota bacterium
GCCCGCTGGGCTATACCCTCGGGATCATAGGCGGCTTCAGCATCCAGGCTTTTTGCCTCAAGGGGCGTGACAGGAAATAGTGCTAATGCCGGGATTCCAAGCTCAACGGCAGTTGCCGCAGTTTTCAGCAGAAAGTCAATTGACTGGCGGTAGACGCCGGGCATCGACGGGATCTCTTCTTTCTTATTCTTGCCGTCGAGGACAAAGACAGGATAGATCAGGTCATCAGCAGTGAGTTTGTTTTCGCGCATCAATCGGCGGGAAAAATCATCTGCACGCATACGCCGGGGGCGATAAGTTTTTTCAGCCATGCTGGACTCCATAAAATGAGAGGTAACATTCATCTATTGACTATTTTAGATGGCGGGCGGGCTTTTGTCGCTTAAAACAGGTTTCCGCTGCTTAGCGCTGGCAAATACAGCTGTGTTTTCAGGTTTGACACTTTGGGCAATAGAAGCTGGCTCGCTGGCCGATGACTTTCATTTTAATGTTCGCTGTGCAGGCGACACATGGCTGGCCTTCACGACCGTAGACCAGTAATTCCTGGGCAAAGTAGCCGGGTTGGCCGTCGCTATTGGTAAAGTCCTGCAGAGTAGTGCCGCCCTGGGCAATGGCTTCAGTCAGTACCTCGCGGATGACCCGGCTAAGGTGCAGGTAGCGTTGCCTGGAAACCCTGCCGGCCTGCCTGTGTGGCAATATTCCGGCACGAAAAAGAGATTCAGAGGCATAGATATTGCCGACCCCGACAACGATATGCCCGTTCATGATAAAAGCTTTAACAGCCTGCTTGCGTCCACCAGACAGTTGCCAGAGGTGTTGATCCACAAAACCCGCCTCCAGTGGCTCAGGCCCCAGTTTGTTGAGCAGTGGGTGGTCTTCAATCGGCCCAGTCCACCAGAGCACGGCACCAAAGCGTCGCGGATCGTGTAAACGCAGGATCTTGCCATTACCGAGGGCGATATCAACATGGTCATGTTTCGCAGCCTGTTGGTGAGCTTCTGCCAGGCGCAGGCTGCCTGACATTCCCAGGTGGATGAGGATGGTACCGGCAGCCGTTTCGATCAACAGGTATTTGCCGCGGCGAGAAACACCGAGAATGGCCTGGCCTACAGCTGTCATTAATTCAGCTGGAATGGGCCAGCGCAGTTTTGGCTGGCGGAGGGTCACTGCTGTAATTGTTTGCCCGAGCAGGTGCGGACGGATACCGCGACAGGTGGTTTCAACTTCCGGCAACTCAGGCATCAATATGACAGGGGTCAGATTCAAACGCACCCCCCTCAGCTAAAATTTTGAGTAGATGAAAATACGTTTGAGCCTGGCCCCGGGATGCGAGGTATAAAAAAACCCGCCATTCGGCAGGTTCTTTTAAAATACAAAGCAGCATCGAACAAGCTTTACTTGATCTTGGCTTCCTTATAGATGACATGCTTACGTACCCGTGGGTCGTATTTTTTGTATTCCATCTTTCCGGGGGTGTTCTTTTTGTTCTTGTCGGTAGTGTAGTAATGACCGGTACCGGCTGAAGACACTAATTTAATTTTATCACGCATGCTGTATTCTCCTGATTGACCGGTTTAGAACTTTTCACCGCGGGAACGAAGATCTACAAGCACGGCATCAATGCCTTTCTTGTCGATAATACGCAGTCCCTTGGTAGAAACACGCAGTTTAACCCAGCGATTCTCAGACTCCACCCAAAAGCGGTGACTGTGAAGATTGGGGAGGAACCGGCGCCGTGTTCTATTATTGGCGTGGGATACATTGTTGCCCGTTGCGGGGCGCTTACCTGTTACCTGGCATACTCTGGCCATCGGACTATCCTTACAAAAAAGTTAAAGCTGAAAAATGCAAAAACGAGCCGCACTTTATACCCGATATCGCATTTGAATGCAACTTATTTCAATAAAATCGTTGAAATATACCTGAAAACGCTGATATTTCCGGATGAATTGAAACCTGCGCCGGGTTTGGCGGGCAATTATGTATTATATCTGATTTCTGGCACGGGGGCCGTTATAAAATGCCTCGTTCTGCCAGCGACACCGGCCTGCCATCACCGATAACAAAATGATCCAGTAAACGAATGTCCAGCAAGGCGAGGGCATCGCGCAATCGGCGGGTTATGGCTTCATCCGCACTGCTGGGTTCAGATACTCCGGAAGGGTGGTTATGGGCCACAATTATTGCTGCAGCGTTGTGACTGAGCGCACGTTCGGCGACCACACGGGGATAAACTGCGGCACCGTCAATAGTTCCCTGGAACAGCTCCTCATGGCAGATCACCCGGTGGCGATTATCCAGGAACAGTGCCAGGAAAATTTCACGCTGGCGATCGCGCAATAGTGAAACCAGGTAATCGCGGGTGCTTTCCGGATCACTGAGGGCGGCTTTGCGCACCAGTTGCTCCCTCAGGTAGCGCCGGTTTAACTCGGTAATCGCCGAAAGCTGGGCAAATTTTGCCGGACCAATACCACGAATATCGGTAAGTTGCTTTTCATTGCTGTTAAACAATGGTCGCAAGCCGCCCATTTGTTCGAGCATGCCTGCAGCAAGCTCAACCGCACTGCAACCAGACAGGCCGGTGCGCAGGAATATGGCGAGTAATTCCGCATCAGATAAACTCTGAGCGCCTGAAGTCAACAGTTTTTCCCGTGGCTTTTGCTGGTCCGGCCAGTTTTTTATACTCATAGCTCTTCCGACTGCATCATGGGTTTAATTTTCTAGAATTTATGCTTACAGGCAAAGGGGTAATCATCGTGCTGGCTTGTAGTCTATAATCTCCAATTCAGGTAGGTTACAGAACAAGGATGTTTTTTGAAAAAAATACAATTAAAAATAATCGATCCACGAATCGGAACTGATATTGAGCTTCCGGAATATGCCACAAATGGGTCTGCTGGGATGGACCTGCAAGCCTGCCTGGATACCGCCACGGTGCTGGCGCCGGGAGAAACAATACTGATACCTACCGGCCTGGCAATTTATGTTGCTGATCCGAAACTGGCAGCAGTCATCCTGCCGCGCTCCGGCCTCGGGCATAAGCATGGCATTGTGCTGGGCAACCTGGTAGGCCTGATTGACAGCGATTACCAGGGACAGTTATTTGTATCCTGCTGGAATCGCAGTAGCAAGCCGTTCACAATTGAGGTGGGTGAGCGCGTAGCCCAGCTTGTATTTATTCCGGTAGTTCAGGCAAAATGGGAAGTTGTTGCCGAGTTTGATACCAGCCAAAGGGGTGCGGGTGGTTTCGGGCATACAGGTAAGCACTAAATTGAGGTAGAGGATGGCGCTTGATCTTAAGTCAATTGATAAAAATGAGCTGACAAAAATCTGGCAGCAGCTTGTTGGCAAGCAAAAGTTTACCAGTCGGCCCCTGCCGGGCTGGCTGGCCTATCTTTTACTTGGCTTTGGACTTCTCCTGTTGCTTATGGGTGTCCTCGTGTACTTCCAGAGCTCAAGCATAGAATCAGAATACAAGGCCCTGACGCGTGCTGCCCAGGGCATACATAAAGAGTCTGAAACTACCATTCGCCGCCTGCAATCGATTTTGCGCTCACCCTCGGCCATTGAAAATGGACGCGCGCATGTACAGAAAAAAATCGATTACCGCGAATTACTGGCAGCACTGCGGGAAACCGACAGCGGCATTATCGATGTCCGGACCTTTTATGCTGATTTGCTGAACACGTCTATCGATAGCCTTGGCAGTGCAATATATCCCCAGCAGTACGTTTTATACGACATGCTCCTGGAGGCTGATAATAATGGTACTGCGACCATCCAGATGATGCAGGATGACGGCCGCAACCTTGTGGTTGGTGTCACCAAGTTGAAAGATTTAGGGGGTGACATAGGCTACCTGCTGATCAGCTGGAAAGCCGAGGAGCTTTTTGACCGCCTCGATTCGAGCGGCAAAGTGAAAGGCTTTTTAAGTTTGCAGCAGTCTGCCGGTGCGACTCACTTTACCAGCCTGAAATCAATTGGCACGGCACCCGAAGGCTGGGTTGGTGCTGAACGCCGGTCGGTCAGGGGCTCGCTGTTTTATATCAGCTGGTCACAGCCACCCCTGCCCGGTATGAAGTCTTCAAAAAATGCCTTGCTGCTGATGTTACTGGGCGCGCTGGTTTTCGTTATTGGCTGGGTACGCAAACCTGTCGCAGGGCTTAGCAGTGAACACGAGCCGATACTCATGGCTGATAATGAACTACTGATCCCAAATGAGGGTATTAGCAGGGATGAAAAACGACGCGAAGCTAAAGAGATGGCGGCGTTTAATACCCATCAGTTGACTCTCGAAACGCCTGCTCCTGGAACTGAAGCCGAACCTGAATTTGAATCAAAACTTGAAAAGGAAGCAGCTGTGCCTGAAACAATAAACAAAATCCCTGAAGTAGTGCAAAGCCAGGAACGGATTAAACCAGTTGCCAGCATTTTCAAGGCCTATGATATTCGCGGTATTGTAAATAAGACACTGACCGAGGATGCGGCCTGGTTTATTGGCCGGGCAGTTGGTACGGTTGCTTTCAGGCGCGAAGCGGGCCCGATTGTGGTGGCACGTGATGGCCGGGTTTCTGGACCAGCGTTGATCAAGGCTTTAAAACGGGGCATATTAAGCACCGGCTGTGATGTTATTGAGATCGGCATGGTACCAACGGGGGTGCTTTATTTCGCTGCCGCTGAATTGGGTTCCGGCTCGGGAGTGATGGTAACCGGGAGTCATAATCCACCTGAATATAATGGCCTGAAAATGGTCATTGGAGGGGTCACCCTTGCCAGTGATGATATCCAGAACCTCTACCGGATGATCTGCGATGATGATTTTGAAGAGGGTGTCGGCGTAACCCGTACCGAGGGTGTTCTCTCCCGTTACCAGGAACGAATTTCCTCTGACATACAATTGGCCAGACCATTAAAAATTGTTGCTGACTGCGGCAATGGTGTGGGTGGCGTAAATGCAATATCGGTACTGCAATCAATCGGTGCAGAGGTTTCCGCCCTGTATGATGATGTTGACGGTTCCTTCCCCAACCATCACCCGGATCCCAGTGTTCCGGAGAACCTGGAGGACCTGATCAAGGCAGTACAGGGTGCCCATGCTGACCTGGGTGTGGCTTTCGATGGCGATGCTGACCGCCTCGGAGTGGTTCTGCCTTCCGGTGAGATTATTTATTCCGACCGGCTGATGATACTGTTTGTGCAGGACATCCTTTCACGCAACCCGGGCGCGACCATCATCTATGATGTGAAGTGTTCACGCCATCTGACTGAGGCAATTCGTGACGCCGGCGGTGTTCCACTGATGTGGAAAACCGGTCATTCGCTGATCAAGAACAAGATGCCGGAAATGAAATCACCTTTTGCCGGTGAGATGTCCGGGCATTTTTTCTTTAAAGAACGCTGGTACGGTGTTGATGACGGAATTTACTCGGCCTGTCGTTTGCTGGAAATCCTGGCATGGAAAATCGACTCGCCGCAGGAAGTCCTGGGAGCCCTGCCCCATGGCATCAGCACCCCGGAGCTGAAAGTCGAAATGGAGGAAGGTGAAAACCATCCCTTTGTTGAGCTGCTTCAGGATCGTGCACATTTTGATAATGCAGAAATTAATACCATTGACGGCCTTCGGGTAGATTTTGCTGATGGTTGGGGCCTGGTGCGGGCATCTAATACCACACCTGTCCTGGTAATGCGTTTTGATGCGGATACTGAAGAAGCCCTGCAGCGGATCCAGAATGCCTTCCGCGATTTATTGATGTCGCTGCGCCCGGATCTTGATCTGCCGTTTTAAGTTGCCCTCAAGGAGCCTCGTGAAGGCGCAAAGATCGCAAAGAAAGAGCTGATATTTTCTGCGCGCTGTGCGCCTTTGCGAGAAAATTATAGGCTTAAGAATTACGCATAAATATGTCCCAGATACTGCTGTTTAACAAGCCCTATGGTGTCTTAAGCCAGTTTACCGATACACAGGGCCGGGAAACCCTGGCTGACTGGATAAAACGGCCGGGGTTTTACCTTGCCGGGCGCCTGGACCGGGATAGTGAAGGCCTGATGATCCTTACAAATGATGGCGCGCTGCAGCAGCGGATCAGCAATCCCCGTTACAAAAAAGATAAGACCTACCTGGTACAGGTGGAAGGTGTACCCAAAGCGTCTGCATTGCAACAGCTGGCCTCCGGCGTAGGCTTAAAGGATGGCATCACCCGTCCGGCGAAAGTCCGGTTACTGGCCGGTAAACCCGGTTGGCTTTGGACCCGTCAGCCTCCGATTCGCCAACGCCGCAAGATTCCGGTCAGCTGGATTGAACTAACCATCCACGAGGGTAAAAACCGTCAGGTCAGGCGGATGACGGCGGCCGTTGGTTTGCCGACCTTACGCCTGATTCGTACGGCTGTGGGTGACTGGCGACTTGATACGCTCCAGCCCGGAGAGTTGCGCGAGCCAGGAGCCTGTCAGTAGGCGCACTCTGCAAAAACCGGATCAACCGATTTATTCCAGTCTGTATAAAATAGCCGCAGCTTACGCTCCGCTGGTGAAATGTGGGTGTCTGCCACAATTTGTAACGGCTCAAGATAACCGGTTTCATTGTCCCCCATGGCGTTCAGGCGGGCGCGTGAGGTCAGGCCCCGGTGGGCAATGGCGAGGACGTCCTGGGCAATAGCTGCAATTTTCCGGCCTTTGAATTCCGCCTCCAGGCCTTGTTTGGATACCATCAGGCGCATATTTACATGATCTTCAGTCGTCCAGTCACGGCAGAGGTCCCAGGCAGCATCCAGGCAATGCTGGTCATACAGCAGACCAACCCAGAATGCGGGTAGTGCACACAGGCGTCGCCAGGGTCCGCCGTCGGCGCCACGCATTTCGAGGAACTTTTTCAGGCGTACTTCAGGGAATGCGGTGGTCATATGGTCTTCCCAGTCGGTAAGGGTCGGTAGTTCACCCGGCAGGACAGATAATTTCCCCTGTAGGAAATCTCGGAATGACAGGCCTGAAGCATCGATATACTTGCCGTCGCGATAAACAAAATACATCGGTACATCGAGCATATAGTCTACATAACGCTCAAAACCCATACCGGATTCAAACAGGAAAGGCAGGGTGCCGGTACGGTCCGGATCGGTATCCGTCCATATATGGGCGCGATAGCTTTGGTAACCACTGTCTTTGCCGTCGACAAAAGGCGAGTTCGCAAACAGCGCAGTAGCGATCGGTTGCAGCGCCAGGGAGGTGCGGAATTTCTGCACCATATCGGCTTCTGAAGAATAATCCAGGTTCACCTGTACCGTACAAGTGCGCTTCATCATGTCGATGCCGAGATTTCCACGTTTGGGCATATACTCACGCATGATTTTGTAGCGAGCCTTGGGCATCCAGGAAATATCTTCCCTGCCCCACTTCGGCTGGAAACCCATTCCCAGAAAGCCGATATCCAGTGGCTCACAAACCGTCCTGACATGCTCCAGGTGGGCATTAACTTCACGACAGGTGGCATGGATGTCATCCCGCAGGGCACCGGAAAGTTCCAGCTGCCCACCCGGCTCAAGGGTGATGGAGCAGCCGTCATCCATCAGCAGGGCAATAATGTGGCCCTCTTCGTATACTGGCTTCCAGCCCATCCCGGAAAGTCCTTCAAGGATTACCTTAATACCTCTCGGGCCATCGTAGGCCAGCGGCCTGAGGTCATCACGGGTAAATCCGAACTTCTCGTGTTCGGTGCCCATGCGCCAGTCAGCTTTTGGTTTATTGCCTGATTCCAGGTAGGCAGTGAAGATGCGTGCATCATTAATTGGCTGGTTTTTGTCCAAGTTGATTCTCTTTGCAATTAGCTAGGATGAAGTACACTAGGATACAACATTCCATTTCATGAAAAAAACAAATAATTTAAATGCGATTTTGCCTGTTCTCATTATTTCTGCTGTTTAATCTTACCGCCTTAGCCGCTGAGAAGCTGGTGCGTGGATTGGGTCCTGAGCCGGATTCACTGGATATACATCTGGCTCAGGGGGTCGCCGCACTGAATGTGTTGCGTGATATTCGCGAAGGCATAATGACCCTTTCAGAAGCTGGAGAGCCGGTTTACGGGGTGGCTGAATCAGTAAGCCTGCAAGCAGAAGGACGACTGGTTGTCGTGCATTTACAGCATAATTTAAGTTGGTCGGATGGTACTCCGCTGAGGGCGGTGGATTTTGTCCATGGCTGGCAACGCGCGGTTACGCCTGTTACAGCTGCTGCTAATGCGGTGTTACTGGATGCGGTGGAAAACGCCAAGGCTATCCGCCAGGGAACGCAGCCATTGGAAAGCCTTGGAATCCATGCGCTGGATGAATATACACTGGAAATCCGCCTGAATCGAAAAGTCCCATGGCTATCCTGGCTGTTGGCGCATCCGGTTAGTTTCCCGCTTGCAGGAGCAGGGGGCACAAGCCGGGATCACCGCGCGGGCCCGTTCAATGGTGCTTATACATTAAAGTCGTGGACGCCAAATGACCGGCTGGTATTACAACGTAATCCATATTTCCACAGCAGTGACTCTGTATCGATGAAGCGGGTGGAATACGTACCTATACCGAGTCCGAATACAGAGTTAAATCGTTTTCGTGCAGGCGAGTTACAACTCACTGAAACCATCCCCCCGGCGCGATACGACTGGTTGCAGGAAAATTATCCCAATGAGTTAAAGGTACACCCTTATCTTGGTACATTTTTCCTTGGCTTGAATTTACGCCGACAGCCACTGTCAGATAATAATAGTCTGCGTCGCGCATTGTTACTTGCGGTTGATCGTGACAAGCTGACGGCTTTGGTGCTGGCGTCGGGCGAAAAGCCGGCTTATTCACTGGTTCCGCCGGGTATTGGAGCATATCAGCAGCAATATCCGGGTGGTGCAGGCGATAAGCAGTCGTTACGCGAGCAGACAGCTCGTGATTTATACCGCCTTGCCGGCTTTGGTGAGGGTAATCAGCTGCACCTGGAGTTGCGAATTAACTCTTCCTCTACCCATCGGCGCATGGCGCTGGCAGTTGCCGCCATGTGGAAACAAACACTCGGGGTGGTAACCCGGATAGTACATGAAGAATGGAAGGTGTTTGTAAATAACCGTAACCAGGCGGTGATTACTGAAGTTTTTCGCGGTGGCTGGATAGGCGATTTTCCGGATCCGGTCACTTTTTTGTCACTTTTCAGTAGTAATAATGTGCAAAACTGGTCGGGTTATCATTCATTGAGGTTCGATAATTTAATGGCTCTTGCTGAGGCAGAAACTGATCCGGGCCAACGCTTGCAACTGCTCCAGAATGCAGAGAAGCAATTACTCGACGATGTCCCCATGATCCCATTGTATTACTATGTGTCCAGGCATTTAGTGGATCAGCGTGTGAACGGGTATACAGCCAATACACTTGATATACATTTATCCCGTTATCTTGATCTGGAGGAGCGGTGATGAAGTGTGTCCGTACTGGTTTGATAGCATTGAGCCTGGGCTTGATAGTACTGCTCGGAGCCTGTGGAAAAACCAGTGATGAGGGTGACACCTCACTGTTCTCGGGCGGTAATTCAGATGCACCTGCAGGCCTGATCCTGCGCCGGGGCAATGGTGAAGAACCGCAAACACTGGACCCGCACCGGGCAACAGGTGTTCCTGCGTCAAATATTCTCAGGGATCTTTTTGAAGGTCTTACTGCAGAGTCTGCCAACGGTGAAATTATTCCGGGTGCGGCGCATCGCTGGAATATATCAGCTGACGGACTGACCTATACCTTCTACCTTGACCCCGAGGGCCGTTGGTCGAATGGTGACGCGGTCAGTGCAAAAGATTTTGTCTTCGGCTTGCGCCGCAGTGTGACCCCTGAGACTGCATCAGCCTATGGCAGTATGCTGGCGCCGATCAAAAACGCAACTGAGATACTGGCCGGTGAGAAAATGCCAGGCTCCCTGGGGGTTACCGCACTGGATGAGTTCACGGTACAGATTCATCTCAATGCCCCAACCGCCTACTTTCTCGGCATCCTCAACCATTCATCAACCTATCCGCTGCACCAGGTCTCAGTTAAAGCGGCAGGGGGATCATTTTCCCATCCGGGCAAGCTGGTTTCCAATGGCGCTTACCAGTTGAGTGAGTGGATGGTAAGGTCTTTTGTTGAACTGAAAAAGAACCCCTATTATCGCGATGCTGAAAACGTACAGATTGAAACGGTACGATTTTATGTATTACCGGACCAGTCTACTGAAATAAAACTGTTCCGCTCCGGGGCGCTTGAATGGACCAACGATGTGCCTATTGGTCAGTACCAGTGGTTGCTTGAGAATATGGCGGATGAACTGGTACTCAGCCCGTGGATGGGTTCATATTTCCTCGGTTTTAATCTCTCGCGCGAACCCTTTCGCGGAAATAAAGCACTACGTACCGCGTTGGCACTGGCTGTAGATCGTGATCTGTTAACTGAAAAAGTAACCCGTTTTGGCGAGCAGCCTGCTTATGCGCTGGTACCCCCGGGCAACCCGGATTACACTCCCCAGGAACCCGAGTGGGCTGGCTGGACCCAGGCTGAACGTGATCTGGCTGCCATGGAATACTATCAGCTTGCGGGCTATAGTGAAGAGAAGCCGTTAACGTTGGAGTTTCGTTATAACACCAGCGAAAATCATAAAAAGGTGGCGCTTGCAGTTACTTCCATGTGGCGTCAGAAGCTCGGGGTTCAATCCCGCCTGATCAACGAGGAATGGAAAGTCTTTTTGCAGAATCGCAGGCATAAAGTTTTGACCCAGGTATTCCGGGCCGGCTGGATCAGTGACTATAATGATCCTGTCAGTTTCCTCGGCTTACTGGAGAGTTCCAGCGGTAATAATGATTATGTCTATAGCAGCAAAAATTTCGATAGCCTGTTATCCCAGGCTGGGGAAGAACGGATACCACTGCGCCGGCGCAGGTTGCTGCAGGCGGCTGAGGCCATCATGATCGCCGACCTGCCGGTATTGCCACTCTATACCTATGTCACCAAGCGCCTGGTCAGTCGGCGCCTGCAAGGCTGGCAGCACAATGTGATGGATCATCATTACAGCCGGTATATGTATTTCGAAGCGACTGCTGCTGATACGATTGTTAATGATTCTCCTGCAGCAGCGCCTGTTGCAGGATTAGCCAGCCCTGCAGAAAATCCGCAGCAGCCGGTGGATAGCGGTGAGGGTGGATAAACTGAGATGCTGAATTATTCCCTACGGCGGCTGGCATGGGCCTTTCCCACTTTACTGTTATTAATTACAGTGGCATTTTTTATGATCCGGGTAGCTCCGGGTGGGCCGTTTGACAGTGAAAAAAACCTGCCGGCAGAAATAGAACAAAACCTGAATGCCAAATATCATCTCGATGAACCCCTGGTGCAGCAGTATTTTCGCTATCTAGGGCAGATATTACGTTTTGATTTCGGGCCATCATTCCAGTACCGCGACTGGACGGTGAATCAGCTCATTGCCAAAGGATTTCCAGTTTCCCTCAGTATCGGCGCACTCGCCATGCTGCTGTCATTTACCCTGGGAACCGGCATCGGGACCATCGCCGCCCTGCGGCAAAACAGCATCCTTGATCACGGACTTATGGGTTTTGCAATGCTGGGCATTTCTATCCCTAATTTTGTTATTGCACCGCTGCTGATACTGGTGATATCGGTTTATATGGGCTGGCTGCCTTCAGGTGGTTGGGAGTGGCACTGGCGAAATATGGTGCTACCGGTGATTACCCTTGCCATGCCGGTCACCGCCTATATTGCCCGCCTGATGCGCGGCTCCATGATTGAGGTCCTGCACAGTGACTTTATCCGCACGGCCCGGGCCAAGGGTTTGTCGGAGATTACCGTTATCCGGCGTCATGCGATGAAACCCGCTTTGCTGCCGGTTATTTCTTTTATGGGGCCGGCACTGGCCGGCTTGATTACCGGTTCGGTTGTTATCGAGAAAATTTTCGCGATTCCCGGTATCGGCAGTTTCTTTGTCCAGGGGGCAATGAACCGTGACTATACCCTGGTAATGGGAGTAGTCATTTTTTACGGGGCCCTCATCATCCTGTTTAACTTCCTGGTTGATTTAATTTATGCCTGGCTGAATCCGAGGATTCACTATAAATGAACGGCATCAAAGACCAGGCAATTGAGGTGGATCCGGACCGCGGTGCCAGTGCAGGAATGGATGCCTTTTCCCAGGCGCTTGATGTGCCCCATGTTAAAGGGCGCAGCTTATGGGAAGATGCCCGCCACCGCTTATTAAAAAACCGGGCTGCAGTTTTCAGCCTGGGACTCCTGTTGTTAATGCTGGTCACGGTGATTGTTGGTCCCTGGCTTATTCCCTGGGATGCAGATTTTACCGATTGGGATAATATTTATTCAGCCCCTTCCTTTGCCAGCGGTCATTTTTTTGGTACCGATGCGGTAGGCCGTGATTTATTTGTGCGCACCCTTCTGGGTGGCAGGGTCTCGCTGTTGGTAGGTATGGTAGCAACTCTGGTTAGCCTGTTAATCGGGGTAACTTATGGTGCCATTGCCGGCTTTTTTGGCGGACGTATTGATCAGGTGATGATGCGCATCGTAGATATTTTTTATGCGATGCCGTTTATGTTTTTTGTGATCCTGCTGATGGTAGTATTCGGGCGCAATATAATCCTGGTGTTTGTTGCCATTGGTGCAATCAACTGGCTGGATATGGCGCGTATTGTCCGTGGCCAAACACTCAGCCTGAAAAGTACAGAATATGTTGAAGCCGCAGTTGCCTGCGGGGCAACACCGTTTGATATTATTCGCCGGCATATCCTCCCCAACCTTATGGGTGTGGTTATTGTTTACATTACCCTGACGATTCCGCAGGTAATCCTGGTGGAATCCTTCCTCAGCTTCCTTGGCCTGGGTGTACAGGAACCGATGACATCCTGGGGAGCACTGGTGAATGATGGTGCCCAGGATATGGAAAGCGCCCCGTGGATGCTGATCTATCCGGCTATTTTCCTTTCGGTCACCCTGTATTGCCTCAATTATGTGGGTGATGGTTTACGTGATGCGCTAGATCCGCGGGATAGAATCTGATGCCTAAGCCGAGGACTATGGCAAAACCCGGAAAAATACTGCTCGAGGTCGAGCAGCTCGAGGTCCTGTTTAAGACCCGCGATGGTGTGGTCAGAGCGGTGAACAAACTCGACTTTAGCATGGTGTCTGGTGAGACCCTGGCGATTGTCGGCGAATCCGGATCAGGCAAGTCGCAAACTGCATTGGCGATTATGAAGCTGTTGGCGGCGAATGGGAAAGCCAGGGGTTCGGCTAAATTTTACGGGCGTAATTTGCTGGAGATGACGGCTACTGAAATCAATGAGGTTCGTGGCGAGCACATTGCGATGATTTTCCAGGACCCGACATCTTCCCTCAACCCCTATATGACAATTGAAGAGCAAATGCTGGAGATACTGGTGCGGCATCGGCAAATGTCACGCAAGGACGCCCGCTTGCGGGCGCTCGAAATGTTGACCCAGGTGGATATTCCGGATCCGGAACGGCGCATACGCCAGTATCCGCATGAGTATTCCGGCGGTATGCAGCAACGGGTGCTGATCGCCATGGGCCTGTTGTGCCAGCCCGAACTGCTGATTGCAGATGAACCAACAACGGCCCTGGATGTGACCGTTCAGGATCAGATTAAACGCCTGATGCGTGAGCTTAAGGAAAAATCCAATACCTCAATTTTATTGATAACCCATGATCTCGGTGTGGTTGCAGGTCTTGCCGATAAAGTGCTGGTAATGTATGCGGGCCAGCTGGTGGAGTGTGCACCGGTAGATGAGATTTTCTATCGGCCGCGGCATCCGTATACAGCCGCATTACTCAAGGCCGTACCGCGCCTGGACCATGTGGGTGATTACGACATGCATCCGATTCCGGGCAACCCGCCCAACTTGCTCAATCTACCCACGGGCTGCCCTTTCCGCACACGCTGTGCTGAAGCCTTTGATGCCTGCCATGAAATGCCCGTTGTGCGTGAGGTTACCCCGGGGCATAGCTTGCGCTGTCATCTGGATGGGGGTGCACTTAAATGAACCAGCCCTGTAAACCAATCCTCCGAGTCCAGGACCTGCATGTATATTACCCGGTTGAAACCGGAACGATGTTTCACCGCCAGACCACCATGTTGAAGGCGTTGAATGGGGTTAGTTTTGAAATGGCTCCTGGCGAATCCCTTGGTATTGTGGGTGAGTCAGGCTGTGGGAAATCAACCCTGGCGCGGGCCATTTTAGGCCTCCAGCAGCCAACCCGCGGACGGGTGCTGTGGCAATGTGAACCCCTGCATGAAATGAGTGCCGACACCCTGCGGGAAAAACGCAAAGAACTACAGATTATTTTCCAGGACCCGGTCGCTTCATTAAATCCACGCATGAAAATCGGCGAAATTATCGCCGAACCCCTGCGTAACTTTTATCCGCGCATGGAAAAAGTCCAGATTGAAGAGCGGGTTAAGGGCATGATGCAAATGGTGGGTTTGCTGCCAAACCTGCTGAATCGTTATCCGCATGAGTTTTCCGGTGGTCAGTGCCAGCGTGTTGGCATTGCTCGAGCATTGATACTAAATCCTAAGCTGGTGGTTTGTGATGAACCGGTTTCTTCACTCGATGTGTCAATCCAGGCGCAAATAGTGAACCTGCTCAAAGATTTGCAGAAAAAGCTGAGCCTTTCGCTGATATTTATCGCACATGACCTGAGTGTGGTTAAGTCTATCTCCGAACGGGTGATGGTCATGTACCTGGGCCGGGTCATGGAGTTGGCGCCGCGCGAAGAAATTTATACCCAGCCCCGGCACCCTTATACTTCTGACCTGATGCGCGCCGTGCCCATTCCTGACCCGGAAGTAGAGCGCAATAAAATGGATATCCTGACATACGGGGACACGCCTTCTCCAATGGATCCGCCTTCGGGCTGTTCCTTCAGGACCCGCTGCCCCTGGGCGCGGGACCGCTGCGCCGCTGATGTGCCTATTCTTCGCCGCCTGGGCGGAGAAGGCAGGGTTGCCTGCCACTATGCTGATGAAATTGACTTGCAGGAACGCTGAATAATCCCTGCTTCAGCTGTAATTTGGTTTCTGCTGATCAGTAATTCAGGCTAAAATAGCCCGTATCTATATTTATGTGCCCGGTTGTACCCGGTCATTTCCGGAGTTTTGTATGAATGTAATGAAAAAAATCCTTATCGGTCTGAGCCTGTTACTGCTTGCAACCACCCTTGCAGCAAAGGTCAAGGTTAAAGAAGAATGGACAGATGAAAACGTCAAAGGCAGTAAAAAGTATGGCCATGTTGCAGTCTATGTTGCTGCCAGCGTATCCATGCGTCGCCAGGGCTTCGAGGCTGCCCTTGCCCGGCATTTGCGTGAACAAGGGATAGATGCCTTTCCGAGTTATATCCTGCCAAACTTATCCGGTAAGACATTGGATCTGGATGAAGTTATAACCTCGTTGGAAAATGAAGGTGTGGATGCCATGATTACAGTTTATGTGGTCTCTGTAGGTGGCGGCCAGGAGTCAGAGAAATATGTGCGCCCTAACTGGGGTCTCGATCTGTATTCCGGCTGGGCCCACCCCTATGCGAATTATTACACCATCAGCAGTGGCTCCTACGAATATACTTCAAAACAGCAGCAGTTTTATCTGGAATCCCGATTGGTCGATTTTGCCAGCCGTGAACCGGTCTGGTTAATGTTTACCAAAACCACAGATCCGGAATTTCGTAATACATCCAAAGAGTTTGTCAATATTCTCACCCGTAAGTTGAAGCAGACAAAAATGCTGAAGATCAATAAATAAATGTTGGAGAGGCAGCTCACAAGCGGTCTGGGTGAGCTTGGGTTGTCACTGGAAAAATCCCAAATTAACCAGCTGCTGGTTTATATCGAGCAGATGGAGAAATGGAATAAAACCTATAACTTAACCGCGGTTCGTAATTCCCGGGATATGGTCAACCGACATTTGCTGGATTCACTGGCCCTGCTGCCCTGGGTTACCGGTGACAGCCTGGTCGATGTGGGCTCTGGCGCTGGCCTGCCGGGTGTACCACTGGCAATAGCTCGGGAGAATATGGCGGTCACCCTGCTGGATTCGCTGGGCAAACGCTGCAGGTTCCTCTCCCATGTGAAGCGTAAGCTTGGGCTGAATAATGTTACTGTGGTTGAATCACGGGCAGAAGATTGGGTTGTCGATGAGCGGCCTGCACTGATTACCGCAAGGGCGGTGGCGACATTACCGGTGTTATTGGAACAGACCCGGCACCTGTTTTCCGCAGGCACTGTATTGCTGGCCTCAAAAGGCCGCTGGCCACAGGCAGAGCTGGATAGTTTGCCGGCTGACTTTTCGCTTATTGAGAGTATAAAGCTGGAAATTCCCGGAGTAGAAGGCGAGCGCCACCTGCTAAGAATTAAATTGACATGAATCCAACCTGGATTCATCGAGACTGAGTAACACCAATGGCAAGAATTATTGCAGTAGCAAACCAGAAAGGCGGTGTCGGCAAGACCACAACTGCGGTTAACCTGGCGGCAGCACTGGGAGAAATGAAGAAACGGGTGCTGCTGGTAGACATCGACCCCCAGGGTAATGCCACCGTGGGCAGCGGCCTTAATCCGAAAGAACTTGAGTGGACTTCACTTGAGGTCTTGCTCAAAGAGTGCCGCGCAGAAGACGCAATTATCAACTGTGAAGCTGCGGGTTACAGTATTTTACCCTCAACCAACGACCTGGTAGCCGCTGAAATCGGCCTGATGGAAGTAGAGCATCGTGAGCTGGCCCTGAGCGCAGCGCTGGACCCGCTGGTAGATAACTATGCCTATATAATTATTGACTGCCCGCCCTCGCTGAACATGCTGACACTAAATGCATTGACTGCCGCTGATGGCGTGCTGATTCCTATGCAGTGCGAGTACTATGCCCTTGAAGGTCTTGCAGCGCTGATGAAAACCATCGAGCAGGTACGCCTGCATACCAATCCGCGCCTGCAGATCGAAGGCCTGGTGCGTACCATGTATGATGGTCGTAATAACCTGACCAACGAGGTTTCCCGCCAGTTGGTTGAGCATTTTGGTGAGCGTGTTTACCGTACCCTGGTGCCGCGGAATGTGACTGTGGCCGAAGCCCCCAGCTTTGGCCTGCCCGTGGTTAAATACGACAAAAGTTCAAGGGGTGCAATTGCCTATCTTGGGCTGGCTGGAGAGATGGTTCGCCGTGCCGGCAGCCGATAAGCGTAGAAGAGATAGAGTTGATGACTAAAAAAACGGCAAAAAAACCACATAAAAGAGCCCTTGGACGAGGCCTGGATGCTTTGATGGGCGGGCTTTCCGTCAGCCCGGAGCCGGGCAAAGACATCTACCGGGAAATTCCGCTGGATTTGCTCCAGAGCGGGCGCTACCAGCCGCGCTCGGTTATGGATCCGGAGCGCCTGCAGGAACTGGCGGACTCGATCACCGCCCAGGGTGTGGTGCAGCCAATTGTGGTTCGATCCATCGGCGCTGGCCGTTATGAAATAATCGCCGGTGAAAGACGCTGGCGGGCCTGTCAGATGGCCCGGCTTGATAACGTTCCGGCCATTGTCCGGGATGTTTCTGATGAAGCCACAGTGGCTATGGCGTTGATTGAAAATATCCAGCGTGAAGATTTAAATCCGCTGGAAGAGGCTGTTGCCCTGCGGCGTTTGCTGGATGAGTTTGGTTTAACCCACCTACAGGCAGCCGAGGCTGTCGGTCGCTCCCGTGCAGCTGTCAGCAACCTGCTGCGCCTGCTGGAGCTGGGTGATGAGGTTAAAAAGCTGGTAGACGAGCGAAAGCTGGACATGGGGCATGCGCGTGCATTGCTGGCGCTGCCGGTAGAAAAGCAATTGCCCGCAGCCCGTGAAGTTGTTTCCCGTGAACTCAGCGTGCGCCAGACCGAACAACTGGTTAAGCGCCTGCTGACTGGCGCACCGGTCAAGCCACCCAAACGTCGGGTCAGCCCGGATATCCAGCGCTTGCAGGATAAGCTCACCGAGCAGTTGGGTGCACGGGTACAGATCCAGCATCAGCCCAGCGGTCGCGGCAAGCTGATTATCCAGTACAACTCAGCCGATGAGTTTGAAGGAATTCTCGAGCATATCAATTAATAGGCTTGCTATCACTGATTGTGATCGCCCATTCATTATTTGGGGAATAACGAACCACCTGGCTTATTACTTCATCCCCAGGCTCAACACCCTCAGGTCTCGTCATCCCGGAACTGCGAATAGCAGGGTCCGGGATCCAGCAGGTATTTCAGCTCAGCATATTCGCTAGCGTTAACAACAGGCCCCCGCCCTTCTCTAAGAAAAACTTATGCTCACCGCATTGCCCCCAAAACCCTCTAAATGGTACAATTAACCGGATAAGGTCGCAGGTTCAGCTTTTGCACAAAAATATCTTGTGTTCGCTGGCTTCTTATATGAATAATTGCACGGACGACGGGCTAATAGTCGTATGACTTTTTGTCGGTTTTGGTCGTGTTGCTGTGTACAATAAGGTGGTGGAAGTTCCGCATGAAAACGGCATTACCACTAGTACTCGCCCAGTTATTCGCCACCCTGGTTGCGGCTGCTGTCGGTTTGATATTCAATCCGGTAACGGCTTATTCCCTGTTGGTGGGAGGTTTAATCTGCGTAGTGCCGAATGCCTGGTTCGCCCTGCGTTTAACTTTGCAGGCGCGGCGCAGCAGCGGCAACCCGGAGGAAGATGCCGGACGCTTTGTTGCAGCGGCCTATAAAGGTGAAGCAATGAAGCTGTTGATGACCGGTGCGCTGTTTGCACTGGTATTTTCACAGCTGCAGCCGATTAACGTATTGGCGTTATTTGTTGGCTATATTATTTGCCTGCTGGTGAACTGGGCAGGCTTAATTTTTATTGATCGGAGCCCCATTAAAACGGTGCCGGCAGTAAAACAAGATAAATCAGAAAATATTAATAATTAGGTATACCTGAGCATGTCGAGCGAAACCACAACATTGACATCTGGCGAGTATATTCGCCATCACCTGACTAACCTGACCTATGGCCAGCACCCTGATGGCACCTGGGGTATGGCCGAGACTGCGCAGGAAGCCGCGGATATGGGCTTCATGGCAATTAATGTCGATACCATGTTCTGGTCGATTTTCCTCGGTGCATTATTCCTGTTTATTTTCCGCCGGGTAGCCAAAAAAGCTGAAGCCGGCGTTCCCTCGCGCGGTGTTGCAGCGGTTGAATCAATCGTTGAGTTTGTCGATACCAGCGTGAAAGAGACTTTTCACGGCACCAGCAACCTGATTGCACCGCTGGCGCTGACCTTGTTTGTCTGGGTGTTGTTGATGAACACCATGGATCTGGTCCCGGTAGATTTAATTCCCTGGTTGGCTGGTAAAGCGGGCATTCACTTCCAGAAGGTGGTGCCAACTACAGACGTCAATGCGACGATGGGTATGGCACTTGCGGTATTTGTTCTGATCCTGTTCTTTAGTATCAAGATTAAAGGTATTGGCGGGTTTATGGGCGAACTAACCGGCCAGCCGTTTGCTTCAAACAGCCTGGTTGGCAAAATTGCATTTGCTCCAATTAACTTTATCCTCGAAATGGTAGGCCTGCTGGCCAAGCCGGTTTCACTGGGTCTGCGGCTGTTCGGCAACCTGTATGCGGGTGAGTTGATCTTTATTCTTATTGCTATGCTGGGCCTGTGGCAGTTGCCATTGCATTTTGGCTGGGCGGTATTCCACCTGCTGATTATTTTGCTGCAGGCGTATATCTTTATGATGCTGACCATTGTGTACCTGAGTATGGCGCACGAAAAACACTAATTTGATTGATAGATTTTTTTAAGCTTTTTATTTTTAACTTTATGTAATAAATAATCCGTTACGGATGTAGGAGAAAACCATGGAATTTGTTATTGGTATGACAGCAATTGCAGTAGCCCTGTTGATTGGTCTTGGAGCGCTGGGTGTAGGTATCGGCGTTGGTATCCTCGGTGGTCGTTTGCTGGAAGGTTCAGCCCGCCAGCCGGAACTGGCTTCAATGCTGCAGGGTAAATTCTTCCTCGCCATTGGCCTGCTTGATGCGGTTGCCATGATCGGTGTTGGTATTGCGTTGTTTTTCACCTTCGCAAACCCGTTTGTTGGTCAATTACAGCAAATGGCTGGCTAGTTGATAGTCATACTAAACAATGAATAAAGCGAGGTAATGGCGTGAATATTAATATGACACTGATTGGACAGATGATCGCGATGATTGTTTTTGTCTGGTTCTGTATGAAATTCATCTGGCCACCGATTATCACGGCCCTCGATGAGCGCCGTGCCAAAATTGCTGAAGGTCTGGCTGCCACTGATGAAGCGGCAAAAGCACTGGAAGTGGCAAATGTAGAAGCTGCAACGATTACAGATGAAGCCCGTGGCCGGGCCTCGGAAATTATCGAGCAGGGCAACCAGCGCGGTATTCAAATTCTCAGCCAGGCGAAAGATGAAGCCGTGGCTGAACGCGAACGCCAGGTATCTGCAGCGGATGCTGAAATCCAGCAAAGTGCGAACCATGCGCGTGAAGAACTGCGTAGTTCTGTAGCAACATTAGCGGTACTGGGTGCGGAGAGGTTGATCAACAAAGAAATTGATCCAAAAACCCATGAGCAGTTGCTGGAAAAACTGATCGCTGAAATTTAGGTCTGAGACTGATGAGTAATCTAACCAAACTGGCCCGGCCTTATGCAAAAGCTGCATTTGAAATAGCCCTCACAGATTCGGCCTTGGCTGAATGGAGTGAGATGCTAAGGAGTGCCGCTGCCATCGTTGCCAACCAGGATATTGAGAAACTGATTAGCAACCCCGGTGTAGCACAGGCGGAAGTGGCAAAACTTGTGATTGAAACAGGCGGTGATCGCTTCTCAGTGAAGTTTGCCTATTTTATAAATGTGCTGGCAGACAATGAACGGCTTTCGCTGTTACCTGAAATCCAGTCAATGTTCGCCCGCTTACGCCAGGCAGAAGAGAAAGAGCTGGCGGTCAAAGTAGTTTCCGCAATTGAACTATCTGAAGACCAGAAAGAGCGGATGCGCGAAGCGCTGGCAAAACGGTTCGATCGTAATATTGAACTGCATGCAACAGTTGATCCGGCCTTGATTGGCGGTGCGGTGATCCATACCGGCGATATGGTGATAGACGGTTCGATAAAGGGCGAGCTGAATAAGCTTGCTGTACAGCTGGCAGACTGATATTTAATTAATTTATAGCGGAGCGTGGCAGAGGATGCTCGTTTTCGTTGACATATAAAAACCAGGAAAGAAAAAGATGCAAACGCAACTGAATCCATCAGAAATTTCGGAACTGATCAAAGAACGTGTAGAACAGTTTGAAGTCGTTTCCGAAGCCCGTAATGAAGGTACCGTCGTTAGTGTGGCGGACGGAATTATTCGAATCCATGGTCTCGATGATGCCATGCAGGGCGAAATGATTGAATTTCCAGACCAGGTGTATGGTTTGGCTATGAACCTGGAACGCGACTCAGTAGGTGTTGTGGTGCTGGGTGAATACGAAAACATTTCTGAAGGCGATATCGTCAAGTGTACCGGGCGTATTCTTGAAGTTCCGGTTGGCCGTGGCCTGCTGGGGCGTGTGGTTGATACTTTGGGTAACCCCATTGACGGCCAGGGTCCGATTGAGAATGACGGCTTTTCTCCGGTAGAGCGTGTTGCTCCCGGTGTAATTGAACGTCAATCCGTTTCTCAGCCAATGCAGACCGGTTTGAAAGCCATTGATGCGATGGTTCCGGTTGGTTGTGGCCAGCGTGAGTTGATTATTGGCGATCGCCAGACGGGTAAGTCAGCCATTGCCATTGATACCATTATTAACCAGAAGGGCAAAGGCATTACCTGTATTTATGTTGCCATTGGCCAGAAGCAGTCAACCATTGCCAACGTAGTACATAAACTGGAAGAGCACGGCGCAATGGAACACACCATAGTAGTAGCAGCTGGTGCGGCAGATTCTGCAGCGATGCAGTATATGGCCCCGTATGCCGGTTGTGCCATGGGTGAGTACTTCCGCGATCGCGGTGAAGATGCACTGATTATTTATGATGACCTGACCAAGCAGGCATGGGCCTACCGTCAGGTATCCCTGTTGCTGCGTCGTCCGCCGGGTCGCGAAGCTTATCCCGGTGATGTTTTCTACCTGCATTCACGCCTGCTGGAACGTGCTTCACGGGTAAATGTGGATTATGTTGAAAAATTCACCAACGGTGAAGTAAAAGGTAAAACCGGTTCATTAACCGCGCTACCCATTATTGAAACCCAGGCAGGTGACGTATCGGCTTTCGTGCCAACCAACGTAATTTCAATTACTGATGGTCAGATTTTCCTCGAGACTGATCTGTTTAATGCGGGCATTCGTCCGGCGATTAATGCGGGTCTTTCAGTATCCCGTGTAGGTGGTGCAGCGCAGACTAAAATTATTAAGAAACTCGGCGGCGGTATTCGCCTGGCGCTGGCCCAGTATCGTGAGCTGGCAGCTTTTGCCCAGTTTGCTTCTGATCTGGATGAAGCTACCCGGGCCCAGTTGGAACGTGGTGAGCGGGTAACCGACCTGATGAAACAGTTACAGTACAGCCCGCTGTCAACAGCGACTATGGCGGCATCTTTGTATGCCGCCAACGAAGGCTTCCTGGATGATGTGGATGTGAAAAAGATTGGTGATTATGAATCAGCCATGCACAGCTTCCTGGAAAGCAAATACCAGTCGTTGCTGGATACAATCAACGAGAAAGGCGACTGGAACGATGATCTGGCAGCCCAGCTGAAAGCCGCACTTGAAGATTTCAAGGCAACCGGCAGCTATTAAGCCGTCCCGTATAGTATAGATATAACGAGGCAAGAGAATGTCAGGCGCTAGAGAAATTACAACCAAAATCAATAGTGTGAAGAACACCCGTAAGGTGACGAACGCACTGGAGATGGTATCGGCAGCCAAGATTCGCAAATCACAGGATCTGATGCAGCACTCCCGTCCTTATGCGCGGATGATCCGACAGGTCATTTCGCATTTGTCGCGTGCCCAACCGGAGTATCGCCACCCGTTCACACTTGAGCGCGAGGATGTTAAACGAGTTGGTTTTATTGTTGTATCCAGTGATCGTGGACTCTGTGGCGGCCTCAACAACAATTTGTTCCGCAGGCTGCTGAAAGAAATCGCTGAACTGCAGGCACAGGGTGTCGAAATTGATGTTGTCACTATCGGCAAAAAAGCCACCCAGTTTTTCAAGGGACTGAAAGTAAACTTACTTGCCAGCACCATTGATATAGGTGAAAAGCCACAGATTGCCGACCTTATCGGGCCGTTAAAAGTCCTGGGTGATAAATATCGGGAAGTTGGCCTCGATCGTGTAGTGCTGGCCTATAACCAGTTTGTTAATACCATGATTCAGGAACCAACCCTGGAAACCATCCTGCCGCTGCCGAAGGGTGATGATGATGAGATTACCGAGCTTTGGGACTATATTTATGAACCCGAAGCGCGTGACTTGCTCGATACCGTATTGCTACGCTATTTTGAGTCGCTGATTTTCCAGGCGGTACTGGAAAACCTGGCTTCCGAACATGCAGCAAGAATGGTAGCGATGAAAGCCGCAACCGATAACGCGGGAGACCTGATCGACGAATTGCAGCTGGTTTATAACAAAGCCCGGCAGGCGTCTATTACCCAGGAATTATCAGAAATTGTGAGTGGTGCGGCGGCTGTTGAATAAACGCCTGTACTGCTGAATAAATTTATACTATTAGTCATTAAAGTTTTGTAATTAGGAGAGTCGGATGAGCTCTGGAAAGATTGTTCAAGTAATTGGTGCGGTAGTTGATGTGGAGTTTCCACGTGACAGCCTGCCTAAAATCTATGATGCGTTGAATATTACCGGTTCAGAAATCGTACTGGAAGTTCAGCAGCAACTGGGTGACGGTGTTGTCCGTACCATTGCGCTGGGTTCTACCGATGGCATGAAGCGTGGTTTGGAAGCGGTTAATACAGGCGCTGCCATCCAGGTTCCCGTGGGTCCTAAAACCCTGGGGCGGATTATGGATGTGCTCGGTCGGCCGATCGATGAAGCAGGCCCGATTGGTGAAGTAAAACGCATGCCAATTCACCGTAAAGCACCTAGTTATGATGAGCAGGCTACCGGTACCGAACTGATGGAAACCGGGATTAAAGTGGTTGATCTGATCATGCCTATCGCCAAGGGCGGTAAAGTAGGCCTGTTCGGTGGTGCTGGTGTTGGTAAAACCGTAACCCTGATGGAATTGATCCGTAATATTGCTATCGAGCATAGCGGTTTCTCGGTTTTCGCAGGTGTAGGTGAGCGTACCCGTGAAGGTAACGATTTCTACCATGAAATGAAAGATGCCGATGTACTCAGCAAAGTAGCGCTGGTCTACGGGCAGATGAATGAGCCACCGGGTAACCGTTTGCGTGTAGCGCTTACAGGCCTGACCATGGCGGAAGACTTCCGTGATTCCGGTAGTGACGTGTTGATGTTTATTGATAACATTTATCGTTATACCCTGGCGGGAACCGAAGTATCAGCACTGCTGGGTCGTATGCCTTCAGCGGTAGGTTACCAGCCGACACTGGCGGCAGAAATGGGTGCGCTTCAAGAACGCATCACCTCTACCAAGCAGGGATCTATTACCTCCTTCCAGGCGGTATATGTACCCGCGGATGATTTAACCGATCCATCCCCGGCAACCACCTTCGCGCATCTGGATGCGACCCTGGTACTTTCGCGGCAAATTGCAGAACTGGGTATTTATCCGGCGGTTGATCCGCTCGATTCAACCTCGCGCCTGCTAGACCCGAATGTTATTGGCGTAGAACACTACACAGTGGCACGAAATGTTCAGGGTGTATTGCAACGCTATAAAGAATTGAAAGATATTATCGCCATTCTGGGTATGGATGAATTATCAGAAGAAGATAAAGCGATTGTGGCGCGGGCACGTAAAATCCAACGTTTCCTTTCACAGCCATTCTTTGTTGCTGAAGTTTTTACCGGCTCGCCGGGCAAGTTTGTTAGCTTGAAGGAAACCATTCGTGGCTTTAAAGGTATTGTTGAAGGCGACTACGACCATATGCCCGAGCAGGCCTTCTATATGGTTGGCGGCATTGATGAAGCCGTAGCCAAAGCCAAGGAAATGGAAGCCAAAGCGGCCTAAAGCTGCCAGGCTGATAATTATTAGCGAGTAGAGAGACAGAACATGTCGAAAACTATCCATTGTGACATCGTTAGTGCCGAAGGTGAGATTTTCTCCGGCACTGTAAAGATGGTCTTTGCCACCGGTGAAATGGGCGAGCTGGGTATTGCCCCTCGGCATACACCGTTACTGACACGCCTGAAGCCGGGTCTGGTTCGCGTACAGCTGGAAGAAGGTGGTGAAGAAGACTACTATGTTTCCGGCGGATTGATCGAAATCCAGCCGCATGTGGTAACCGTGCTGGCCGATACTGCCATCCGTGCCAGTCATCTCGATGAAGCTGCGGCTATCCAGGCCAAAGAAGAAGCAGAACGTACAATCGCTGATCAGCATGGCGAGATAGACATTGCCCAGGCACAGGCCAAGCTGGCTCAGGCTATCGCTGAAATCGCTGCATTACGGCAGTGGAAGAAAAGAATGAAGCATTAATTCATAAATCAAATATTAGATTTATCTTAAACGCCGGCCTTGTGTCGGTGTTTTTGTATCTGCATGATAATGTTGATAAATCTGATAATAATATTATTCTCAAGCAGAAATGCTTCAACCTTTCAGCTTGTTTACAGTAGATATTTCTAATTTGTTAATTTGCAGTTAAATCCTGCTTCTGCTAACCTCGACCGGATTAACTAAACGTAGTGAAGCAGGAGAGGAGACAAAAGTGAGAAATATCTATAAGAAACTATTGCTGCCGGTGATGATTGCCGCAGCTTTACCCGTGACCGTACAGGCACAGGAAGAAAGTGAAAATATGCTGGAAGTGGTTGCCGTTACCGGTACACGTGTAAAGCATCGTAGTGTTGAGGATTCACCGGTACCGGTTGATGTGCTCAGTAGTGATGACCTGTTAAATACAGGCGCAACCGAACTGGGTCGTGCACTGCAGGTGCTGGCTCCTTCATTTAACTTCTCCAGCTCGAGCATTTCAGATGGTTCTGATGCATTGCGTCCTGCTACCTTGCGTGGACTTGGCCCGGATCAGACCCTGGTGCTGGTTAATGGCAAACGCCGCCATAACAGCTCATTGATCCATGTAAACACATCAGTAGGTCGTGGTACCGCAGGTACCGATCTGAATGCAATTCCTATTTCAGCCATTCAACGTGTTGAAATTCTGCGTGACGGTGCTGCAGCACAATATGGTTCAGATGCTATCGCCGGGGTTATTAATATTGTCTTGCGTGATGCATCCGACGAAGGTTTTGTCGGTTTTGAAGCCGGTCAAACATATGAAGGCGACGGTACTACCTATATAGCAAATGCCAATAATGGCTTTGCCGTCGGTAGTGACGGTTTCCTTAATATGACCTATGAATATCGTAAACGCGATGCAACCAACCGTGCAGGCTTAAGCGGTAAGCGCCAGTACCCTTGTACTGACGGGGTTAATATAGATTATGGCTGTAGCGTGATTACTACTCTTGATCCACGTGAAGCAGACTTCGATCGCCAGAATTTCCGTATCGGTGATTCAGACTCCGAGCAGCATGCATTTGTGGCTAACTTTGCTTTACCGATGGGTGATGACGGGGAGCTGTATGCCTTCTTCACCTATTCAGAACGTGAGAATCAGTCCGGTGGCTTTTATCGGGCGGCAGTCGATTCCACCAAGACTATCCTCGCAGATTATCCGGACGGATTCCTACCCTTAATCAATACTACAATTGATGACTGGTCAGGCTTTGGCGGTTACCGCTTTACTATTAATGACTGGGATTACGATGCCAGCATCGGTACGGCTCGTAACAGCTTTAACTTCTTTATCAGCAACTCGCAGAATGCATCTTTAGGCCCCGGTAGCCAGACATCTGCAGATGCCGGTACACTGTATTTGACCCAGACAACGGCTAACTTTGATGCCAGCAAGGTCTACTACAATAATAACCTGGCCCTTAACGTGGCCTGGGGTGCTGAATATCGCCAAGATGACTATCGGATTATTCCCGGGGAACCCGCTTCCTATGTCAATGGCGGAGCAGTAAACCCGGTGACTGGTCAGGACTATAATGCCGGCTTCCAGGTTTTCCGCGGATTCTCTCCCCGCAATGCGGTAGAAGAAGATCGTAATTCCTATGCATTGTATCTGGATATTGAAAAAGAACTCAGTGAAAAGTGGTTGCTGGCAGGTGCTCTACGCTATGAAGATTACAGCGACTTTGGCAGCGTCGTAATAGGCAAGCTATCAACTCGTTATGAAATCAGCGATTCATTTGCCTTAAGGGGTTCAGCCTCAACCGGTTTCCGTGCTCCTTCTATGCAGCAGTTGTACTTCAACAGCATTAGTACCCAGTTTGTTTCCGGTCCTAATGGTGGCCTGATTGCTGAAGAACGCGGTACCTTCCGAAATGACAGTGACGTTGCGGCAGCCGTTGGTGTTCCAGAACTGAAAGAAGAAGAGTCGGTTAACTTTTCTGTCGGTTTTACCTTCGATCCTGACAATGCCTGGGTATTCTCAGCCGATTACTACTTTATTGATATTGAAGACCGGATCATCCTCTCGGGCGCAATTAAAACCAGCAACCCTGTATTACCACCGGGTGTTGTTGCCGGTATGGAAGCGCTGGGAATCACCTCTGCCCAGTTCTTTACCAATGCGGGTTCAACTGAGACCTCGGGTATCGACCTGGTTGCCACCTGGGGCACAGAGTTCAGTAATGGTACCAGCTACGACTTTGCCGGTTCAGCAAACTGGACTGAAACCACAGTTGGCAAGGGTGTAAATACATCTGGCCTGCCTGATGGCCTTGCAGACGTGCTGTTTACGTCGCAGGATCAATCCATGATTGAAGAATGGCAGCCTACCACGCACTTCTCATTGACTAATACCTTTGAGCAGAATGCATGGCGCGGTGTACTGCAGCTGAGCTACTTCGGTGAATATACCGTTGAAGAAGGCAATGGCGACCGCCAGACCTTTGGTGGTAAAGGCCTGGTTGATGCTTCAGTCAGCTATGCATTCAACGGCGGCTTTGTGTTGACCCTGGGTGCAAACAACCTCTTTGATACCATGCCTGACAAGAACAAGATCGGTCAGTCACGTGGTGGTACCATCGACGGTATTGTTGATTCTCCAGGAGTATTCACTTACTCACGGCGTTCAGCGCCATTTGGTATCAACGGCGGTTACTACTACCTTAAGGGTGTGTATCGCTTCTGATCCATATAAGTTCAGTAAGTCAAAAAACGCGGCAGGGATGCCGCGTTTTTTTTGGCCGGGAAATAATCCTGGCCGATGCCTGTTCTGTTCATGCTGGATCAAGCTGGCACTGATATAATGTGGCCTGATAACTATTGACGAAAACCATGCCTGAACAAATTACCATACCCTTGCATATTATTATCCTCGCAGCCGGTGAAGGCACGCGCATGATTTCTGCGCTACCTAAAATCCTGCAACCGCTGGGTGGCAGGCCAATGCTATCCCACCTGCTGGAAACAGCCAGGAATCTCGGGCCTGCGGGCATACATATCGTTATAGGCTCCCAGAGCGAAGAGGTTATCGCAGCTTTTGCCGACGAGGATGATCTAAACTGGATTCATCAGGCTGAACGGTTGGGTACCGGGCATGCAGTGCAGCAGGCATTACCGACAATCCCTCAAAATTCGCAGGTACTGATTCTTTATGGTGATCATCCACTGGTCCCACAGCAAGACCTTGAGTCGCTGATAACTTCAGCTGCACAGTTATCGCTGTTAACCATGGTGCCGGAAAGCCCGCATGGTTATGGTCGAATCCTGCGTGAGGCGAACGACAGGGTTTCGGGAATTGTTGAACAAAAAGATGCCTCTCCAGAACAATTACAAATCACCGAAGTGAACACCGGTATCCTTGTGGCCGGTTCGAATTTACTAACTGAATTAATCCTCCAGGTTAACAACAACAATGCCCAACAGGAATATTACCTGACAGATATTTTTGGTATTGCACATAAGCAGGATATTGAAATCGATGCTGTAATTGCAGTTGACGCAGCTGATCTCCAGGGTGCTAACGACCGTCGCCAGCTGGCAATACTCGAGCGCCGCTATCAATATCACCAGGCAAATCGCTTAATGGATGCGGGTGCCTTGCTGATTGATCCCGCCCGGCTGGATATTCGCGGCAACGTTGCAGTGGGCCGGGATGTCTGCATAGATATCAATGTCGTCCTTGAAGGCACAGTAGTTCTTGGTGACAGTGCCCATATCGGTGCCGGTGCAATTTTAAAAAATGTAAGCATTGGTCCCGGCACCCGGATAGAAGCCCATTCAGTGATGGAAGATGCCGTGGTGGGTGCTAATTGCAATATTGGCCCTTTCGCCCGTGTACGTCCCGGTACCGTGCTTGCCGATGAAGTTAAAATTGGCAACTTTGTGGAAATTAAAAAATCTACAGTAGCAAAGGGCAGCAAAGCCAGCCACCTGAGTTATATTGGTGATGCTGAAGTCGGTGCCGGGGTAAATATTGGTGCCGGTACCATCACCTGTAATTATGATGGTGTTAATAAACATCAAACGGTGATTGAAGACGGTGCCTTTATCGGCTCAGATACTCAACTGGTTGCACCGGTCAGGGTAGGCAAAAACGCCACAGTAGGTGCCGGCTCAACCATTACCCGGGATGTACCGCCCGAGTCACTTGCGGTTAGTCGTTCTCGTCAAACAACACTTAAAAACTGGAAGCGTCCAGTTAAGAATTCTGACTAGACTTCAGGGGGAATTTAACACATGTGTGGAATTGTAGCAGCCTGCACCCATCGGCCAATTTCAAAAATATTAATTTCAGGACTCAAAGCACTCGAATATCGGGGCTATGACTCTGCCGGCATTGCCCTGCAAACTGATCAGGGATTACAGCGTTTACGCACACCAGGCAAAGTTGTCGCTCTGGAAAAGCTATGGCAAACCAGTCCCATCGAAGGGCATTGCGGTATTGCCCATACCCGTTGGGCAACACACGGTGTTCCAAATACACTCAATGCCCACCCGCACCTTTCCGGCAGTAAAATTGCCCTGGTGCATAATGGCATCATTGAAAACCACGCAGCGCTGCGTGCAGAATTGACGGCAGCCGGCTACAACTTCGGTTCAGAAACGGACACCGAAGTGATGGTGCACCTAATTGATCAACTAGAACGTGAGCATGGCGATTTATTCACTGCAGTGACTGAGGCCTGCGAACGATTCCACGGCGCCTATGCCATCGCAGTGACTTCCAGCCGGGAACCGGGAACTGTAGTTGGTGCCCGTCTGGGCAGCCCGTTGGTTCTAGGCCTGGGTAAAGATGGTAAGGAGCATTTCCTGGCATCAGATGTACATGCACTGTTGCCGGAAACCCGGCAGTTTATTTACCTGGAAGAGGGTGATCTTGTCAGGATTCGTGCCGATGAGTTCCTGCTTAAAGATGTTAGTGGGCAGCAGATAGAACGTGAAGTAAAAACCAGTAATGTAGACAGTGAAGCCTTTGACAAAGGGCCTTATGCACACTTCATGCTCAAGGAAATCCATGAGCAGCCCGCGGCTGTGGCAGAAACCCTGGAAGGCCGGGTCTTCGGTGGAAAGGTACTGGCCAATATATTCGGGGTAGGTGCCGATGAGTTGCTGGATAAAGTGGAAAACATTCATATCGTCGCCTGTGGCACGAGCTATTACGCTGGGATGGTGGCACGTTACCAGATAGAAGAACTTGCAGGACTGCCCTGCAGTGTAGAAATTGCCAGCGAATACCGCTATCGCAAGCCAGTGGTGCCTGCCAATTGCCTGTATGTAACCATTACCCAATCTGGTGAAACCCTGGACAGCCTGTCCGCATTACGTCACGCAAAACAGGAGGATTACCTGGCAACCCTGGTGGTTTGCAATGTTCCGGAATCATCAGCTGTACGTGAATCCGACCTCACTCTGATGACCCGCGCCGGCCCGGAAATAGGGGTCGCTTCAACCAAGGCATTTACCACCCAACTGGTAGCTTTACAGTTGCTGACACTCAGGCTGGCTCGCATCAACGGCATGGATGAAGAGATATATACCCAGCGGGTAGCAGAACTGGAACAACTACCGGGTCTGCTGGCATCAGCACTGGAACTGGATGGAGAACTACAAGAGCTGGCCAGAGATTTTGCCGACAAAGAACATGCTCTCTACCTGGGTCGTGGTGATCACTATCCCATTGCCCTTGAGGGTGCGTTAAAACTTAAAGAAATATCCTATATCCATGCCGAAGCCTACCCCGCCGGTGAACTAAAACACGGCCCGCTCGCATTGGTCGATGAAAACATGCCAGTCGTTGCCGTAGCCCCGAATGATTCACTGCTGGAAAAACTGGTATCCAATATTGCCGAAGTAAAAACCAGGGGTGGACGCTTAATTGTGGTAGCTGACCGGGACGCAGTGGCGAAATTAGCCGCCGACCATGGCAAGGTGGTTCAAGTGGAAACTGGGGGTACATTGGTAGCACCTATTGTACTAACCCTGCCTTTACAGTTACTTGCTTATCATGTTGCTATGCTTAAAGGCACTGAAATAGACCAGCCTAGAAATTTGGCTAAAAGTGTGACAGTGGAATAAATCAATTGGGCTCTGACCCGAATATTGTCGGAGAACAATGAAGTTGTTAACAGCACAATAAAGTTGTTAACTGAACAATAAAGTTGTTAACCAAAGTAATCTAAGCTAATCTGACCAAAGGTTTATAAAGATGGCTTTTCCATGGGCAAGAAACGTTACTGGAACTCAGAGGCTAAGAATGTCCGTTGGATCAGGGAAGGCCGTGGTAATGGTGCTGGCAAGGATTACAAGCCTTGGCTAACTGTTCGTGATGTCCCTTCAGAAGGTCGCTCACACCGCATATTTGGTCACCTAACTCACCGCACACACCACCTTCTTTCAGATCTAGAACTCGCCACTTTTCTTTTATTGCAATGGCGTGACTTAACTACCGATATTCGCGAGCAATTTCCTTTAGACTTAGCGATCACTAAACAGCTCAGTGACGAAGCAGGAATCAAGCATGCAGAATATTATGGTGTACTGCAGTTCATGAGCAGCGACTTTTTGGTGAAAACCAGTGACTCGAACAATCACACGTTTGCAATTCAGGTAAAGATGAGTTCAGCACTAGAGAACGCGAGAACGATTGAAAAACTTGAAATTGAACGTCGTTATTGGATCGAAAAAGAAACCCCCTGGTATTTGATCACGGAAAAAGAAATACCTGATGTTGTCTTCAGGAATATCGATTGGCTTTACAGCCTGCAAGCGCAAGAATACAGCTTGGACCAAGAGTCTCGTTTCTTTGAATTCTATTCAGTGCAGTTGGCTCAAAATGCAAAACTGACCCTCATTGTTAATTTGCATCCAAAAGTGCCCCAGGGAGGGTGCGGCCAAAAACTTGGACTTAATTGGAGTAAGTCCTATGTATTCGTATGATGATCGTATTAGAGCGGTAAAGCTCTACATTAAACTAGGTAAGCGCGCCGCTACCGCTATTCGCTTGCTTGGATATCCATCACAAAAATATCTGCGTCAATGGTACTTGATATACCAAGAAACCGGCGATTTACCTAGAAGCTACAAACGTCTTCCGAAGTATACAATGGCACAAAAGCAAAAAGCGATTGAGCATTATGTTAGCCATGGTGAATGTTTTGCTTACACACAAAGAGTTTTGGGTTATCCATGTGCTCATGTTTTTGGCGATTGGTTAAATGAACTTCAACCAGGTTCAGTGCGAATACAAAAAAACAATAACCGCGCCCAAGCAAAGCCTGCATTAACGTATGATAAGAAAAAGAAGGCAGTCATAGCGTTATGCTTACGTCAGACATCCGCAGCATCTATTGCCACCGAGTTTGGTGTATCTAGAGAAATATTGTATAAGTGGAAAGCCCAATTCTTGTCCAGGGAGTATGCAATCGACATGCCCAAAAAGAAGAACCGTCATGAAAGTGAAGATCATAATCAATTGCACAAGCAAGTGAAAGACCTGCAACAGCGTATGTACCAACTACAGCTTGAGCATGATATTTTGAAAAAGGCAAATGAACTGTTAAAAAAAGACCAGGGCGTCAGTCACGAGATTCTGACAAATAAAGAAAAAACAAACCTGATTGACGCCTTACTCGACAGCTATCGCCTCAAAGAGCTACTTGACGCAATAGGCATGCCCAAGAGTTCCTACTTTTACCACAAAGCTCGCATGAAGCTACCAGACAAATATGCGGAGGGTCGAGTCCGTATAAAAGAGATATTTAATTCAAACTGGCAATGCTATGGTTATCGGCGAATTCGTGAGGAATTGCGTAAATCTGGGCTACATCTTGCTGAGAAAGTCATTAGACGCCTTATGAAAGAGGGAAGTCTGGTTGCTCATAGCAGCTGTAAGCGACGCCGTTATAACTCGTATTATGGTGAAATCAGTCCTCCCGTTGAAAATATAATTGAACGCAATTTTCAAGCAAATGCGCCAAACAGGAAATGGCTTACTGACATTTCTGAATTTCGTATTTCCGCAGGAAAAGTGTACTTATCGCCGATAATAGATTGTTTTGACGGGTTAGTCGTCAGTTGGAAAGTTGGGGTGCGCCCCAATGCACAGCTCGTAAACGGCATGTTAGATGATGCTATCGATTCTCTTCATTCTAAAGAGCATCCTATAGTTCATTCGGATAGAGGGGCACATTATCGATGGCCTGGCTGGATTAATAGAATGCGTGATGCTCAATTGACTCGTTCTATGTCACGCAAAGGTTGCTCGCCTGATAACGCAGCCTGTGAAGGTTTCTTCGGTCGCCTTAAGACTGAGTTTTTCTATCCAAGAGATTGGAGTAAATTTAC
>JADFVZ010000119.1 GCA_015222805.1 Pseudomonadota bacterium
ATCTGTTATGGTGTGATCAAGCATCAAACCCCATATATTGAAAATCATGTTGCTTGACAAAGTTTTTAAACATGGTATCTACGAATTCAGGCTTTCCAGCAGGGTGCGTGTGGGCTTAATACAATTAATATTCACACCCAATTAATCGCTGGTCTAATCTCGTTACCTCAGCGGAATCCACCTGCCAAAAACTGTTGTAATCTGTCTCTTCCATCTGTGTGATTTCCTGCTCACTTAAGATTCCCGCAAGCATGGGAGTGGTGTTGCTGTGCCCGACAATGACTGCACTCTCGCCACTAGTGGTGAGTTCCTCGGCAATGCCCTGAAGCTTACGTGGATCATACAGGCGGATTGAAACACCCAGGTGGGTTGCCAGCGGGGCTGCGGTTTCCAGTGTACGCCGGTAGTTACTGCTGTAAATAACTTTGATGTCTTTGGAAAATGGTTGTTTTACCAGCCAGCCAGCCATGCAGTTAGCGCGATTGTGACCACTCTCGGTCAGGGGGGGGTCTTTAACATCCGACATTTTTTCAGCATGTCGCAGCAGCAGGATGGTCTGGCTGCTTATGGCTGCGGTAGAAAGCAGGGTAGTAAAGATAAAAACACTCAATATAAACTTCATTTTCAGGCGCCTATTTCAGCCAGATCCATAGCCTGCTGTTCCTGCATTAAGGGTCCGGTTAGCAGTTCAAGCTGGCCATCAAGGATATCGCCCAAACGGTATAATGTAAGGTTGATCCGGTGATCTGTTATCCGCCCCTGCGGGTAATTATAAGTGCGTACACGCTGTGAGCGGTCTCCGCTACCCACCTGCAGGCGGCGTGACTCGGCCTGCTCCGCTGCCTGCTTGCTCTGTTCCGCTTCGAGTATGCGTGAACTTAGCAGGGATAATGCCCGGGCTTTATTTTTATGCTGTGAGCGTTCATCCTGGCATTCCACCACAATACCGGTGGGTAAATGGGTAATGCGGATGGCAGAATCAGTGGTATTTACATGCTGGCCGCCCGCACCGGAGGCACGAAAAGTATCAATTTTTAAATCAGCCGGATTAATCTTTACCTCATCAATCGAATCCACTTCCGGCAATACGGCTACGGTACAGGCTGAGGTGTGTATACGCCCCTGGGATTCAGTTTCAGGCACCCTTTGCACACGGTGGGTACCTGATTCAAATTTAAAACGCGAAAAAGCAGCATTGCCAACAACCCGGCTGATGACTTCTTTATAGCCGCCGTGTTCCCCCTCGGAAACACTCAGGACTTCGATTTTCCAGCCCTGGTTTTCAGCATAGCGGTTGTACATACGAAACAGGTCGCCGGCAAATAGCGCGGCTTCATCGCCACCGGTGCCGGCACGGATTTCGAGGAAGATATTACTGTCATCATCCGGATCTTTGGGCAGCAGCAGGATTTGAAGTTGCCGCTCGAGGTCATTTATTTGGGATTTGGCCGCATCCAGTTCCTCTGCCGCCATTTCCTTCATTTCGGGGTCTTTCAGCATTTCCGTGGCTTCGGTTGCGGCATCGTTATAGCTTTGCCAACTCTGGAAACTGGTGGTGATGGGTTCAAGCTGTGCATACTCACGTGCGAGATCCCGAAAACGGTTGTTGTCGGCCATAACCGCAGGGTCACCCATCAGCAGACCGACCTCTTCATGGCGGCTGCTGATCTGGAACAGGCGGTCCTGTATGGATTGCTTCATAAGCTATGATCCCCACCAGTTGAGTCATCAGCCTTATCGTTTTCAGGCTTGATATCAAACAGGTGTATTGCTGCATCCATTATCTCCCTGTTTTCATCAGCAGCAGCTTCGCGTAACCGGGTGCTGGGTGTGTGCAGCAGTTTATTGGTTAGCTGTTTGCCCAGGGCGCGGATTACGGCCTCAGGGTCTTTGCCTTTCGAGAGCTGCTGCAGGGCAGCCGCGACTGCGATTTCGGTGATAGTGTGTGACCTCTCGCGAATTTTGCGGATACTGCTGGCGACCTGATGGCCACGCCACCAGCGTAAAAATTCATGTAAATATTGTTCCACATAGACTTCAGCTTCGGTAGCCGCACTTGCACGCATCTTGAGATTGCTTTCAAGAACTTTTTGCAGGTCATCAATACTATAAAGATAAACTGAAGATATTTTCGCAACATCTGCGGCAATATCGCGCGGCACGGCTATATCAACCAGCAGCAGGGGCCGATGGCGTCGCTGTTTCTGACATTTCGTTACCATTGGCCGCGTCAATATTGGCACCTGGGCTGCAGTGGAACTAAATACAATGTCTGCATCCGGCAGGTGGGATTCAAGCTGCTCAAGGGAAATAGCTTTCGCGTTGAATTCAACGGCCAGCTTTTCTGCATTGGCACGGCTCCGATTAGCGATAATGAATTTTGTAACTCCTTGCTGCTGTAAATGCCTGAGCGATAACTCTATCATTTCACCGGCACCGATTAAGAGCACGGTTTGCTCGGTCAAATGGCCATAAAGCTGGCGCGCAAGTTTGACTGCGCAGGAGGCTACGGAGACAGAGTTTTCTCCCATGGCGGTATCGGTGCGAATTGTTTTGCTGGCCGAAAATACCATTTCCAGCAGGCGGTGAAGGACTGTTCCGGTCGTTTTAGCTTCTTCGGCATAGGCAAAAGCGGTCTTTACCTGGCCGAGTATTTGCGGTTCACCCAAAACCATAGAATCCATGCCGGCAGCTACACGAATCAAGTGACGGATGAGTTCGGTATTAAACTTCCTGTAGCTATGGGCTTCAAGTTCTTCGGCTGAAATAAGATAGTAGCTGCAAATCCAGTTACTTAATAATGAACGATCGGCCTCAGTTGCGATCCGACAATAGAATTCAGAACGATTGCAGGTGCTGACTATAAAGGCTTCCAATACCCCGGGTTGTTGCTTCAGGTCTTTAAGTGATTCTGCCAGTCGGGCTTCGGGCACAGCTACACATTCACGCAGGGTGATCGGTGCAGTTTCGTGGCTGAGTCCAAGTAAAATCAGTGGCATGGTTAATAAAATCTATCTGATATCAATTTAAACAAGGGTTAGAATAGCAGAGCAGTTAATTGGCTGTTTTATATTTATGCTCATATTACCGAAATTCATAATCGGCAGATAATAAATACAAGGGAATTTGAATGCCAGTGCAAAAAAAACCTATTTTAACAGTCACTGCGACCGGCGTGTTGTTTTTGCTTGTATTGCTGGCCGTTTCTGCCTGTGCTGCACCGGGTGGTATTGATAAGGATCCGCAGTTAGAGGAAGCAGTCGAGGCGGTGAATATAGCAACCGACGAATCCACGGAGTTATCGGAAAAGCAGCCTGAACCGATGAGCGCAGATGAAATGTACCGGGTGATAGCGGCAGAACTGGAAGGCAGTGAAGGTGAAGTCAGGGCGGCATTGTCCAGCTATCTTGAAGCTGCATTGTTATCAGATGATCCGGAAGTTGCCAAACGTGCAACGCTGCTCTCTATACGTGCCCGCAGCTGGCAGCATGCAGCAATGGCGGCTGATCGCTGGCAAGTACTGGACCCTGGGAACCTCGATGCTACCAGGGCCCTGGCAACAGCCCATATAAGTACCGGTAATTACAAGGCGGCAGCATATCAGCTGGATATGTTGTATAAAAACACAGAAGGTACTGAAACGGAAAAATGGCAGCAGGTAACGGCAGTGCTTGCGCGCTCATCCAGCAATGAGAATGCCCGCGACTTACTCCAGCAATTAATTGATAAACATCAGCTCAATGGTGATACCCGGGCGGTTGCCATGGGTAAGCTGGCACAAAGCCAGCTGGCTGCAAAACTGGGTGATATGACCCTGGCTATACAGTTAGGGAAAGAGGCTGCAGCGGGGCTGGTAGATGATGTTCCTACACAATTGTGGGTTGGGAGACTGCTGATTGCCTCCGGGCGTTTGCCTGATTCCACTGAATACTTTAAACGCGCCTGGGCAATCGATCCTTCTGTGGAAGAAAGTGCCATGGCCTACGCTGAAATTCTGCATCGGCAGAAGAACACGGTGTCTGCGAACAAAGTACTGGCGGATCTCGTGCAGACGGACAAGGTTATCCTTAACAGGCTGGTTTTTGCCACGCTGGAAAAAGATCCGCAGCGTGCTGAGCAGCTGTATTACAAAATGGCGGATAGTGTGGACAAAGATACCTCCGGTCATGCAATCCGCATGGCCAGGGCAGCTGACCTGCTTATGCTGATAGATGAAGCACGTCACTGGTATGAGCAGGTTCCGGAGACGGATGCTGCCTGGGTGGCTGCACGTTTACGCCTTTCGGTTCTATTGACAGTCAGTGAGGGCCTGGATAACGGTCGGGCAATACTGGAGCCGTTGAAAAATGCTGAGCAGGCAGCGGTGGTAGAGCAGGCCTGGCTGGCTGATTCCCAGTTGCTGCAACAGGCACAGAAACTGCCTGCGGCTACGGAGTCATTGAAGCGCGGTCTTATCCGCTTGCCGGACTCGGTACCTTTGAACTACTCACTGGGTCTATTGCTGGCACAGTCAGGCGATGTTGATGCCGCTGAAGTGGCATTTCGCAAGGTCCTGAACCTGCAGCCGAACAATCCGGCGGCCTTAAATGCCCTGGGTTATACCCTGACCGACCAGACGGATCGTCATTCCGAGGCGCTCGGTTATATCCAGCGGGCCCTGGAGCTGCAGCCGGATGATGTTTCTGCTATCGACTCCATGGGCTGGGTACTATTTCGCCTGGGGCGGAATGTAGAGTCACTCAAATATCTCAAGCGTGCGTATCAGCTGGATAAAAACCCGGAAATTGTGGCACACCTGGTTGAAGTGTTATGGGAGTCCGGATTGCAGGCTGAGGCAAAACAGGTGTTTTATAAGGCTCGCGCATCAGGTGCTGATGACCCTGTATTGTTGGAAACCGGGGAGCGCCTGGGTCTTTGAGGGATTTCTTTGCAGAAAAGTCTTTTATCGGAGTATTCATTGCACCGATTTTACTGGTTAATGTATTACTGTTGTCAGCCTGTGCCACCCGCAGCACATCCGGGATTGAAGTTGGTGCTGATTATAGCCTGAATATTCAGGAGTTGGCGCGGGTGACCAGTTTGCAGCAATTGCAGGACTGGCAATTTAAAGGTCGAATTTCAATTCGTATCGAAACAGCTGGTGCTACAGATGGCGGCAGCGGCAGTTTGAACTGGGTGCAGTCGCAGCAGTCAATGGCGCTGGATTTCCATGCTGCCCTCGGCCGGGGTGCCTGGCAGTTGCGAGCCGGACTGGACAGGGCAGAGGTTACCCTGGCTGATGGCAGTAAGTACAGGGATGCGGATGTTCAGGCACTGTTGCATCAACAACTGGGCTGGGATGTGCCGGTAAACTCACTTTCCTGCTGGCTGCGAGGCCTGGTAATTGCACCGGAATGCCCTGAAAATAGCGCCACAGTGCAACTGCGTGACAGCAATGGCCGACCACTTCAGATTCGCGAAGATGAATGGTTGGTACTGATTCACTCCTGGTCCGAGGTCAATAATTTGAGCCTACCGAAGAAGATTGAGTTTTCGGCGCCGGGGCGCAGATTTAAGCTGGTGATCAGTCAGTGGACATTGCCATAGCTTCCCGGCTGAAAAAATACAGGAAATATCACTCAAATTCATTGACAAGCCAACGGCACACATTCACAATCCGCAGTGCGTTTGGGACGTGGCCAAGTTGGTTAAGGCACGGGGTTTTGATCCCCGCATTCGCAGGTTCGAGTCCTGCCGTCCCAGCCATTTCTTTTCTCGGGAAAGATGAGGGCACCACCTGTGGCTATATTAACCAATAATCCCACCTCGTTAATGGTGTTCAGCGGCAGTGCAAATATGCCCCTGGCAGAATCTATTGCGGCCAATCTCGGTGTCTCCCTGGGCAAAGCAGCCGTTGGTCATTTTAGTGACGGCGAAGTCATGATCGAGATCCTCGAGAATGTTCGTGGTCGTGACGTCTATATTGTCCAGCCCACCTGCGCACCTGCGGCCGATCATTTTATGGAATTGCTGGCTATGATCGATGCAATGATCAGGGCATCAGCTGCCCGGGTAACTGCAGTTATGCCGTATTTCGGTTATGCCCGCCAGGATCGCCGACCACGTTCTGCGAGGGTACCTATTACCGCCAAGGTTGTGGCCAAGATGATCAGTGCTGTTGGTACCCACCGGGTTCTTACCGTTGACCTGCATGCTGATCAAATCCAGGGTTTTTTCGATATTCCGGTAGATAATGTTTATGCATCTCCGGTAACCCTGGCCGATATCTGGCAGTGCTATGCGAGTACAGATATGATTGTTGTCTCCCCGGATGTGGGTGGTGTTGTGCGTGCCCGCGCCCTGGCAAAACGGTTGGGAGTGGACCTGGCCATTATTGATAAACGCCGTCCAAAAGCCAATGTCGCAAAAGTGATGAACATTATTGGCGATGTGAAGGGTAAAACCTGCGTGCTGGTCGACGACCTGGTTGATACTGCCGGCACACTCTGCGCAGCTGCGGCTGCGCTGAAAGAGAAGGGTGCAGAAAGGGTCGTTGCCTATTGTGTGCACCCGGTGTTGTCGGGTCCGGCTATCGATAACCTGAATAATTCCGAACTGGATGAGCTGGTGGTTACCAATACCATTCCACTGAGCCCGAAAGCCCATGCCTGCGAACGTATTCGCCAGTTGTCAGTTGCTGAGCTGCTGGGTGAAACCATCCGCAGGATTGCCCAGGGTGAGTCGGTTAGTTCCCTGTACGTCGATTAAACACTGCTCCAGCAGGATCGCAGTATTTTTCCTCTTGATTTACAGGTCTTTTATTGAATAATTACCTCATTAATATGGTGCATTTATTCTTGTTAGGCAATATAATGGCGGGCTAGGTGTCCGTTCTGGTCGCGGAACGGATTAATCGCCATCTTTAATGGATGGTGTTATTTAATGGCCTGACTGGCCATTTTTTTGAGGTGTAATATGTCTGATAAATTAAAAATCACCGCGGAAATTCGTGAAGATGTAGGGAAAGGTGCGAGCCGCCGCCTGCGTCACACGGGTAAACTTCCAGCGGTACTCTATGGTGGTGATCGTGATCCGGTTTCCCTGGTTCTTGAGCATGCTCCGATTCTGCATCTGGCTGATGATGAAGCCTTTTATTCCAGTATCTTGGAAGTCAAGGTTGCCGATGGTCGTTCGCAGGCCGTTATCTTACGTGATCTTCAGCGTCATCCGTACAGACCGTTGATTTCACATATTGATTTCCAGCGGGTTGATGAGAGTGAATCGTTGCGCATGCATGTACCCATTCACTTCCTTAACGAAGACCAGTCACCTGCAAGTAAGATGTCTGGAGTTATTGTCCAGCATAACCTGACGGAAGTTGAAATCCTGGCATTACCTAAAGATTTGCCTGAATCACTTGAAGTGGATCTCGCAGAGCTTGAGCAGGGTGATCACATTATGCTAGCTGATATTAAATTACCTGAAGGTGTGGCAATTCCTGCACTGGCAATTGATGAAGAGCATAACGTGATTATTGTCAGCACGGTAATGGTTAAAGCTGATCAGGGTACCGGTGCAGCAGCAGAGGCAGAAGCCGAAGCGGCAGAAATAGCTGAAGCAGCAGGCGAAACTGAAGGTGAAGGCGGTGATGATACTGCTGAAGCCGGTGACGAGGAATAAAACGGGGTCTGTTTTGACTCAGGATTTATTTCTTATCGCAGGGCTGGGTAACCCCGGTTCAAAATATTCCAAAACCCGGCATAATGCCGGGTTTTGGTTTATTAACACCCTGGCAAATAAGGCCGGAGTAAGTTCACGCGAGCAGGGCAAACTGCATGCGCAGACTGTACGCACTTCCCTGTCCGGTCGGGACTGCCTGTTGATGCAGCCGACCACTTTTATGAATGAAAGCGGGATTGCACTGCGCTCAGTGGTCGATTATTACAAAATCAAACCAGGCAATATGTTGGTTGCCTATGACGAACTGGACCTTGAGCCGGGTGATATTCGCCTGAAACAGGGCGGGGGTCATGGCGGGCATAATGGCCTGCGCGATATTTTTCGGCACCTCGGGCGACAGGATTTCCTGCGCTTGCGTATTGGTATCGGCCACCCGGGACAAAAAGACCGAGTCACACCCTGGGTGCTCGGCAGGCCGACGCTTGATCAGGAAATAGAAATCCAGCGCAGCCTGGAACAGGCAGAACTGGCACTTCCCGCGATCCTTGAGGGGCGCGTGAACGAAGCCATGACTCAATTGCACACACGAAGCTAACGGCTGTGTGCCTGTAAATCGGAAATAAAGTTATGGGATTTAAATGTGGAATCGTAGGTTTGCCCAATGTTGGCAAGTCCACTCTTTTTAATGCAATGACCAAGTCGGGAATCGCGGCTGAAAATTATCCTTTCTGTACCATTGATCCCAATGTTGGTATCGTGCCGATGCCGGATCCGCGCCTGGATGCGTTGGCAAAAATCGTCAATCCTAAACGGGTGCTTAAAACCACCATGGAGTTTGTCGATATCGCGGGCTTGGTGGCCGGCGCCTCCAAAGGCGAGGGGCTGGGAAACAAATTCCTTGCCAATATCCGTGAAACTGATGCGATTGCCCACATTGTCCGCTGTTTTGAAAACGACGATGTTGTCCACGTCGAGGGTAAGGTTGACCCTTTGTCAGACATAGAGACCATCGATATCGAGTTGATCCTGGCTGACCTGGAAGCGGTTGAGCGCGCCCTTTTGAGGGTTCAGAAAATGGCTCGTTCCGGGGATAAATCAGTAAATGCCCGCAAGGACTTCCTCGAGAAAGTTGCTGCTGTGCTGGGTGCAGGTGACCCTGCCCGCAGCATGGATCTTGATGAGGACGAGCAGAACGACCTGCAGCAGTTAAACCTGATCTCCGCCAAGCCAGTGCTCTTCATTGCCAATGTGTCTGAAGACGGTTTTGAAAATAACACTATGTTGGACCAGGTTCGCCAGCATGCGCTTGATGCAGGTGCTGAGGTTGTGGCAATCTGCGCATCAATAGAAGCAGAAATAGCTGAGCTGGATGATGAGGACAGGGATGAATTCCTGGCTGAGATGGGCTTGAAGGAACCAGGCCTTGACCGGGTTATTCGCCACGGCTATTCATTGCTTGGCCTGCAGACCTACTTCACCGCTGGTGTGAAAGAAGTACGTGCCTGGACGGTTAAGGGTGGTTCAACTGCACCAAAGGCTGCTGCGGTCATTCATACCGATTTCGAAAAGGGTTTTATCCGTGCAGAAGTAACTGCCTATGATGATTTTATTCAATACGGCGGTGAGCAGGGCGCAAAAGAGGCGGGTAAGTTTCGCCTGGAAGGCAAGGAATACATTGTACAGGAAGGTGATGTAATGCACTTCCGCTTTAACGTGTAATTCAGTAGTTACCAACCTTCGGTGTGTTACGCCTGTGGCTAACAGCACCCTACAAAGGGTTCGATTGGTAGGGTGCGTTAAGTTGCGAACGCACCGACGATACCCGCAATCTCGGCTGTTTACAGGTTCGAGTATTTCAAAACCCCAAAAAGCGAAAAGGAGACCCAGGGGTCTCCTTCTCTTAGAAGTGTGATCCTCCGGTTACCAACATCCTGCAGGGTGTCTTCGCAGTAACTTTCGTTTCACTTCGTCACAGACCTTCCACAAAACTGCTTCTGTCTCTGACTCCAGAGCCTCTCGCTCCAGTTTATTTATCGACGTCAAGATTTTGGTCTTTCACCTTGGGAGTCCGCTTCATTCCGCTCCGGTTTAACCCTTCGCTTCCTTCTTCAGCCTCACTGGCGTCTATCTCCAGGGATTGCATATCCCTTTCGCTATCGTTCCAATGGCACTGCAGTTTCGCTTCCGATTGCGCTTTGACACGCTCCCATCCACTTGTTGCCTGGATCGATACGGTTCGTACCACCGAACCGTCTCGCCTGAGTTTTCTGCTTTCCCCGTCAACCCTTTCGGGTTTCTGGTGAGGGCTGTACCTCGGCGTTAGAATTAATTTACTCCCGTACGTATTGGGTGTCAACCTGCAATGCGACGAAGCGAATTAAGTTACATCATTTAGTTTAATAAAAGTCTTGTTTCTATTCATTAACATGCTGATAATACTGGATAAGGAAATTTACAATTATTGAAAAATAATTACAGATATATTTTTCGGTAGTGCTTGCATAACTTTACCGAACTTATAGACTGGACGTGCAGGAAAAAGCTTTACTTTTATTAACTTCTTGGCAACTATAATTAAATGAATAATAATTCGTATATAGTAATGAAATTCGGCGGTACCAGTGTGGCTGGCATCGATCAGTGGGAAATAATATCCAGACTTTGCCGCGATTACTGTGCTAAGGGACACAAACCATTCCTGGTATGTTCTGCGCTTAGCGGTATTTCTAACTTACTGCAAACGCTTATCACCGAAGCAATTCATGATAAACATCAAAATACATTATTATTAATTCAGGAAAGACATTTCGCATTACTAGGCGCTATGGGATTGAATAATGAGGTGATTTCCGAGCAGTTGCTGGAGCTGCAACGAGTCACTGACGGAGTAGCATTGCTTGCCAGTATTGATCCTGCAACCCAGGCAAGGGTGATGGCGTGTGGCGAATTACTGTCTACCCAGATTGGCAACGCCTGGCTGCAGGACCAGGGATTAAACAGCCGTAGACTGGATGCCCGCGAGTATATGATAAGTTCCGGTATTCCTGCTGCGCGGGTTGACCAGCAGTATCTTTCTGCAACGATCCGGCCATTGGCAAATCCACAGTTACAGCAACAGCTGGAACAGTCGCAAGCCGAGGTCTGGATAACCCAGGGCTTTATTGCCGCCGACGAAAAAGGTGCCACGGTGCTGCTGGGTCGCGGGGGTTCGGATACATCCGCTGCCCTGTTTGCGGTTGCCCTTGAAGCACTGCAGTTAGAAATCTGGACTGATGTACCCGGCATGTTTACGGCTAACCCAAGGCAGGTTGATTCCGCCCATCTAATCCTGCAGTTAAATTATGCTGAAGCCCAGGAGTTGGCGACAACTGGAGCAAAGGTGCTGCATCCTGCCTGCCTGGGACCGATAGGGCGGGCGGGGATCCCCCTGCATATTCGCTGGACCGCACATCCCGATGTTGCTGGAACCATAATTTCAGCCAGCAGCAAAACAGCTGCAAGTGTTAAAGGTATTTCCAGCAAGCGCGGAATCTGGCTTATTTCCATGGAAAGTTTTGATATGTGGCAGAGTGCCGGGTTCCTGGCTGATGTGTTTGCCTGTTTTAAACGCCTGGCGATTTCAATCGACCTGGTGAGTACCTCGGAAAGTAACGTCACAGTTTCCCTTGATGGCGGCACCAATGTTCTAACTGATGATGTTCTTGAGGAGTTGTTGCAGGACCTGACCCGTTATTGTGAGCCGACAACCATCGGGCCGGTAGCAACCGTAACCCTGGTAGGTAGTCGGATTCGATCCATCCTGCATCGCCTGGGTCCGGCCTTCAGCCTGTTTGAGGACAAGCAAATCTATTTGCTCTCACAATCTGCCAGTGACCTGAATTTGTCCATCGCCACGGGAGAGGACGAGGCTGATCAGCTGGTTGAGCTGTTGCACAGTAGCTTTTTCTCCGGCGCGCAAAAAGATGATGTTTTTGGACCGACCTGGCTGGAACTGGAAGCCAGTAAAGAAACTGCGGTTGTTGATCACACGCCACCGCAGTGGTGGCGGCAGCATCGGCAGCAATTAATCGCGGTGCTGGAGAATAAAGATGCCGCCTATCTATATGCACTGCCTGAAGTCAGCAAAGCACTAGGGCGGTTGCGCATAGTCTCGGCTTTTGATCGCCTGCACTATGCAATGAAAGCCAATAACAATCCTGAGGTCTTAGCTTTGCTGGCGACGGAGGGGGTTGATTTTGACTGTGTATCAATAGATGAAATACATTTGTTACAGCGCGTTGTGCCTGACCTGGATCCCGAACGCATCCTGTTTACCCCAAATTTTGCAGCTATTGATGAGTATCAACAGGCCTATGCCATGGGTTGCCGGGTCACCCTGGATAATCTCTATTGCCTGCAGGCCCACCCTGATGTATTTGAGGGGCGTGATCTTGCAGTACGCCTGGATCCGGAATCGGTGCCTGCAGGCCATCATAAACATGTACAGACCACCGGGCGACAGTCAAAATTCGGTGTTGCCGGTACTGAAATGGAATTATTAAGGACACTTTGTGAAAAGCACAATGTGAATGTATATGCCTTGCACTCCCATGTCGGTAGCGGTATCCATGATCCACATACCTGGCTAAGGGCAGCGGAATACCTGCATAAACAGGCGCAAACCTTCCCCGCTGTGAAGGTGCTGGATTTGGGCGGCGGTTTTGGTGTCGAGGAGCATCCCGGTCAATCAACCCTGGACTTCAGGCGCCTGCAGGAATTGCTACTCGAATTCAAGCAGCAGTGCCCCGGTTATGAATTATGGGCTGAGCCGGGCCGTTTCCTGGTTTCTGCTGCCGGGGTGCTGTTGGCGCGGGTTACCCAGGTCAAGGAAAAAGACGGTAAAAACTTTATCGGTATGGCTGCTGGTATGAATGCATTGATCAGGCCCAGTTTGTACGGTGCATTTCATCAGATTGTGAACTTGAGCAGGCTAGATGAAGAAGCTGTGGTGAGGGCGGATATTGTCGGCCCCATATGTGAAACCGGAGATGTGCTCGGGCATGACCGCTGGCTGCCAAGATCGATAGAAGGTGATGTGCTAATGGTAGCTAATGCGGGTGCCTACGCACAGGTTATGGCGTCGACATACAATGCTCGGGAAATCCCGCCGGAACGAGTAATAAAAAGCTTTACAGGGTGATTAAGTGGGTACATCAGGCAAAATATCACTGCTTTAGCGGCAATTATTTGAGCTGGTGCTGATTAAACTGGAAAGGCCGAGGAAATATATCAGGTATTTACACAAACACGCTTGACGGATAAATCACTTTATTAGATAATAGCTGGCTGGCATTACACCCCTGGAGGGGTACTCAAGCGGTCAACGAGGGCAGACTGTAAATCTGCTGGCTAAGCCTTCGGAGGTTCGAATCCTCCCCCCTCCA
>JADFVZ010000120.1 GCA_015222805.1 Pseudomonadota bacterium
CCATTGTGAGCCAGGTAACGGAAGGGTTGTGCGTATTTCCACATAGGTGCTGTATTGGTCGAGAAACGCTGGTGAAACAGGCATATAGCACTTTGCATGAGTGGGTCTTGTAGGTCCGGATAAAATTCCGCCAGGTATTTTGGCATCACCAGGGCTTTATAAACGATCACAAGGTTGGATAAGGAACAAACATAATAATGTTCATCGCTAATCAGGTCGGAGGCACGCCTGCGAGCCATGAACAGGCGGCGTTCCATATCATGCTCGCCCCAGCCGGAGGGAGCCTGTACGACAATTTGTTCAATCGTGGGCAAAGATTCAGTTGCAACATCACCACAAACTGAGGGGTCGATTGGGACCTGCCGCCAGCCGAGCACTTCCATGGTTTCACGGGCAATCTCTTTTTCCAGGATACGGCGTTGTTTTTTAGCCTCGGCTTCATTGGGGTTAAGAAAAATCAGGCCTACGGCAAAGCGTGAATTAGGCATACCACCATATGCCCTGGCGATTGGGGTGAAAAATGACGAGGATAACTGGATTGTAATTCCGCAACCGTCACCGGTTTTTCCATCGGCATTGACGGCACCACGATGGGTCATCCGGGTCAGGGCGCTGACGGCGGTTTTAATTAATTGCTGGCTCTGGATACCATCGAGCTGGGCGATCAGTCCGAAACCGCAACTGCTTTTAGCTTGTGAATGATTGTAAAGGTTCATAAATACAACGTGTTATAGAAATTTACCTGCCACTACTAAAGTTTGTGGCGGCAGTGATGATAGGGCCCGGTTATGCGACCATACTCCTGAGTATAGTTATACCATCAACCGCGCAAAATTGTGGTTAATTTGACGACAAATTTACTCTGCAGATTCTGTTGCCCAGTCAATCGCGCTTTGCAGGGCCTGATAGTTAAATTCCTTGATTTCGGCCATCACAAAGTGTTTGGCAATCGGTTCGATATGTTTTAACAGCGATGAGTCGCTGACAAAAGCCAGTCTTTTAACCTTTTTGTGATGGTCGTGAATAAAGTTGAAATGTGCAATAAGTGCGCTGAAGTTTGCCCAGCCGGGAAAGTTTTTTGAATAAATTACCAGGCCGTTGAGGCTCCCATGCTCCTCAATAAAGGGATCAATTAAATTCGATGCGAGTTGAAAGTCTTGCTTGTTTAGTTTTCCGTCCGGGCTAAGTATCGCAAGGCATTTTTTTGAATTAAGTTTTACATTTAGCATTTTTATCTCGGTTTTAATGTCGCAAGGGGGCCGGATGCTTCACTTTTTTGGTTGTGAACGCTTACCTTCAACCCAGCGCATCAGGGGTTTCCATTCCTCCCAGTCCCGGGCCGCCAGGTAACGTGGCAAATCGGCTACACCCAGGCCCTTTTCAGCTGCGCGTACATAATTCATGCTGGCCCGCAGGTGGGCAACATAAGGCGCCCGGTATTTACCCAGGAAACCGTTTAATTCACGGTAAATAATGGTATTTTCTTTTACCCGGTTTGCTACCAGCCCTACTTTTACACTGCCTTTTTGCACAGCAGCTAAGCCAAACAGGTTTTCCAGGAAGCGCAATGAAGCCCGCATATCAATAGGCGAGGGCATGATCGGCACCAGCAGGGTTTGTGAGCGCCGAACCAGTTGCTGTAGTTCCGCGCCATGAATGCCGGCGGGAGAATCGATTACCATGAGGTCGGTTCCGCGGCTGGCGCGGATTTTCTTAGCCCCATATGGAATTAGCTCGATTTCAGGGTAGGATTCCGGCCGCAGTTCTGCCCAGTCGCTTGTAGATTGCTGGGGGTCAAGATCGGCAAGGGCGACCTGATAGCCATCCCAGGAGAGGTGGGATGCCAGGCAGGTCGCGATAGTAGTTTTTCCGCAACCGCCTTTGGGGTTGAGAACGGTAATGGTACGCATAATGTAATTCCTCCCTGCTGTTAACGCTGGGTTACGTCCGGAAGGCCTGAGAACATGGTCCAGCGTCCGGATTCTTCGTTCATGCGCCATTCCTGGTTCCAGCGAACCTGACGCTCAACCGGGTTGTGTACGCTGTACATCTGCAGCATAACGGTTTGCACGTAGCTGTTTCCATCTTCACTCATTTGCTTCTGGGTCACGGTATAACCGGAAATTCGAAATTGCTTCAGGCGTTCTATGTCGAGGTCGCTTACCGGATTGTCCTTCAGGTATTCGGGGTCCATCAAATTGACGATGCCCTCAAACTGATTCCAGCGGGTTGCCTGCTCAATAGTGGTCATGGTGTTATCGAACTTGTCTTTCTTAGGCGTTGTGCAAGCCGATAGCATCAGGATCAGGACGATAAATAGAGTTTTTGTAATCAATTGCATTCAATTATCCTTTTTTATAGCAACATAGCGACAGTTAAACTCAGAAGTGATATTTTCACCGTCACTGGTGGTAACGTATAGCTTGAGTGCGGCTTTACCGCGTTTGGCAAAGGTTCGTTTAAAAGCCCTCATTGCATCCACATCCGGTACCTGGCATTGGATCAGGATTTCATCCCGCAGCGGCAGCAGCCAGGTTATCTCACCTTTGTGGATCACAATATCACAATCAAGGTTGGCTTTGCGGGTTTCCAGCCACACTACCCCCCAGCCCACAATAGACATTAATGCGGCTTGTGATCCGCCGAATGCTGAACCCTTGTCATTAATATTTGGCTCTAATGGAGCCCGGGCCGTTAAATAATTATCCCGATAGCCGAGGATATCCAGCTGCATCGCATTACTTAGGGGTATGTGTTCCCGGATGAGTTGGCGAAAGGCCTCCAGCCAGTCCAGGTCGGTCATTTTTTGCTTAACTGTAGACACAGATATCATTGTAGCGGAAACTCACTGCCTAACTACAGGGCTTTAAGCTGAATGGCAATAGAAAAACAGACAACTATCTCAAAAATGGCACTGGCTATGATCCCCAGGGAAATGGCCACCTGGTCAACGGCAGCGATTATGCTGGCGGCACTTGAGGGTGGGCTGGCCGGCGTCATTGTTAAAAGTATATTTGCCGGCCAGGCCGCCCCGATATGGGTCAACCTGGCAGTGGCAATGGTGGTAGGTGCCCCGGCATTTGCCAATATCCTTAGTTTTGTATTTGCAGCCCTCGGTCATGGTCGGGATAAAGTTAAAGTCATGAGCTATTCCATGAGTGGAATAGGCCTGGGTTTGCTGTTCATGGCAATAGCACCCATCAATGCCACCGGGCTGGCTGTTTTTACCTTCGGCCTGGTGCTGTCGCGGGTATTCTGGGCCGGCGTGGTTACTTTACGAGCCTCTGTGTGGCGAATGAATTTTTCCCGTGAGGTGCGCGGCAGGATTACTTCACGATTAATGACGGCTTCATCACTGGTTATGGCGATTTCATCGGCTTTGATCGGATATTGGCTGAACGACCATCCGTTGGCATTTCGTTGGATTTATCCCTTAGCTGCTATCGTGGGCCTGGTGATCGCCTGGGTTTACCGCAAGACCCGGATACGCGGTGGCCATCGGCTCAGAAAGGATGAGAACCAGAGCAATTCCGGACAGTTAGGGCGTTTGTCCGCCATGCTCGGTATCTTGCGGAAGGATCCGGCATTTCGTCACTATATGCTGGCAATGATGCTTTTCGGCAGTGGTAACCTGATGTTGATGGCACCGCTGATCGTGGTTATCAATGAACATTTTGACCTGCCACGCCTGCAGCAGATCCTGATAACCTCTTCAATCCCGTTGTTAATGGTGGCTATCAGCCTTACAAGCTGGGCCCGGTTAATTGACGGCAAACATATACTTGAATATCGGGCGATACATTCCTGGTCGTTTGTATTGGCCCTGGGTAGTTTTGCCCTGGCTGCTATTAGTGGGAATACTACCGGCTTCTGGATTGGCTCAGTCATCCTGGGAATAGCATACGGTGGTGCCGTGCTGGGCTGGAATCTTGGCCATAACGATTATTCTGATAACAAGGACAGCACCCTGTATATGGGGATTCATGTAACCCTGACGGGCATACGCGGATTGCTTATGCCTATGGTAGGTGTACTGGTTTATCAGTGGTTGAATACAATAAACCCGGAACTCGGCCCTAAAGCCCTGTTGCTGCCGTTCGGGCTGGTGGTTTCCGGTGCGGTACTATTTGTTTTGTTAGCGCAGCAGCACAAAAAGCATCAGAGTTGATTACTTGCCGCAGCTTTATCATCCTCACAGGCGCCCGGTTGCATGCGTAAGACACCAGCTGCTTTGGCAACACAGGCATTGGAATAAGTTTTGCCATTACAACCACAAACCGGATCGTATTGCATGGTGCACATGGTGTCTTTTTTTACTGGACCCATGCAGGGTTCTTCAACCGTAGCTTTATCATCCGAACTTACAGTCTGTTGGCATGCCGATAGAATGAAGGCCATCAGGATTGAGTATATAAGTGGTCGGTTCTTATTCGGCATATTTAAAGGTGTCTTTGTACGATTAAAAAAGGCGAGGCATTAGATATGCCCCGCCCTGGAATTATCTGCTCTGAAAGACTTAGGCGGTGCGGCGGTTTATTCCAAGATAAGCAAACAGCAACATCAATAAAGCCAGGCTGGTAAGGCCGGTGGCAGACAGTGTAGGGATAGCCACCGCCGGCAGTACGGGTGCCCCTGTAATGATATTCACATTATCCAGCTGGAACTGCGCCGGTCCGGTGAATGCTTCAGGGATAGTCCATAGGAACATAATCCGAACGCTTTGTCCTTTGTATGCATTGAGGGAAAAACTTCCGGAAAGGTCGCCGGTATCGAGATTAACCTCTCCAGGATTGGCCATCAGGAAATCCTGGCTAGCCAGTGCAGCGCCACCACCACTGGGTTGAATTTCTACGGTAAAAATTCTGGAGCCTGTACACCCCCCGCAAAATCCATCCATATCCCAGCCCGCGCGGTAGTCGAAGGTTAATTCTCCAGCATCAATCGGAAGAGTGATGTCTTGAGAGTATTCAATAGTATCCGGACCTCCTCCATCGAATCCGTTCAGGGAAACAAAAGTACCATCTGTCGGGGCAGTGTCAAAAAAACCAAAACCCAAGCTGTTACCGGCTGTTATCACCTGGGCCGGTGAAAATGGTGCCGCGATGTCCTTCACCGTCCAACCGGTGAAATCACCGCTTTCGAAGCTGCAGTTCGCCAGCGGATTATAGGCATTATCACAGCTTGTTGCTTGAGCAAAACTGCCAGAGCTGATAAAAAGCAAAGCCACGAGTACCAAAAACTTGTTAATAGATCTCATCTGAATCTCCCTGTATACGATATTTATATTAATGTTATCATTAGATATTTTATCTTATCCAGCGGAGACTGTCTATTTCAGGCGGTAGTCCCCAGCAAAGATCGTTTGCCAGCTGTTACCCTCACCTCGGCTTTCCCATTACTGTCTGCCGCTAGTGTTTCTTCGGTCTGTATTGTGTTTCCCAGGCCCATCATTAATATACTTAGCAGAATCTAGGCACGACTATCTCCTATTAAACCAGCCTGCATGCTACTATCAGCAGCCTTTGCCGACCAGTATCAAATGTAATACTTATGATAAAAGCTACGCCTGTAAGATCTTCGAACAGCAGCCTCAACTTACCTGACTTTGCCGCCATTCATGCCGAAACTATTGTTGCAGATGTTGACGCTCTGCTGGATCAATACCAGCAATGCCTGGAGTCCCTGGAAAACCTGGGGATGGATGAGCTGGGTTGGGAATCACTGGTCATGCCTGAACTCGCCATTTCACTCAAACTGGATGATTACTGGTCACCGGTTTCGCATTTGAATCATGTGGCGGATAATGAGAAGTTACGCAAAGCTTACGATAAAGCCCGGGAAAACATTACTGCTTTTTTCGCCAGCAGAGGGCAGAACCACAAGCTTTACCAGCGCTGGCAGCAACTTCAGGACAAGCCGTCATTCCAGCAACTGGATGCCGTGCAGCAGCGGATTATTGAGCTTGAATTACGCGATTTTAAACTTTCAGGAGTAGCTCTTGAGGGTAAGATCGGCCAGCGTTTTCGTGAACTGGTTGAAAAAAAGAGCCAGCTCTCATCTGACTTTTCCAATAATCTGCTGGATGCGACTAAATTGTGGCGCAAAGTTATCACTGACAAAAGCCAACTGGCAGGTTTGCCGGAAAATGAACTGCGCCTGTTGCAGGGCCTGGCAGAAGATGCAGATGAAGTAGCCGGCAGTTACCTGCTTAACCTGAGTTTCCCCGCATATATTGCAGTTATGACCTATGCAGATGATACAGGCTTGCGGGAGGAGATTTACCGTGCTTTCAGCACTCGTGCTTCGGAGAATATGAGGGTTGCTGGAAGTGAGCAGTTTGATAATAACCAGGTCCTGCTGGATATCCTTGCAGTCCGGGAAGAAATGGCAGCCCAACTGGGTTTTCCTGATTATGCCAAATATGCTTTGGAAACCCGGATGGCGAATTCATCTACTGAGGTGATGGGCTTCCTGGATCAACTGGCAGTGCAAGCTAAACCGGCAGCGGCGGTTCAATTTGAAGAGTTGCAAGCTTTTGCCACTGCAGCGGGTGGCCAGCAGCAATTACAGGCCTGGGATATCGGTTACTGGTCCGAGAAACTTCGCCAGGATCGTTACTCAATTTCAGAAGAACAGATTAGACCATACTTTCCTGCACCGGCAGCGGTGGATGGGCTTTTCGGTATAGTGGAACAGATTTACGGTATCAGTTTCAGGCTTGATATAACTGTTAGCAGTTGGCATACGGATGTTCAGTATTACCGGGTGTATTCAGCGCAGGGGATTGAGATGGCAGGGCTTTACCTGGACCTGTATGCCCGCGATGATAAACGCAGCGGTGCGTGGATGGATGTCTGCCGTTCGCGCCACCTACAGGCGGATGGGAAGACACAATTGCCGGTGGCATTCCTGACCTGTAACTTCGCACCCGCCCAGGGTGACACCCCCTCATTGCTCAGCCATGGTGATGTTGAAACCCTGTTTCATGAATGCGGTCACTGCCTGCATCACCTTTTGACTCGAATTGACTGGCCCCAGGTAGGCGGAATCAATGGGGTTGAATGGGATGCCGTTGAATTGCCCAGCCAGATACTGGAAAACTGGTGCTGGGAAAAACCCGCACTGGATCGTTTTGCCCGGCATTACCAGACGGGTGAACTGCTGCCTGATAAATTATTTGCCCGGATGCGCAAGGCACGGCATTTTCAGAAGGCCATGCAGTTAGTACGACAGCTGGAATTTGCAATCACTGATATGCGCCTGCACCTGGAGTTTGATCCGCAAAATCCGCTGGATCCCAACCAGTTGATGCGCGAAGTACATAATGCAGTCGGGGTTACCCCGATGCCGGAATATAACCGTATGCTCTGTAGTTTCGGGCATTTATTCGCCGGTGGCTATGCCGCCGGTTACTATAGCTATCTGTGGGCGGAATTATTATCAGAAGATGCGTTTGCGCGTTTCCTGGAGGAAGGTATTTTTAATCCTGATACCGGTGCCGCCTTCTGTGCTGAAGTCCTCGCGGTAGGTGCTTCACGCCCGGCAGCTGAATCCTTTGCGGCTTTTCGCGGTCGCTCTCCAGAAATCACACCACTGTTAGCTGCCTACGGTATAGGAGAAGATGAATGAAAATTGCCAGCTGGAATGTCAACTCGCTGAATGTACGCCTGCCGCATGTACAGGCCTGGCTTGAAGTTGCACAGCCAGATGTGCTCGCCTTGCAGGAAACAAAAATGACGGATGATAAATATCCGTTGGAAGCCATCAGGGAAGTGGGTTACCACTCGATATATGCCGGGCAGAAAACCTATAACGGGGTGGCAGTACTGACCAAACAGGAAGCTATTGACCCGATTACAGATGTCCCCGGTCTGGATGATCCCCAGCGCAGGATACTGGCAGTAACTGTCGGGGGTATACGGGTGATTGATTTGTATGTTGTGAACGGCTCAGAAGTAGGCTCGGAAAAGTTTGCTTATAAAATGCACTGGCTGGAGCAAGTGACAAATTATATTCAGGCAGAGATGCAGCGGTTTGAGAAGGTAGTGGTGCTGGGAGATTTCAATATTGCCCCGGAAGATGCCGATGTACACGACCCGGAAGCCTGGAAAGATGACATTCTCTGCAGCACCGAAGAACGTGATGCTTTAAAACGAATCATGGACCTGGGGCTCACAGATACCTTCCGTCAGTTTGAGCAGAAAGAAAAACAGTGGAGCTGGTGGGATTACCGCCAGGCTAAATTCCGTCGCAATATGGGTTTAAGAATTGACCTGGTGCTGGCATCGAAAGCGATGGCTGATGTCTGTACTGCTGCTTATATCGACAAAGAACCACGACGCCAGGAAAGACCATCAGACCACACCCCGGTTATAGCCGAATTCAACCTGTAAGCGGGTTAAGTCACTAGTCCTGGCGTGGGCATAAATGCCCACCCTACACACATCTTTTCAAGTAGGGTGGGCATTTATGCCCACGCGTAAGGCGTCAATTAGAACTAATACTGGGCTACAGAGTTATCTACTTCCAGGGACCAGGCGTTAATGCCACCGGCGACATTGTGGATATTGGTAAAACCTTTGCGACGGAAGTGTTCGGCCGCCCCCTGGGAGCTGTTGCCGTGCTGACAGAGAAATGCCATGGCAGTATCTTTAGGCATGTTCTCCAATTTTTCCAGCATCGCCTTATCCAGGGTTTCAGCGCCCGAGATAGTCGCCAACGCCCGTTCCTGTTGATTGCGGATATCCAGTAGCAGGATTTCATTTTTATCCAGCCGTTGTTTAAGCTCAGTTACTGATAACTGACCAACCGGTTTGGGCGCGCCGGGCAGATCGATTTTCAGGCCTTCACCTTCCAGGGTGTTGACCCAGTCGATAACAGCACCTTTGGCTTTCTGTGCGGTGGGCACATCCATTAATATCTTCATGCCGTTGGCTACAACTTCGATCTCATGGCCTTCAGCAGCACCCAGCTGGAAGCGCGCCTGCCAGCCGTTGTCGATCGTAAAATGCAGGGCCATGTCATCATGCCCGCTCATGGCTTCCGAAATATTCTTTGCCGCCAGGTCGGTAATGGTGATTTCCGGCGGGGAGCGGTCAGGTTTGGGCTGACCCAGCATTTCATGCAGTTCACCGGAATTGAACATGCCGGTGATAATATCGCAACCACCAACCAGTTCACCATCAATATATAACTGTGGAATTGTTGGCCAGTCGCCGAAGATTTTGATGCCGTCACGGATGGCTTCATCAGCGAGCACATTGATGCTGTGGAATTCAGGCAGTAACTGATTGAGCATGCCGACAGTTGTTGCGGAAAACCCGCATTGGGGCTGCTCAGGTGTGCCTTTCATAAACAGCACAACTTTATTCTGTTGTAGGTGGTTTTCGATGACTTCGCGAGTGGTAGTATCAAGACTCATAAGGTTCTCCGGGTACAGATTACAGATCTGTGGAAATATGATTGAAAGGTATCAGCTTGAAATGGGGTTGAATTCAGCAGATTCAAGCCTGATCGACCCCATCTTCATCCG
>JADFVZ010000121.1 GCA_015222805.1 Pseudomonadota bacterium
GGCCGCGGGTGAGTAATGACAACCCGTTTAGTGAAAGCCAGTTCAAAACCCAAAAGTATCAACCGGATTATCCTGGGCGGTTTGCAGATACCCGCTAAAGCCTTCCAACAGTCGTTTAGGTACTTGCGCACTGCGCCCGGGATCGTAGTCATACAGGATAACCGGCCTTGCCGGTGGACCACCGCGCTGCAGACAGATATAGGATTTTGATTGCGTCCGTTTATCCGGCTCCTTTAACACCTGTACCGGGGTCTCATCCATCTGGATGATGTCATATTCCAGCATTCGATACCGTGATATGCGCCAACAAGCTCGGCGATGCCAGATCGGTTGGTTGGGTAACGCCGCTGTGCGGATGCACGGACCACACTTGCAAGCGTATTGTTTGCGGATATGCCGGATCACCTAGATATTGGCTGGAACAATATCGAGTTGTTCGGAAGTAACCTCACCTATCTCAGCCAAAGTAGCACCGTCGTGAGGGCAGATGCGCTCAGCAGCGCTGAGTTCATAAACCACATCTACACGCGGCAAGGTCTTGGGCAGTTTCTTGCGCCCACCCTTTTTATGTGTGTGTGCCGGTACAGTGACTTCGTCACTTTCCGGTACGGCAACTTCGATATCCGTCTCGGCTTCATCAAACAGCCGGTATTGATTGGGGGATATCTTCTCACTGCTGGCCGCATAACGCCTGGTCAGGGCTAGGTTGAGTTGTTCCTGAAGGGTGAGGATCTGGGTTTTGTATTGTTGATTCTGAGCGGCAAGCCGCTTATTGTGACCCGAAGTTTCTGTGAGTTTTAATGCTTTCTCAGCTACCAGTGACTTAAGAGATGCTATGTCATCCGGTAACTGATTCAGGGCCTTTTTCATGCCATCTATTATACCATTATGAAGGCAAAAAGCCTTATAATACAATATGGTAGTGCAGTCTTTTATGCGCTTTCATCGCCATAATATCATAGCCATACAACAGCCAGTTCAACTGCTGACCGGTCAAGCTAATCACCCCATCCAGCGCCTTGCGTGGCCACTTGAACTTAGCCCGATCCAGACTCTTTTGCCACAGGCAATACCCGTTACGCTCCCAGTAAAGCATCTTTATCTTGTCGCGCTTACGGTTGCAGAACACAAACAGGTGTTCTGCAAAAGGATCCAGTTCCAGCTCAGCATCTACCGCCAGTCCATTGATGCATTTCCTAAAATCAACAATATCCCGGCACAGATACACCACCGGCAAGTCATTTGACGGGCGCATTAGTCAACCGCTGCGGCAGCGCTTAATATGGTACGTAATGATCCACCATCCACTTCACCCACAAAGGCCGCCGATACACCGTTGGGTAAACCAATCCACCACTGGCTGCCAGAGTTGGCTTCTAACACCTGCACCCGCTGAAAACGGGGTGAATGTACACCTGATAAAACGCCTTTATTAGTCAATCGCTTCTTGCTGGCATACAGGGTCTGGACTGGAAACCCCTGTGTCGCAGCATATTCCACCATGCTTTTACCAGAGGCTTCACAGGCCTGGATGTGTTCTAACCAATAACGCTGACGTGAAGTCAGCCTGGGTATCATTTTTTGCATTGCTCATTGCTCATTGCTCCTGGTTCATCAGAAGCATAGCGTGACGGGAAATCGTTCAGGAAAACAGAGTGGGGTTTGCTTTGCGCTTACAAAGGAACTGCCTATGCATTCCTTAATGCTGAAAAGTTACTGAATGATTTTTGGGAACGGGTCGACTCAATTTTAGATGAACTGGATAAGTAAGAGTGAAAAACCGAGCTATAGTCAAATCTGGTGTATGGCCGTTTAAGCCGTCTCCTGCAATTGATCCTATATAATATCTTCTCCAATTTGATATAAAGTTGTAGGCTTCTTCAAATCGCATAAGTTTCGTCTCCTGTAGCCATTCTGGCCGTTTCATCACCTGTTTTCTCATCGTGTGTGAAACCGGACATATTATGTGCTACTAACATTTAGGCATCAACTATCTTGACAAACTCCAGTTTTCTCCGATAACGTATACAAATATTTACTTGAGATTGTTTAAGAGAATTTGTTATTATCTGAGAACAATTCAGTAGAACTGCATTACATGGAGTTATGGCTTAGTGTTATCACATAAACTTGATCGGATTGACCTCAGAATACTTGCTAAACTACAAAAAAATGGCAGAATGTCCAAGGTTGATTTGGCTGATGCGGTCGCGTTATCGCCAAGCCCGTGTCTGGCACGCGTAAGTCGCCTTGAAAGATGTGGCTATATCAGTGGCTACAACGCCCGTGTCAATATGAAATTACTTGGGCAGACGGCAACAATTTTTACCAGGGTAACCCTGAGTAATCACTATGTACAAACTTTCGCTAACTTCGAAAAAAAAATTAGTACGATAGATGAAGTGATCGAGGTTCATCGCTTGAGTGGCGATTACGATTACCTGCTAAAATTTGTTACGAGGGACACTGACCACTATCAATCTCTTATGGATGATATTCTTGAAGGGGATTTAGGTATCGAGAAATATTCTGCTTGTGTTGTACTTAAGTCACCGGTAGAAAAATCATATTATCCGATTGATAAGCTTTTCACCCTAGAAGCCTCGGAAGCAGGCACAGAAGCACTCAAGAATGAATTAATTAAGATCGGAGCTTACAGCCGTCCCTGACTACTGACTTATTTTTTTCTTGTTTTGAGCCACCTTCAGATCATACTTGTTCTGGCCGAAAACAACCCAGTCAACCGGGTTGAGGAAGCTCGCTGCAATAACGTTACCATACCCCGGTTTTATGAACCCGCATCTTTTAGTTATTAAAGTCACTATTCTTTGTAAATCTTCTTTTACTAGTAGGCTTCTAATCGGGTTTTGCGGGCGGCATCCGAATTATCAATAAAGTATTAATACAAAATACAGAATAAAAGTTCTTGATCGAGTGTAAAAACGACGGAAATTACTCTCTCGATGACAATACACTATTTGAGCCACAACACAATAATTACTACGAACCCAATAGAATGGGAGGAAAAGTTATGAGCCAGACAGATGTAAATGTTACGAGCCAGGCGGGTATGGATTCCCGCGAAATAATGGCGACAAGTGTAAAAGCCCGAGTCCGTATTGCGTCTATCGACGTGATGCGGGGGCTCGTGATGGTTCTCATGCTGGTTGACCATGTACGCGAAAAACTTTGGTTGCATCACCCGCTTTCAGATCCAATGGATGTGGATACTACCTCCCCTGAGGTTTTTTTTACCCGTATGACGGCGCACATCTGTGCTCCGGTATTTGTTTTTTTGACGGGGTTGTCTATGTGGCTCTACTCACATCCTGCCTCAGGGATTCCACGTTCAGCTGCTGGCTTTCTGTTTAAAAGAGGCTTATTCCTATTATTGATTGAAGTTACTTTAGTCAATTTTTCATGGACAGGTGGGTATTCAACTCTTTGGCTACAGGTGATCTGGGCAATTGGCCTCAGCATGATTGCATTGTCGGCGCTGATCCGGTTGCCATATTGGAGCCTGGCGGTGATAGGTTCCATTATCGTATTTGGCCATAACCTACTGACTCCGATCAGCTTTGCACCAGGCGAAACCGGCTATATGCTATGGACGATATTGCATGATCGTGGTTACCTGATTGCTGATGGTGCCCTGAGAATCAAGATATCCTACCCCGTGCTGCCCTGGATTGGCGTTATTTTACTCGGCTATGTTGCAGGTCCAATATATTCACATGCACGCAGCAGCGAATCACGCGTCAAAATTCTGTATGCCCTCGGCGGGGGCTGCTTGTTATTGTTTCTCCTGTTACGCGGTTTCAATATTTATGGTGAAACCCTACCGTGGGAATATGGTGCCACCACAATTCAAACGGTCATGTCTTTTGTGAATTTCACCAAGTACCCACCTTCGCTATTATTTTTGTTGCTTACGATGGGTGTAGCTTTTCTGTTAATGGCGAAGTTTGAGTTTGCTGACAACTGGCTAACCCGGGCATTTGCGCTATATGGATCTGCACCCATGTTTTTCTATATCTTCCATCTCTACGTGTTGCTCCTGGGTTACCGCTTTATGTTGGCTGTTGTCGGACCCAATCAGGGGACCCGATTTGGAGTCGACGATTTCTGGTGGGTATGGGTTGTGTCTGCTGTGCTGAGTTTTGCGCTCTATCTTCCGACCCGGAAATTCGCCCGCTTCAAGCGTGCAACGAAGATGGGATGGGTTAAGTATTTCTAGTACTCGATCAGAAGGTTGCGATCACAGCGTAGATTTATCCGCTCTTTTTAATGGTGAATTCGAAATTTATTGCTAGGCAATACTCTGATTACGCCAAAAATGCCTCACTAGCCAGAATTAAACTAGGTTATGGGGATTGGTGATATTGCAGCGCTGACATCAGCGTAGAAAACAGAGCGTATTGTACGTGCTCTAAGTGCTGCGTATTCAGTAATAGGGGACACAAGAAAGTAATAATTCACAGTACGAACGGGAGACTACACAGACATGTATGCACAACGTAATTTTTATTATGCCCTCATAACCAGCGCAGTATGCGCTTTTGGTGCTCCAACGGTGTTGGCCCAGGAGTCAGACTCTGAAGAAAGACTTGAGGAAGTTATTATCATTGGACAGAGGCAAGCTTACCGTGGCGATGTTGCCCTGGAAGAGCTGCCACAGGCCGTACAGGTATTGGATTCTGATCTGCTGGTGCAAATCGGTGCTATCCAGTTTCAGAGCATACTTGACTATGCTGGCGGTGTTGCGCGTCAGAACAGCTTCGGCGGCCTCTGGGATGCCTTTGCCATACGTGGTTTTGCTGGAGATGAAAACCTTCCCTCTGGCTACTTGGTCAACGGATTCAGTGCAGGCCGGGGTTATAGCGGCATGCGCGATTCAGCCAACATTGAGAGTGTTGAAATTCTCAAAGGCCCAGGGTCCGCGCTTTTTGGCCGGGGCGAACCGGGTGGTACTATCAATATTATAACCAAGAAGCCCCAGTTTGAAAAAGAAGGCTATCTGATGGCCTCTTACGGCAGTTGGGGAACCTATAGGGTTGAAGCAGATTATACTGCCCCACTAAGTGACACCGTCGCTTTCCGTATCACCGGTGGTTACGATGACGCCGGAAGCTTCCGTGACGTATTGGACTCGGAAAGATATGCAATTTCTCCATCAATACTATGGCTTATTTCTGATTCTACCTCATTAGCTTATGAACTTGAGATTCTGAATCAGGAGGCCCCGTTTGACCGCGGGATTGTTGTACACCCGCTGGATAACTTTAATTATATTCCGATCAGTCGTTTTTTGGGTGAGTATCAAGATGGCCTTATGAGTGTTGAGGCAATGGGTCATCAACTGACGTTACAACATGATTTAAGCAATGGTTGGTCAGTGCTGGCGGGCTTGAGCTATAGGGACTCATCTTTTGGAGGTTTCTCCACCAGCCCGGAACTTTCATCGGGTCGGCAACTACTCCCCAGCGACGATACTACGCTGACGCGCCAGCGTAGACACCGGGATTATAATGCTGAAGATTTCTCAGGTCGTATCGAAGCGACAGGTAGCTTTGATACGGGTAATTTCACACACCATATATTGGTTGGTGCAGATGCCTATGACTACGAACTGGATACGGTACAGCAGCGGTGGCGTGTGGATTGGGACTCTGGTGACACCACCTATTCCATCAATATTCATGACCCCGTATATGGTCAGGCTCAACCACCGATGGGCGTTATTACCGATATGCTGGAAGACCAGCAGAATGTTGGGGTTTTTATTCAGGATCAAATAGACATTACTGATAAATTTAAGGTCCAGGTCGGTATGCGCTTTGATGACTTCAAACAGACTATCCAGAATAGGCTGAAAGAGGTAACAACAAAACAAAGCCAAACACAACTCAGCCCAAGGCTTGGTCTGGCCTATGATGTCAATGACAGCACGACACTGTATGGAGCTTACTCACAGGGCTTCCGCCCGAATGTCGGCGCTGATATTGATGGTGTAGCCTTCAAGCCTGAAGAAAGCGAGTCTATTGAAGTGGGTGCTAAATTCAGTTGGTTTGATGATCGCCTGAGCTCCACAATTGCGATATTCCAGGCAACCAAGAACAATATCATCACAGCAGATCCGGTCAATGGTGGTTCAATTACAGCCGGTGAGGCAGAAAGTCAGGGCATCGAGCTTGATTTGTCCGGTGACCTCTCTGATACGCTCCATCTGTTGCTCACTTATGCTTATATTGATGCGGAGATAACGAAGTCCAATAACCTGGAGATTGGAAGCCCGTTGATTAATATTCCAAAGCACTCCGCAAATGTTCTGCTGGTTAAGGACTTTTATTTTGATAAGAGCAAGCTCGATGTGGGTATGTCCGTGCAGTATGTGGACAAACGGGTAGGACAAACCAAGAACCCCGATTACATCTTACCCAGCTATACCCTGGCAAGAGTAATGCTGGGTTGGGAGCCATCGGATAAAATAAGGGTGTCGGCTGAAATAAATAATCTGTTTGATAAAAGGTATTTCCCAAGTTCTTACTGGAATTACTGGACAATGCCGGGTGCCCCCAGAAATTACACAGTGAGGGTTCGTTACAGTTTCTAAAATAATATTGTAGTCCAACTTTACAACTACTGAGCCACAGGTAATTTGCATACCGCCTGTGGCTCGGTTGTTTAAGACGGTGTTAATCGTGGGATTTGGGCATGGCAACCGCCATCAAGACAGTCGCGGATCGTTCAGTGGCTGACCGGAGGAAAAGCATGATCACCGAGATGACTTTGTGATGGCAGGAATGACATGAGTAAGCTGAAAATGCAAAATACTAAACACTTTTCTTCCGCCCTTTCTATGTCATGCCAGACTGAATTACTAGCAGAGATGGCAGACAAAGGAGTTTTTAAAGAACAGGCCTTTATAAACAATCAGTGGGTCAACTCAGCCAGTGGTGAAACACTGGCTGTGACCAACCCGGCGAATGGTGAAACTTTGGCCAGGCTGCCTGATCTGGGTGCAGCGGAGACCCAGGTAGCCATTGAGGCTGCAAAGAAGGCGTTTCAAAACTGGCGATCACTGTTGCCCCAGGAGCGCTGCGTCATCATAGAGTGCTGGCATGACCTGATTAACGAACACAAACAAGATCTCGCCACCTTGATGGTACTGGAACAGGGAAAATCCTTGCAAGATGCTCGTGATGAAATCGATTACGCCAACGGTTTTGTAAAATGGTTTGCTGAGGAGGCGAAACGGATTGAAGGTACCACCTTTGCCAGTCACAAGGCTGACAAACAAATGCTGTCCATACGCCAGCCCATTGGTGTTGTGGCGCTGGTCACGCCCTGGAATTTCCCCATAGCGATGCTAACGCGCAAAGCGGCCGCGGCTCTAGCGGTGGGTTGCCCTGTTGTTTGTTATCAATCTATGGAAACGCCTCTTTGTGCACTGGCGCTTGCCGCACTGGCGGAACAGGCTGGTTTTCCTGCTGGCGTTTTCCAGGTACTCACGGGTAATTCCCGGGTAATTGTTAAGGAGTTTTGTGAGAGTGAAACCATCCGCGCCTTATCCTTTACCGGCTCCACTGAAGTAGGGAAAATCTTACTGGAACAATGTGCGCCAACCGTTAAAAAGTGCTCCATGGAACTGGGTGGCCATGCTCCTTTTATAGGCTACCCCGATGTGCCCCTGGAAGACCTGGTTCAAGCGGTCATTGAGGCAAAATTCCAAACTAGTGGTCAGGATTGCCTGGCAGCAAACCGTATCTACATCCACCAGGGTATCTATGAAGCGTTTGTTCAGGCCTTCACAAAAGCTGTTAGCCAATTGAAAGTGGGAGACGGCTTTGAAGCAGGTGTGCAAATTTGTCCGCTGCAAAACTCAGGGCAAGTGGCCAAATCCCAGGCACACACAGATGATGCTGTTGCCAAAGGTGCTCGCCTTATGATCGGTGGTAAGCAGCCTGAACGGGGTGGCAACTTTTTTGAGCCTACGGTGTTGGCCGATATCACTGATGACATGCGTATCACCTATGAAGAAACCTTTGGCCCCGTCGCTGCTGTTATGCCCTTCGATGACGAAGATGATGTGTTAAAAAGAGCCAATGACACACAATACGGATTAGCTGCCTACATATGGACCCGTGATATTGGCCGAATCTGGCGCTTTTCCAATACTCTTGAGTACGGAATGATTGGTGTAAATACCGTCAGTATGACCGGATACCCCATTCCCTTCGGTGGGGTTAAACAATCTGGTTTGGGACGTGAGGGTTCACGTTTTGGTATTGATGAGTATTCTGAACTCAAATACATCTGTATGGGTGAGCTCAACAAATAAAGCAAACGTGTATTTTTAACAATTAAACTATCTGCCCAAGCCGCACCACCGTAACGCCGGGCCGAAGTTGGCGTATTGACGGCATCACTAATACACAATCCGGGTAAGGTGTGACTATCTCCTGCCCATTATTCCAACCGATAACGCTACCAGCCTCGTGAAACATTTCCAGGCCGGTGTAAGGCCCGGCAAAACGGAAATCCATGCTGGTAGCGATAACCGCATGGGTCACACGGATGAGTCTGGAGGGAGTGGATTGGCGGGATAGCCAGCTTGAAAGCAAACCGTCTGAATTTTGCATACCTGCCTGGATAAGAAAACGTGCAGTACTGTCTTGGGCTACATGGATAGAATTACTTTCCCAATGTTGGCCGCATTCGATCAATAGCGCATTTTTTTGGCTTACCGCATCTCCAAAATCAGCGTAATCTCGTAGTCGACAGCCATCTGAATGGCCTTCGTCACTAATGATTGTTGTTGGTGTACCAAGATTTCTGGCCAGTGCAATACTTTTTTCAAGTGGACCCGATACGATTAACGGTGCACTTTTTTCGTGCATCGAGTGCAGGTCCAGCAACAAGTCTACTGTATCAATGACGGGTCGCATAGCTCGGGCTCGGCTCAATTCTGATGAGTTTTCTTTTTGGTTGTCGAGTGTGATGGGGCTCCAGACACGGTTGAGATCCTGATCAACGTAACGTGAGGCATCTGGATTGTCAGGGTCGAACTGCAAGTATGCCTCAACGTTAGCGAAGGCGAGTGTCAGGCGCCCACAGATTGGACGAATTTTAATATCCAGCAGCTTTTTAACGATGACTGCACC
>JADFVZ010000122.1 GCA_015222805.1 Pseudomonadota bacterium
GCTTGCTATGTAAATATCTGAAAAGTAATCGTTACTGGATACATAGGGATATTGGAGTTGTGATAGTGATGCTGATGGGTTTGATTGAAGTACCCTGTACCATAACAATGAAATTTCAGCTAATTCGGGCCGAGATGTAGCCTGATTTATCAAATCAGAAACTGCCTTCATTTTTTCACTATTATCAGTTTTTTTGATTAGAGCTTCACTTGAGTTTATTTTTTTAACAAGGAGGTTAGTGATAGAAAGAGATCTCTCAGTATTTTCATCAAACGACATTGTAGTAGTGTAAGAGTCACAATATTTATGCGAACTTTCTTGTAACCACTCAACATTCTTTTTTTGCACAGATGAATAATAATCTGGATTGGCACATCTGCCAAATAAATCACGTTCCAGTTGTTGCGCTAATTCATCCTCGCCTGCTGCATAAGTTTCATCAATAATACTTTGTGCTTGTTTAGCATTACTAACGTTATTGAAAGATCTGTGTGTTTTCTCATTTTCTGTAAATTCTATTTGATCAGTAATTAATTGATTTTTTAATTCTAGGACTAATTGTTTTTTATCAACACTTATGGATGCTTCTTCTTTAGTGGTCGTGATTGTTGGGTCAGCTAAAACTGGTGTTTTCAGCTCTTTGTCGGGATTAATAAATACTAAATAAATTGCCACCAGAAGTATACTGGCAGCAATCAATAGTTGTCCTTTAGTTTTCATGAGTGATGTTTATCCACATGTGCCAGGGATTGGTGCAAATGGAATTGAACCAAATTTATTAATCATGATAAAAACTTCAGATTGACCATTGCTATAAATGACACGCATTAATGAATCTGGTGGAAGAAATAAGTGTCCTGGAGCTGCGCTTATTCCTGCATTAGCTGTCCGAATCTCACCCTCTGTGGCACATGAAATTGTATCGTCATCACTTAGAAATCCTCTTACGTCGAGAAAAACTCCAGATCCACCCTCGCCAATCTCTGCTGTTGTTTCAGCAAATAGTTGTTCAGATAAGGCTGTTGAATTAAACAACCCACTACAGTATCCAGTGCCGTTGCACACTATCACAATCCCACTGGAAGGTCCGGGTGTAACTGTTATAGGAGGTAGCTCGATTGGGTCTTCTGCCCAAGCATTTTGTAAAAAAGTTGGTAGTAAAATGAATGTAAACATAATTGCTGAGAGAGATGTCTTAGCAATTGATTTGAGTTGAGATTTAAGCTTGCTGGTTAGCTGTGTTGTGTTGTGTCATAGGAAATATCCTTCTAATTTTAACATTAAGATCCAATTAATGGAACGTCACGGCTCCCCCCGTTTCCGATCGCATTAACGCTAAATTGCACTCCCTTGCAACGCGAGAAAAATAACATAGGGTAATAATTTTTTGTCAAGAAGTGATTGCCAGAACTTGAATTATTTTTTTTTTTACAAACCGTATGCCATCACCAGAACAGTGGTTAGCACAATCCAGAGAATGATCATCAGTGGTATGCCTACTTTCATAAAGTCACTGAACTTATACCCGCCGGCATTCATTACCAGCAGGTTGGTCTGGTAGGCCATCGGGGTGGCGAAGCTGAGGTTGGCACCGAAGAGTACCGCGAGAATGAAAGGTTCGGCGGGCAGTCCCAGGCGCTGGGCGATCCCGATGGCAATCGGTGTGCCGATAACGGCAGCGGCATTGTTGGAGACGACATTGGTCAGTAACGCCATCAGCAGCATAACGCCGGCAAGTACAAAGGTTGGTGATGCGCCAAAGGTGATTACCAGGAATAGCTGTGCCAGGTAGTCGGCACCGCCGGTTTTCATCAGTGCCGCACCCATGGCAAGGGATGAGACAATAATCAGGATAACCTGGGAACTGAGTGCATTGATGGCTTCGCGCCAGCTTAAACAACGGGTAACAATCAACACCAGCACACCGAGCAGGGCGGCGATTTCAATTGGCAGCGAAAAGGGCAGGAAGTCGAATGCCGCTAGCATAACTACGCCCATCATAGTTGCCAGTGCAATAGGTGCTTTTTTAGTTTTCGGTAGTACCCCGCTGCCATCAAGTACCAGCAGTTCAGCACCACGCTTAAGTTCGGCAAAATTTTCCGGGCTGGACTGTACCAGCAACACATCGCCGGAGCGCAGGATAACTTCATCCAGGCCCTGGGCCTCACGCGGCTGGCTGCCTTCGAAGCGATGGAAGGCAAGCAGGCGCAGGCTATAACGAGATTGCAGCCTGGCGTTGCCGATTTTTACATTGACTAAACGCGATGCCGGGGTGATGGCCACTTCGGCAATTTGCATGCCATCGGCGCTTAATGGATGTTCTGCATCAACTGCATGGATACCAGAGTGCAGGATTGCGCCTAGCACCCGTGCGTATTCATGCAGGTTAGGCTGGGTGTCGGTGGTGGTGATACGGTCGTCTGCACGCAGGACAACATCCGGGAAGGGGGTTACAAAAACACCGCCGCCCCGCTGAATTTTTTCAACTTTGAGATCACCACCGGATTTCTCAATTAAATAGGCCAGGGTCCGGCCCACGAAAGGGCTGTTATAACTGAGGCGTAATTGTGCGGTATACAGGCGTGAAACCTCAGCTTCAATCGGCGCCTGGCGTTCTGGAATAATGCGCGGAGCTATCAGCCAGAGGTAGAGTACGGCAACCGCACCGCCGATCAGTGCCGGCAGGGCAAAATCAAACATATCAAATGCGGTTATGCCAAGATCCGCGGCAACATTAACTACCAGCAAGTTGGTTGAGGTGCCGATGGTAGTGCTCATGCCGCCAATAATGCTGGCAAAACCCATGGGTAGTAAGGTTTTCGATGGCGATGTGCCGGTCCTCATGGCAACCCCCAGCAGTAATGGCAGCAACAGGACTACAATCGGGGTGTTGTTAATAAAGGCGCTCAGGGCACCGGTGATAATAAGGGTCAGTAACAATGAAATCTTTGGCCAGCGCCCCCACATACTGGCAAGGAACCTGCCCACGGGTTCGAGCGCCCCAGTGCGTATAAGACCGGTGCCGACTATCATCAATGCACAAACTGCGATCAGCGCCTTGTGACCAAAGCCGGTAAAAAATTCAGTTGCCGATAAAACCCCGGTATCTGTCTGGTAAGGGAACCAGGTAAAACCCAGGGCGAGCGCAATCAGCACTACCAGTGCAGTCGTTTCCAGCGGAATTTTCTCGCGAGAAAACATCACCAGGGCAACCAGGATAAGGATCATTACCCCGAGGGCGTGTGGATTGGGTGCGGCAATATCAATCATAATTCCGACTATTATAATTTAATTGCTGTAATCGGGTCTGATTCAGTTAAATAAATGACCTTATTGCCCAAAGACCCTATAATTTCCGATTAAACCGGTATTGAGAGCACTATGACCACTGAAATCCCCAATGATGACTATTTATCTGACTACACCGGAGAGTATTCTGATGAACTACCCGTGTTGCGCCTGCGTAAACGTGAAGAGCGACGCATTAAAGCAGGTCATGTCTGGGTGTTTTCCAATGAAGTAGATACCAAACTTACCCCGCTTAAATCGTTTGAAGCCGGTGAACTGGTTATGATCGAAGCATCAAACCAGCAGCAGCTGGGTGTGGGCTATATCAATCCACGCTCACTAATATGCGCGCGCTTGATAACCCGCAATACAAAGTCCCGTATTGGCCGGCGCTTTATTGCCCAACGATTGCGCCAGGCACTGGAATTGCGCCAGCTATTGTTCAAGGAAGACTGTTACCGCTGGGTTTTCGGTGAGGCCGATGGTTTGCCCGGCCTGGTGCTAGATCGCTATGGTGATGTGGTTGTCGGCCAGATTACCACTGCCGGCATGGAAAACCTGCGTGAAGATATCGAAGCGGCCATTCGCAAGGTACTGGAGCTGAAAGCCATGATCTGGCGAAACAGCAGCGGGGTGCGTGAACAGGAAGGCCTGCCCCTGTATAACGAGCCTGCTTACGGTGAGGCACCCGAGTTTCTTGAAATTCAGGAAGGCGACCTGCGTTTCCAGGTGGCGGCTTTAACCGGCCAGAAAACCGGCTGGTTTTATGATCAACGCGCCAATCGCAGCCGCCTGGGTACTTATGCACCCGGAAAGTCGGTACTGGATTTGTTCTGCTATGCCGGTGGCTGGGGTATTGCCGCAGCTGCCGCTGGTGCCAGTGAAGTGACCTGTGTGGATACTTCCGCTGCCGCAATTACCCAGGTTGAACATAATGCCAGGTTGAACCAGCAGCAGGATAAAGTTACTGCAGTTAGTGCTGATGTATTTAATTACCTGCGCCAGGCCAGGGCAGAGGAGCGTCATTTTGATTTAATCATTGTTGATCCGCCCGCATTTATTAAAAAAGCCAAAGATAAACGTGCCGGACTGGAAGCCTATCAGCGGGTATTTTCCATGGCCATGCGGGTACTGGCAAAAGACGGCATCCTGTTTGTCTGTTCCTGCTCCTTCCATCTCGATGACAGTGAACTGCAGGGAGCATTACAACGGGCCGCCCGGCATCTTGACCGGCAGGCACAGGTACTGGAGCTGCTACAACAGTCACCCGATCATCCGGCCCATCCAATGATTCCACAGACACGGTACCTTAAGGGTGTGATCGCCCGTATTGGAGCTACTTTCTGAAATGGAACAACACTTACCCTATTTTGTTGATATTGACCCGGTAGCGATTGCTCTCGGCCCGCTGCCAATTATCGGTAATACGCTGAGTATCCATTGGTACGGGATTATGTACCTGCTGGCATTTTTTACTTTCTGGAAACTGGCAGAATGGCGGGCGAAAAAAGACCCCTGGCGCGGCTGGCAGGCGAGTGAAGTTAGTGATTATTTGTTCTATGCCATCCTCGGTGTAATTCTCGGCGGGCGGATCGGCTATATGTTGTTTTACGCCACCGACCAATTGCTGAGTGAACCGCTGTCCCTGTTCCGGGTGTGGGATGGCGGCATGTCCTTCCATGGTGGTTTGATAGGCGTGCTGCTGGTGATGTATATCTACGGTCGTAAAACCGGGTGGGGTTTCTGGAATATTGCCGATTTTTCAGCACCAATAGTACCCCTGGGGCTGATGTTCGGACGCCTGGGTAATTTTATCGGGGGGGAATTATGGGGTCGGAAAACGGATGCGGCCTGGGGTATGATCTTCCCCAATTCGATTGAAAGCCCTTTGGGAACTGAGGCACTGCATCAGCTCTACCTGACTGGTGCCCTGAATGCCGAGGCCCGCCATCCTTCCCAACTATACCAGGCCGGTCTTGAAGGCTTGCTCCTGTTTCTGATTCTCTGGTTTTATTCACGCAAGCCGCGGCCCCGGGCGGCGGTTTCGGGCATGTTTCTGTTAGGTTACGGAGCATTTCGTTTCCTGGTGGAGTTTTTCCGCCAGCCGGATGTACAATTACAGTTTATCGCCTTCGACTGGTTGACCATGGGGCAAATACTATCCTTGCCGATGGTAATTACTGGTATGATTTTAATCATCATTGCTTATCGCACCGATTCACCGCAAATAATTATTCGCAGGTAAAAAATGCAGCCTTATTTATCGCTGTTACAACAAATTCTGGATACCGGATCACGTAAAGAAGACCGCACCGGCACCGGTACTATCAGTCTTTTCGGTCATCAGATGCGTTTTGACCTGAGCCAGGGGTTTCCCCTGGTAACAACTAAAAAAATCCATCTCAAATCCATAATTTATGAACTGCTCTGGTTTTTGGCCGGTGATACCAATATCAAATACCTGAATGATCATGGGGTAAAAATCTGGGACGCATGGGCAGATGAAAAAGGTGATCTGGGCCCGGTGTATGGTGCCCAATGGCGTGACTGGCAAACCCAGGATGGGCGGCATATTGATCAAATCCAGACCCTGCTAACGGACTTGCGAGAACGCCCGCATTCCCGTCGGCATATCATTTCTGCCTGGAACCCCGGGGTATTGCCGGATGAAAGCATTTCGCCACAGGAAAATGCCCGTCGCGGCCTGCAGGCCCTGCCGCCGTGCCACACCATGTTTCAGTTTCATGTCAATGACGGTCGTTTGAGTTGCCAACTGTATCAACGCAGCGCAGATGTATTCCTCGGTGTGCCATTTAATATCGCATCTTATGCGCTTTTTACCATGATGATTGCCCAGGCCACCGGGCTTGAAGCGGGGGACTTTGTGCATACCTTTGGTGATGTACATATCTATTCCAATCACCTGGAACAAGTGAATGAGCAGCTCAGTCGTGAACCATATCCCCTGCCCACAATACGTATTAACCCGGATGTAACCGACCTGTTTGCCTTCACCTATGAAGACTTTGAGCTGGAAAATTACCAGTTTCACCCACTCATCAGGGCACCGATTGCGGTATGACCGGGACGCTACCATCCATCACCCTGATCGCTGCCCTGGATCGAAACCGGGGTATCGGTTTCGAGGGCGACATGCCCTGGCGGTTGCCGGGCGAGCTCAAGCACTTTAAAGAAACTACCATGGGCAAGCCCATTGTGATGGGCAGGAAAACCTGGGAATCCATCGGTAGCGCCTTACCCGGCAGGCAGAATATCGTCATCACCCGGCAGTCTGACTACCAGGCGCCTGGCTGTGATGTAGTATCAAGTCTTGAGAACGCCCTGAAGATTGCCATCGGCGATGAAGTGATGATCATTGGCGGTGGCATGCTCTATACACAGGCGTTACCGCTGGCTGAGCGCATGGTGCTGACTTTGGTTAATGGCGAATATCCCGCCGACACCTGGTTTCCGCAATGGCAACCCGTCGAGTGGAATGAGGTCAATCGTAAATCAATATCAGTCGATGACGGAATAAGCTTATCTTACGATATCGTTGATCTGCACCGCAGCGAGAATAATATTTGAGTTTCGATAATCCAAAATTAACTCAAACAGAATATTTAAGGCAGGATTTCTTGCGTTTCACCTGAACAAATGTTCGATCTTCAAGACGCATGGCGGTTAGCTTTCCACCCCAGACGCAGCCGCTATCAAGGCAAATCACACCGTGTCCTTCATACAGCCCCAGTGCCGCCCAATGACCAAATAAAATAGTCCACTTCTTTTTACGTTTGTGCTTTGCTTCAAACCATGGTTTGAAGCCTTTGTTCTGTGAACCCGGTCTTCCGGAAGATTTTAAATCTAGCCGGCCCCTGGCATTGGCAAAACGCATCCGGGTAAACACATTGGTGGCCAGGCGCATCCGCCGCCAAACGCCGAGGTTAGGAACCAGTCCGATTGAATGCCGTGCATATACCTTTTTGAAGTATTTCCCGCGTTTTTTACTCTGCAGTATGTTCTCAACCTCACTCGCCATACCCAGGGCTTCCCTGACCGTCCAGCGTGGCAGTAAGCCGGCATGCACTAACAGGTGCTTTGTGGTCTTATCCTGATAGAGCATGGGTCGCTTATTCAGCCATTTGAGCAGTTTTTTACGGTCATGGGCCTGGAAGATCGCTTCGAACTCCCGGTTGCGGGAGCCGCCATGTGGGAATTTACAGTCCTCAGCCAATAAATGGATGTCGTGATTACCCAGTACGCTGGTCACCGATGACCGCAAGCTGTAAATCAGGCGCATTGTTTCCAGTGACTGGCCACCGCGATTCACCAGGTCGCCAGTCAGCCAGAGCTGATCAGAAGCCGGATCAAAATTTATTTTTTCCAGTAGCCGCGAAAAGGTTCCGTAACAACCCTGGATGTCGCCAATAACCCAAATAGACATGGGATTATTATACGATAAACTACTATCATGAGGCGTATCAGGCAGTACTCCAAAAGCCCCTGAATGATGTCCGGTTTAACCTTGAAAAAGCGATTAAAAACCCGCATTTATAGTGGTATCTGATATTTTTTGAGGCATTTGTGTGAGCAGGTGGCTCAGGGGAAATGAATGGAATATAAAGATTATTACAAAACCCTTGGTGTGGATCGCAAGGCATCCCAGGATGAACTTAAGCGCGCCTATCGTAAGCTGGCGCGCAAATATCACCCCGATGTCAGCAAAGAATCCGATGCTACTGAAAAATTCAAGGAAGTTGGTGAAGCCTACGAGGTTTTGAAGGATAAAGAAAAACGTGCAGCTTATGACCAGTTGGGTGCAAACTGGAAAGCCGGCCAGCATGGCTTCCAGCCACCTCCGGGCTGGCAGCAGCAAACCGGTTTCGGTGGTGGGCACGGTGGTGCTTCCGGCTTCAGCAGCTTTTTTGAAGACCTGTTCGGGGGTGGCGGCGGGCACTACAGCACAGGCCAGCAGCGCAGCTATCAGGCGCGCGGTGAAAATATTCGTGCCCGCGTCAGTATTGATATCGAAGATGCAGTTGATGGCATAACCCGCAACTTCAGCTTGCAGATCCCTGAATACGATGATTATGGCCAGCCAGTAGCGAAGCTGCGCCGGTTGAACGTTAAAATCCCCAAAGGCATCCGCACAGGACAAAGCATCCGCCTGGCGGGGCAGGGTGGTGCTGGTACAGGCGGCGGCCCGAACGGAGACTTGCTGCTGGAAGTTCAATTCAAACCACATCATTTATACACACTTGATGGTAAAGATATTTCAATGAAACTGCCGCTGGCACCCTGGGAGGCTGCATTGGGTGCAAAGATCACAGTGCCCACACCTGCTGGGAAAATTGGTTTAACGATTGCAGAAAATTCGCAGTCGGGTAAAAAAATGCGTATCAAAGGGCGTGGATTGCCGGGCAAACCGGCAGGTGATTTTTACGTAGTCCTGGAGGTGGTATCACCGCCAATGTCAGATGAGAAAGCTAAATTAATCTATGAAAAAATGCGTGATGAGCTGGAGTTCGACCCCAGGGAGAAACTGAACCTGGCTTAAGCACAGGGGCAGGAGTTACGGTCTTTTCATCCCGGCTTCCGAGCCGGGATATCCCACAGCTGCACAGCACTTATTGCCGGTCCGGGCTGAGTTCCTGTGGTTGTTGCCTGGGAGCATTCTAATCAGTAGAAATAAACGATGCTAAAATCATCAAACACTTTATTAGGTCTGTCCTGTTGCTGGAGTAACACAACGACTTGTTGCGGAGATTTTTATGCGGTCATTTTTCCTGGTTATTGTACTGAACCTGTTGGTGGTTTCGGTTAGCTATGCAGGTTGTTCAGATATAAAAATCCTCGAGAGAGGAATGGATGTTACCGACCTTGCCCTGGGGGATGTATTTTCGCTGGTCGATCCGGGCCCTAACCAAAAACAAATTGTAGAAGATGCGAAAGCTTACTTTAGTGACTTGCACTGTCAGGCGGTGACCCGTATCGCATTCCTGAATGAAGATGGAGAAGACGGAACCAGGATGGCCTGGGTGGGCGGTACGGTGCGTGATTTGCTGAATATTGCAGCCACATCATCAAAGGCAAGTGAAACAAACCTGGGACTGCGTACACAGGGAGCAATCTATAAGGCTAACCTGGTTAGCACTTTAGTGCACGAAGCGACCCATGCTGCTGATAATTTACTCAACTTTGTCGCCCCCAAGCGTGAAGTACAGACTAGTGAACGACTATTTTCGCACAATGAGTGGAGTTCGGGAGCCCTCAGCTTGGCTAAAAATATTATTAAAATAAACCTGCTCGATCGTGGCCTCCGCCATGAGTGGAAGCAGATACATGAGCGCGCGGTGCAGCTTGATTTTGCCCTGCCTTACCACCATCAGGGTGACAGCAACATGTCTGCGGATGAGATCATCAAAATGGGTGTGGCATCAGGTTATGGTGGTGACGAAGCCGCCGAAGATATCGCCGAAATGACAGCCGGGATTATTGCAGCCAGGGCCTGGCCGCAGTATGGCGCTATCCCCCCAACTCCAGCTGAAGACCTTATCTGCGAGCGTATGCAGGCCGTTGCTGGCCCCGGTATACCAGGTGAGCTGGCGCTTATCTATGCCAAAGTGGGTTTACTGAACTCTGTTGACCTGATTTCCGACCTTGAATACGATTATTGCGTAGGTAATCTTAAGATACGGGCGCCGGGGAATGGTTTTTTTACCCTCAAGAATCAACAGCAAACCAACACTTATACAGGCAACGTCCAGGGCAGGATCGGGCACACAGCTGACGGTACCAGGTGGGCATTCCAGCTGGAAGCGACTGGCCTGGTGGATTTAAGTGGTGAAGGCGAGAAGCAGGCACGTATCGAACTTACCATTCCACTGGCCCCGGCAAGTCAGCCACGCCCCAGTTTTCCGCGCGGCATATACGGTATAGGGCGGGGTATCAATGGGGTCGGTGCCGGAGCAACGATAAATATTTATTACCGTGATGAGGGTAAGGAAAAACTTGCCGTTACGGCAGAGAGTGGCCTGGTTCTGGTTTCTCGAGCTAGCACTAAGTTGGTTGAAGGGTCGATCTCCATTGCCCGCTTTGTCAACTGGACCAGTTTGCTAGCTATGCCAGAAAGTGCTGGGGATATGGTTATTACCTTCCGTAAAAAGAATTAACAGGGGGGTGGCAAGCCCCTGTTATCCCTGCTTTATTGACGAGCTGTTTTTGCCTGTAATACCGGTCCCGAGACCGCTATTACAGTGATTACAGGATAGTATTCTCGGTGCCCTGATCATCAGTTACAGCACCCTGGTCCGGGCCAATGATCATTTGACTGGTTCCGCTGCCAAGTAAAACATCACTCAGGGAAGTGAAGCCCAGGAAGCCTGAGTTGGCTGTTATAGTCCAGCCAGAAACCCCCTGGGTATTTACGCTATCAGCAAGAATCCCATAGAGTCCGTTACCCGCAAAGTTGTTTGCCGAAATAGCGGCATTGTTAATATCATTTCCGCTGATTGCGATGAGTTGTCCACCGGCCAGGGTGAACTTGTTATTAGTAATTGAGATGCTGACATCCTGTACGCTGGTATTGAATAAACCTGCAGCAATTGCACTCCCTGAATTACCAACACTGTCGGAGAAAATAAACTTATTATTATTGATAACGACCCGCGTTTTGGATGGAGCTGCTGCGCCAACAGTTGTAATCACTACCCCGTATGCTGCAGCATTAGCGAGGTTTGTGTTTTCGCTATTTATTTCATTTGAAATAATTGTAGTTGACTGGTTGCTGTCAGCTAACACTATCGCTGTTGAATTATCAGTAAAAGCGCTGAAGTTAACATCAACCTGTGCACCAGCCCTCATTGCGGTGGATATGCCCGTACTAAAGTCACTAATCTCGCTGCGATTGAGTTTAAATGTGCCTAATAATGTATCTTTGCAGCCGCCTAATACCATGGCTTCAGGCGTAACCGCGATCGCAGATAGAATGCCGGTTTCCCTACCCGGCCCAACCAGGTTGACACGGTCAATGGCTCCGAAAACTACATCGTTTTTACAGTTACTATCATTTGCATCCAGCCCGGTAAAGTGTATAAGGTGCTGCAAAGGGTCACCTGAGATACAGGGATTAGCTGCCTTGATAGTCATAAACCGCAGGCGCGGTTCACCACGAACAAACTTGATTGCGGCTGGAGTTAAACCCTGGTCTTGCATTGTGGAACAAGCGATACTTTGATCAGCTACATTGAGGATGCTGTCATCACGCGTGGTGCCCTGGAAACTGCCGTTAAATTCCGTAACCAGGATACTGGATACAGTGTATTCAGCTTTAGCCAGGCGCACGATCGGTATGCCGGTTTTAGCAGCCTCTGTGAGCGCACATTGAATATTAACGGTATCGTCCGTACCCGTTGGTGCTATATCAATCACAAGTTCATCAGGGTTTTGAGTGACAAACGCTGCATCACAAGCTGTATTAACGGGGGGCGGGTTATTAGCCAGTACAACATTGGCAAAAACCAGGTTTTCTTTCAACACATCCCCACCAGACCAGTCCCTTACGGGTAGTTCACCTAAAGCGCCGCCGACATTCACTCTCTGTAATGCTGCAATTGCATCAACAACATCCATGCCGTCACCGACAACCTGCCCGAAAACAGTAAAAAAACCACCGCCGCTGCCATCATCACCATCCAGGCCGGGGTTATCTGCCACATTAATAAACCATTGGCTTGTGGCGCTGTCTTTGTCACCGCCGATTTTTGCCATCGAAATTGTGCCGCGGAGGTTGGACCGATTGAATTCATTGGCAATGGGTGGATCAGTTGGGACGTTGCCTACTATACCGTCCTTGAAGGTAAAGCCGCCACCCTGGATAACAAACCCCGGAACACTGCGATGAATGAAGGAATCTTCATAATCACCATCATTTACATAGTTCAGGAAATTCGCTACTGTGCCCGGCGTTTCAGTATCAAACAGCTCAATTTCAATATCGCCTATTGAGGTGTTTATAATCACATTGGTCGCACCAGCGCCCAGTGAAATGCACAATAGTATTAATGCAAAGAAAAAATTTCTAATGTTGGAAATTGCGTGAAGCACTTCGTCTTCTCCTCAGGGGGGGATGGCTTGAGTGGCTTGGAGAGCCGTATATTAATGGAATTAGGAATTTTCTACTAGTTCGAAGCATTTTGCCACTTCAGCAGGGATCCGCGTAGGTTTCTGTGTTTTGAAACTGATGAAAGCCCAGTTGGTTTCGGCTTTTGCCAGCATTTCGCCGGCAGCATTCATAATTTCATAATGTCGCCGCGAGGTAGCTGATTTCAAATCACTAACCCAGGTTTTAATGATAAGGGCATCATCCTCATAAGCTGGTTTCAGGTAAGTGATGTTATGTGATCTGGCTACCCAGCCCGCTCCAAGCTCCTGGTATTTTTGCGGATGCCAGCCATTAGCGTTCGAGTGAGCCACCGCCGCGTCCTGCATCCAGCGTACATAATGGTAATTTCCCGCGTGGTTAAGTTCATCAATGTCTGAGTTCGCAACGGTATAAGGGAATTCAAAGATGCCAGTCATAGAGTCTGATTATACGGATTGTGTGTCTGTGTGTATTAAAAAAATGGTGCCGGCACCAGGAGTCGAACCCGGGACCTACTGATTACAAATCAGTTGCTCTACCAGCTGAGCTATACCGGCACATGTAGTTGTTTACACTAACAACTTGGGGGGCGTGCATTGTATGGAAAAAGAGCCGCTTTGGCAATCTTTTGTTACAAAAAATAGTTAAAAACTGTTGTTTTCGTCCAGTTCGGGAGTATTTGCTTCTTCCCAGCATAGTATGTTGAAGTGGCGTGCCCCCTGGGCAGAGCGGGATATATTTTTCCACGGTGACTCCACATCATCCAGAAGCTGGTAATCCAGCCAGTAGCGGCTTTCATATTCCCGGCGGGCACCCAGGCGCGGGTTGAAGCCTAAAGCCTGTAACTGTTGTTGTCGCTTTTCTGCGTTTGGCAGGTTGTTGAACAGGCCTAAGGATACTGCATTTTGCATCTCGCCTGAGGTGACAACGAAATAATCGTTAATTCCCATGGAAGCGAGCTGGCTGGCATATTCGATGGCAGCATCGCGGGACTCGGCTACCGGCAGGTAGACCCAGTACCCGCGTTCAACTCGGGCTTCTGTCTGCCGCTCGCGGATACGCGATGTATACGCGGTCAGTCGATCCCGCAGGCGGCGTACTGTGGTAGCGCTTTTCAGGGGGCCGATGGTTGCACAGTGGTTGCCAAAGTTTTCTCTTAGATCGAGCTCATTAAGCAGCTGTAATTCGATTACATTCCCGTCAATGACAGATGCGGTATCCTGGTTTGTTGTTGAGAGGGCGGGGTCTTTTATTTCTGCCACAGGCGGGTTTGACATAAACCAGCCAATTAGGAGGAAATTGATTAGTACCAGAACGATTAGGAGGAAACGACTCAGCATAGTATATGGATTCAGTGGATTAAGGCCTCATTATAATCGTATAGCTTGCTGTGAAAACAGGAAATTAGTTATTTCCTGCGTAAACTGATTTCGCCGCTGTGAATCGTTTTGATACCACTCTCATCCTGCAGTAGCAAAGCGCCATGCTTATCAATACCCAGGGCAACACCTGTCATGCTGGTGTCAGGGCCGCACAGGTGTACAGTCTCCCCGGCATAGGCATGATACTGGTTCCAGGCTTCAATGAAAGGCTCCAGGCCCCGGCTGGAAAAAACCGGTAGGGCTTGCAGCAGCCTGGCAATTATTTCAGCTGCCAGTGTGTTTCGGGAAATATCGCTCCGGTCACGTAAATCCGCCCAACTTTGATCAATGTCAATATCATCCGGTAATCGCAGGTTCAGGCCGATACCAATAGTGGCCTGACAGGGGCCGGCAATATCGCCGCTTATTTCAACCAGGCAGCCACCGAGTTTGGCGAGGGCGGGGGCCTTCCCGCGTAAAATATCATTGGGCCATTTCAGTCTGGTATCGGTGATACCGAATGAGGCCAGTGCTTCCACAACAGTGAGGCCGGCCAGCAGTGAAAGTCCAGCCAGCTGGTTGACCCCGTGCTGGAACTCCCAGCCCATGGAAAGGTAGATATTGCGACCAAAGGGCGATACCCAGGTGCGACCCCTGCGGCCGCGGCCGGCAGACTGGTATTCTGCAATTATTACACTGCCATGCTGCTGTTCGGGTGGGAGGTTCTTGAGGTCATCATTGCTGGATGCTGTTTCAGCCTGGATAATCAGCCGGCCGGGTAATTGCAGCGAGTGCTGGTGTAAAGCTGCATCGATAGTTTCCTTATTAAATAGCTCCAGGGGTGCCTGTAACTGGTAGCCGCGGCCGGCAATGGCCTGGATTTCCAGCCCGAGCCCGCGCAATTTTTGCAGGTGTTTCCAGACCGCATTTCGGGAAATACCCAGCGCAACGCCTAGTTGTTCACCGCTCACTGCCTCGGCACCAGCTAGCAGGTGAATAAGTTTTATCTGCTGTGGGTTCATTAATGGCTGTTACGTTTAAACCAGTTTTGAATGCGGGCTTTCTCGAAGCGATTTTCCGTACCATTGAATAGTCGACTGATGTTTTCACGGTGGGTGAA
>JADFVZ010000123.1 GCA_015222805.1 Pseudomonadota bacterium
CCACCCCAAAGCGTGCCGTCATCGCCAAAGCCCAGTCCATCCAGTGCAATACCCAGGACTTCGCCACCATCCAGGGGCCATTCGTTTTCGGCCAGGCAGGCGGCTATATGGGCGTGATGATGTTGTACTTTGATGAGTGGCAGGCCATCAGTATCTGCTCGTTGACTGCCAAACTTACTGGACAGGTATTCAGGGTGGGGATCGATCACCAGCACAGTTGGCCGGTGTTCAAAAAGTCGCTGGTAAAGTTCAATATTTTTCCGGTAATCGATATACGTGTCAGTGTTTTCAAGGTCACCCATATGCTGGGATAGTATCGCCCGGCCGTCCTTCACCATGCAGAAGGTGTTTTTTAACTCAGCGCCAAAAGCCAGTAGTTCGGGAGACTTCTCAAAACCCGGTGGCAACGGCAGTGAGGCTGGTGCGTAACCCCGGGCCCGCCGTAATACCCGAGGTTTACCGGTTACCACCCGAACCACAGAATCATCCACCCGGTTGCGTATATCGCGGTTATGCAGCAGCCAGTAATCGGTGATGCCATCCAGTTGCTTAAGGGAAGTTTTATTATCAATGCACTGAGGTACATCGCTCTGGTTTCCGGAGGTCATAATGACGGGAAAATCCAGTGATTGCAGGATCAGATAATGTAGCGGGGTATAAGGCAGCATAAAGCCCAGTGTTGCTGAACCGGGTGCCACATCCGGGGCAATTGGGCGAGCTGTTGATTTGCTGTATCGGGTTTCCAGAAGAACAATGGGTGCTGCGGCCGATGTAAGTAACTGCACCTCTGTTTCACCGACTTCAGCGTATTGTGCAATCACATCAAGATTTCGTGCCATCAGTGCAAAAGGCTTGGCGTAGCGCTGTTTTCGCTGGCGCAGCCGGGCAACAGTTTCAGCATTAGTGGCATCGCAGGCCAGGTGGAATCCTCCCAGTCCTTTTATCGCAAGGATATTTCCCTGTTGTAATAACCAGCAGGCGGTATCAATGTCACCCTGGGAGCTGGGGTAATTTATTCTTGGTTCCAGCCAGGCTTTGGGACCACAAACCGGGCAGGCGTTCGGCTGGGCATGAAAGCGCCGGTCGGCGGGGTTTTCGTATTCCTGCCTGCACTCAGGGCAGAGGATGAATTCAGCCATGCTGGTATTGGCACGATCATAGGGGATGCCGTCAATAATAGTCAGTCGTGGACCGCAATGGGTGCAATTGGTAAAGGGGTAGCGGTAGCGACGGTTTCCAGGATCTTGTGTTTCACTTAAACAGGGTTGACAACTGGCGGCGTCGGCAACAATGCCAGTATGGGCACTGCTATGCTGGCTGGCGACAATGATGAAATCTGCAGTTGCAGGTGAATTCAGTGGCTCATGATCAATGCTGTCAATACGGGCAAGGGGAGGGGGTTGGTGGTTTAATGCAGATATAAAATCGTCCAGTTGTTTAGCTGTACCCCAGCAGTCGATAAGTACACCTTCGCCGTCATTCAGGACCTGGCCGTGTAAATCATATTGTTTTGCCAGGCGCCAGACGGTTGGTCGGAATCCCACACCTTGAACGACACCGCGCACGCGGATGCGCCTGCCAATAATCATCAGCTTGTGTCAGCCAGTGCTTTCTGTTTTGGATGGACGACCGATCAGTCGGGTTTGATGTGCCAGTTTGATCCATTGATACCAGTCTTGCAGGCCTTCCCCCGTGGTTGCCGACACCTGCAGTACCTGGATACCGGGATTAACCCGGCGGGCATATTCTATGCATTTGTCGATATCAAAATCCAGGTAGGGCAGCAGGTCGATCTTGTTCAGCAGCAGGAGGTCGGCGGCATGGAACATATCCGGGTATTTAGTCGGTTTATCCTCTCCCTCGGTAACTGACAGGATGGCGACCTTATGTGCCTCACCCAGGTCAAAAGCGGCCGGGCAAACCAGGTTGCCTACATTTTCAATCATCACCACTGAAGCATCTGCCGGAGCAAGTTGCTCAAGGGCGTGCCCAATCTGATGGGCGTCCAGGTGGCAACCTTTGCCGGTGTTGATCTGGATGGCGGTAGCGCCAGTTTCGCGGATACGCTCGGCATCATGGCTGGTTTCCTGGTCGCCTTCTATAACCGACAGCGAAATATCATCCTGAAGATCCCGCAATGTGCGTACCAGCAGGGAGGTCTTGCCGGAGCCGGGGCTGGAAACCAGGTTCAACGCGAGGATTCCGCGGTTGGCAAACAGCAGCCGGTTAGCATCGGCATATTCGTTATTTTTACTGAGGATGTCCTGCTCAATCTGCACCATGCGCGACTGGCTCATGCCCGGGGCATGGGAATGTGCCGGGCCGTGGCCATAGTGGTGATGACCATGGTCATGACTGTGAACGGCATCATGCAGGTGCTCATGTCCATCCCCGTGATGATGTTCATGGGTATGCAGGTCTTTACCTTCTACTCGGCTTTCGCCTTCGCCACAGCCGCAAGTGGTGCACATGGGTTTTGCTCCGGAAATTTATATAACAGGTATTCAGGATAGTTGATTTATACCATTATTGTCTATTTTTTATGGTCTGCCTCATTGTCCTGCGATGAGCAGCGATGGTTAACGGTGTACGAGATTTGGCGACCTTATACACAAAGTTGTAACGCGCCACATGATAGCTCGGATCAAATCCATAAAAATTCAACCGCATTCGCGCAAGCTCTTCCTCCCGATATTGCTGTAATGGCTTGAGTGCTTCGTCTGTAAGGCGTTGTTTGAGTTTTTGTTGCAGGATAGCGGGAAAATCTGAATCCATGGTCAAAGACCTGGCTTTTTGTTTAAGCTCGGTGACAAAACTGGTCGGGTTGTGGTTAAAGGCATTATCAATCAGCCTCAGGGTGCAGGCTTCAGTGGTACCCATCGGCAACCGGGCGCGAGTGATTCTTGCAGCATTTTCTTTACCGGCATAACGCTCCAGCAGGTAGGTCCAGTATTCAGAGCCATAGAGGTTACCCATGTCCTTGTAATGCGGGTTCATGAGTATTCCCTTACGTGCCCAAACCCTGTCGGCAGCACGCGCCAGGAAAACGCCTCCGGCACCGGCATTGCCCTGTAGAGCGGCTATTGTCAGCTGATTGTCGGTATTTATAATCTCCAGGGCGAGGTCATTAATGGCATTAATGTTTTCCCAGGATGCATCTGCGGCGCTTTCGCTGGCTTCGATTAAATTCAGGTGCATGCCATTGGACCAGTAGTCGGGCCCGCCCATAAGTACAATAATTTTGGTATCTCGCCCACACGCTTTGATATATTCCCGACGCAGGCGCTGGCACTGCTGTGTTCCCATGGCGCCATTGTAGAAAGGAAAGTGCAGGTAGCCGACTTCAGCTTCCTGTTCATACCAGATATCCCGATAACCGCTATTGGCATCAGCTGGTATTTCGGGCAGGGTTTCAAATTCAGCACCCAGGATGCTTGAGGCGGGTAGTTTGAAAGGGTGTTTTGCGGCTTTATCCCTCAAATGACCAATCCAGACAGCGCCGTCAGTGGTGGCACGACACACCGCAGTACCACAGCGGGCGATGAGTTCTCCGGGTTCGCCCCGCAAGGTTTTTTCCGGGTGTCCATCGTATAAAAACAGTTCGCGGTGAGATAAATAATCAGCTACGCCGGGAAACCCGTCGGCACAGCGTATTTTTCGCAATACGGTTTGGGTACCATCCTGTTGCCAGTGAATTGAGCGTTCTGATTGACGCATCAGCGGGCGTAACTGGCCGCTTACAGTCCGGCTGGAATAATCGAGTGGTTCAGGCTTGAAATGACCACTTTCGAAGCGTGTAACAGCAAGCAGTACTGCTTCTGTCGCGGCCTGGGTGACTTCGTTGTGATACAAGCCCGCTTTGCTGGTGTTTGGCATATCAAATTCAACAGAGGCCCAGATATCACCGCCATCCATTTCCGCATTGGCCTGTAATACGGTGACACCCCACTGGCTTTCCTGGTTGAGTATGGCCCAGTCAAGTGCTGATGGACCACGATCACCCCGAATCCCCGGATGTACGATCAGGCAGGTGTGTTGAGTCCAGATAGCTGCGGCAATGGCCCTTTTAAGAAACGGTGCAATAATTAAATCAGGCTGAAATAATTCGACTGCCTCCAGGCTCACAGCAGCATTGATATCAAACTCAATGGTGACCTCATGACCCGCTTCACGCAGCTCTACAAACAGTCTCTGGGTCAGGCTGTTGAAGGCATGCGAGATAAATAAAATACGCATTAACTAGCGTTCCAGTCAACAGATCCTGGGAAGCTGTTCACCGGCAAGCCAGTCAACAATCCGACTGCCGCCGAAACTGGTATCCATCTGCACAAAACCGTGCTGGTCTTCAGTTACTTCACCGATTATGGCAGCCTGCCTGCCCAGGGGATGCTGTCGCATAACAGCCAGTAAGCTGTTGGTATCCCCGGGCGCACAGATACATATCAACTTGCCTTCATTGGCGACATAGAGCGGATCCAGCCCGAGCAGTTCACAGGCTGCGTTAACCGCGGGATTAATCGGAATGCTGTCTTCATCCAGGCGCATGCCTACAGCTGATTGCTGGGCCAGTTCATTCAGCGCGGTTGCCAGTCCCCCGCGGGTCGGGTCGCGTAGGCAATGGATTGCCGGTGCGGCAACGAGCATGTCTGCTATCAGGGTGTGCAGGGCGGCTGAATCGGATTCAATGGTAGTTTCAAACTGCAGGTTTTCACGACTCGACATAATCGCAACACCGTGATCCCCCAGGGTTCCACTGACCAGGATGGCGTCACCCGGCTGGGCTAAATCGCCGGAGATATGGATGCCTTCAGCTACTGTGCCGATGCCTGTTGTGGTAATAAAAACGCCATCGCCTGAGCCTTTTTCAACCACTTTGGTATCACCGGTGATAATCGCTACACCAGCATCTTTTGCCGCTGCGGCCATACTGATAACAATCTTTTCCAGGTCTGCCAGTGGAAAACCTTCTTCGAGGATAAAACCGGCGGCTAAATACAGTGGCTTTGCCCCGGACATGGCAACATCATTGATAGTGCCATGTACTGAAAGTGATCCAATATCGCCTCCGGGGAAGAACAGCGGTGAGATCACATGGCCATCGGTGCTCATGACCATGCGTCCGGTGGTAACATTAAAGCTTGCCTGGTCATTCGCCTGGTTTAGCATTTCGTTATCAAAGTGCTTGAAAAACAGCTCCTCAATCAGTTGCGCCATGGCACGGCCGCCACTGCCATGTGTCATATCAACGATGCCTTTACGAATCGGTAAGCCGACTGGAAAGCGGTTTTGTTTTTTTGCTGTCATTTAACTGTTGTTTCCTAATTATCAAGTGTGCTGCTGTTGTCGAAAGCGGCCGTAAGTCCAGTAAGCTGCGCAGGCACCCTCGGATGACACCATGCATGAACCCATCGGATTTTCCGGGGTGCAAACTGTGCCGAAAAGCTTGCAGTCAGTGGGTTTTTTAGCACCACGGAGTATTTGCGGGCATTCACAGCTTTTCACATCTGATGCTGATATTGTCGGCATATTGAAACGCTGCTCAGCATCAAAATGGTCATAGGCCTGCTTAATTTTCAGTGCACTGTAGGGCACCATGCCAAGGCCGCGCCATTCAAAACTGCGGCGTAATTCCATTACTTCAGCGACCAGGCTTTGTGCTTTTAAATTCCCTTCGCGACTGACAACCCGACTGTATTCGTTTTCGACTTGATGACGGCCTGTGTTGATCTGGCGGATCAACATCAGTGCAGACTGCATGACATCAAGCGGTTCAAAGCCTGCTATCACTACTGGTTTCTGGAATTCTTCTGCAAAAAACTCATAGGGCAGGCTGCCGATGATAGAGCTGACATGTGACGGACCGAAGAAACCATCAATCCGTACCGAGCCCATATTACGCACTTCCGGGGATTCGAGGATGCTCTGGATGGCGGCAGGAGTGAGTACATGGTTGCAGAATACGCTAAAATTTTGCAGGTCTTCAGCGTGTGCAGTTTTAATCGCCACCGCGGTTGGCGGTGTGGTTGTTTCAAAGCCGATTGCAAAGAAAACCACTTCCCGTTCGGGGTTGTCCCTGGCAATTTTTAACGCATCCTGGGTGGAATACACCATCCTGATGTCACCGCCTTTGGCTTTCAGTTTCAGCAGGCTCATGCGGTTGCTGGCAGGAACCCTCATCATATCGCCATAGGTACACAGGATGACATCCTCTTGCTGCACCAGCTGGATAACATTGTCGATGCGGCCGATAGGCAGTACACATACCGGGCAGCCAGGGCCATGGATGAATTTTACATTCTCCGGCATCAGGTCCTGTACACCGTAGCGAAAAATTGCATGGGTATGTCCGCCACAGAACTCCATCAGGTTATATTGCTGACCTGCCACAACTTCTTTTTCAATGGACTGCTTTAGCTTGCCTGCGAGCTCACGATTGCGAAACTCATCGATATATTTCATTCTGTCATCTCATCCGTCAGCTCGTTGCCGAGCTTATCGGTCAGACCTGCCTCTGCAAACAGGCGCAAGGTTTCTTCAGCTTCTTCCTGGTCGATAGTATTGAGTGCATAGCCGACATGGATTAACACAAAATCATCGACTTTTACCGCATCAACCAGGGCAAGGGAAACATCTTTCTTCACTTCACCCACAGCAACTGTTGCAGTATCAGTTGATTTATCAATGGCTACTACTTTTGCCGGTAACGCCAGGCACATTATTCTACCTCCAGTTCTTTTATTCTCATTTCATCACCCGCGGTTGCCTGTAACTGATAACTGCCACACTCGGGGCATTCATCATAACGCTGTTTAATGCTCACATTTTTCGAACATTGCATACACCATGCTGTGCCCGGAATATTAATTATCTCAAGTTTGGCTCCGGCTGCAAGGCTGTGGCGGGTTACTACCTCGAAACCGAATAACAATGCCTCGATTTCAATGCTGGCTAAATCACCGATTTCCAGCCATACAGTTTTCACCCTGCTGAAGCCCTGTTTATCGGCCTCGGTTTCCAGTACCTGTAATATGCCTTCACAGATCGATATTTCGTGCATCAATGTATCCTCAGTTTATATCCTACACAAGGATCAATAGCATTAATTATCAGTCGTGCAAGCTGCTCCAGTTCTTTCCTGTTGTTTGTTTTCAGGCCGGCGAGGCTTTGGGCAACTACCCCCTGGGGGTGAAAGTTCCATTCCGTTGGTGCAAGTATCTGATACTTGCTAATTAAACCATGTTTTATCTCTACTCGATGGATTAAGCGGCCCCGGGCAGTTTCAACCTGGGCAAGGCCCAGGTTTTGGTATTGACTTGAAGACATGTGCATAGATTGCATCTCCAAGTTTTTCATCAGTATACCCAGTTGCTGTGGAATTTTTGCCAAATCCACCAGTCGAGCCAGCCAGCGGGTTAATAGTGAATTTTGAAAATTCTGGAATAACGACTGGATGAGGGTTTGGCTTGCCTGGCGGCTGAGTACTGTGGTTTCAAAACAGTGCTGCTGCCATTGTGGCCTGGCGATAAAATGATCAGAATTATCTTTATCAAACTGTTCAAGCAACTGACGGCCATTCAGGTCAGGCAGGTGTCGACAGTTACATTTTCCCTGTGCCGACCAGCCGTTATTGTAAATATGGCTGACTGCCTGTGAAGCTATAGTGTTGCTATGTTCGAACCAGTGCATGGTTGCAGCAAGGTCTTTTTGTTCTAACCAGTCTAACGGCTGGATTGAAAATACATACTTTTGAAGATACTGTTGTAGCTCATTAATCAGCTTTTCCAGGTTGCTGTAATTAACATCAAGGCTGCTGTGAAGGGAGAATGCTTTTCC
>JADFVZ010000124.1 GCA_015222805.1 Pseudomonadota bacterium
TGGGTTACATGAACCGCCGTATACGGAACCGTATGTACGGTGGTGTGGGAGGACGGTGGGAGCAATCCCGCCTCCTACCCGATTTATTAATCAATAATTATGTTGATAGGTACTAAGTTAAATTAATCAATTTGACCTGCGTCAATAATACACTAACCTATGTGTGTATAATAAGATGGCGAGGTATGTATATTATAAAAACTGAACCATACAGGAGACTATCATGGTCGAACAATCTCACACTGGGGACAGACCTGAAAAATTGCCTTTTTGGCAGCGTGTAATGGACAATCATTTTCTATTACTTTTTCTCGGCGTCGTAATTCCAACCGTTTTCTATATTCTCTGGGGAATTATGGAAATCGCTAATCTGCCGATAGCCGAATAGGGAGGCTGCATCAATGACTTCATTTCAACCGCCTGCTGAAATTAACTGGTGGAAATCACCAATAGGCAAAGACGAAATTTTATGGATCGGTATTGCCCTTGTGTGGTGCCTGATTATGTTCTTCATGATGCCCTACTGGCATATTTACGGAAAACAGAACCTCTCAAATGAGGCCTACCAGACCACCCCAAAAAAATATCTGGCCAGCGTCGAGGCGATGGTCGAAAAGTATAAAGTTGGCGAAGAAGGCGGCATTCCAATTGTTAAGCCTCCTGTTGGCAGTGATGTATACCTGGCTGGTCGTTTATGGCAATGGTATCCAATTCTTGAGCTGGAAAAAGACCAGACATACCGCCTACACCTCTCGTCGCTGGACTGGAACCATGGATTCTCCCTGCAGCCTGTAAATATTAATCTACAGGTGCTTCCGGGTTATGACATGGTTATTTCCTTGACCCCTGATCAAGCGGGTGATTTTGCGATAGTTTGTAATGAATATTGCGGCGTAGGACATCACACAATGCTCGGAAAAATTATTGTGAGGGAGAAATAACATGGGACAGTTTAGACAATGCCCTGATTCGGGCTTCTTTTTTGATAAGTCAGCTGAACGTTTAATGAAGGCACATGCGGTGACTGCGGTCGTCGCACTGCTGATTGCTGGTGTACTTGCCCTTGGGGTGATACTAACCCGCTGGCAATCAGTGCATCTGCTGCCGGCTGATACCTTTTATACCGTACTCACTGGCCACGGCATTAACGGTCTTATATTCTGGGTCATATTTTTTGAAATTGCCGTATTGTACTTTGCTTCATCCACTCTATTGCGCTGCCGTCTTGCCGCCCCCCGCTGGGCCTGGGCAGGTTTTGGGTTGATGCTGACGGGTGCGGTAATGAATAATATCGCGGTGCTGAGCGGCAAGTCGAGTGTAATGATGACTTCATATGTGCCGATGCAGGCACAGCCGCATTTCTACCTGGGCTTGATATTATTCGCGGTCGGTGCCTTGATAGGCTGTTTTGTTTTCCTTGGTACCCTGGTGATAGCCAAGGATGAAAAAACCTATGAAGGTTCGATACCACTGGTAACTTTTGGTGCCCTGACGGCTACCATTATTGCTATCTTTACGATTGCCTCCGGCGCAATTGTATTAATCCCGACTTTCCTCTGGTCAATCGGTTATGTTAGTCATATTGATGCGGCTATGTACCGGGTCATCTGGTGGGCATTCGGGCATTCATCGCAGCAGATCAATGTGGCAGCGCATGTTTCTATCTGGTACCTGCTGATTGGCATTCTTTTCGGTGCCCGGCCGATGTCGGAAAAAGTCAGTCGCTTTGCCTTCCTGTTGTATATCCTGTTTTTACAGCTGGCCAGTGCCCATCATATCCTCGCGGATCCGGGTATCAGTTCCGAATGGAAAATCTTTAACACCAGTTATGCCATGTACCTGGCAGTACTGGCGAGCTTGATTCACGGTCTTACCGTGCCGGGTTCCATGGAAATAGCACAACGCAGCAAAGGCCTTACCAAAGGTCTGTTTGAGTGGTTGCGCAAGGCACCCTGGGGGAATCCGGTATTTTCCGGCTTCTTTATCTCCCTGGTAGTGTTTGGTTTTATTGGCGGCATAACCGGTGTGGTTATGGGTACTGAGCAGATCAATCTGATTATTCATAACACCATTTATGTGCCCGCACATTTCCATGCCACAGTGGTGGTTGGTACCTCGCTGACCTTTATGGCACTGACTTACCTGTTGATACCGGTGTTGTTCAGGCGCCAGACCTTCCTGCCGAAGATTGCCCAGTGGCAACCGTATGTATTCGGCGGTGGCATGATCACCCTGATCCTGTTCCAGCTGGGTGCCGGAACACTGGGTGTGTCCCGGCGTCATTGGGATATGGGCTTTACCGGAGCGGCCTTGAGCTTTGATTATCCCGGTACGGCTTACATGATGATGGCGGTATCCGGTGTTGGCGGTGTGCTTGCAGCAGTCGGTGGTGCCATGTTTATTGTGGTTGCGGTGGGATCGTTGATTTTCGGTAAGAAACTTGAACCATCTGCCGGCTTCCTGCAGAGCTTTGCACTCGCGCCACTGGCACCGGATGTTTACAATATCGAGCAGCCGGACGTCCTCAAACGGGCGGAAAAACTGCCGGTCGAAGAGCACGGCTCTTCAGGCTTCCATGCACCGGGCACCTTTGTGCTGGCGATGATTCTGATGGCCTGTTTTGTGGTCTATTACTTTATCAACTGGGATTACCTGTCCTCAGTCTGGCCAATGGGATAAGCTACAAGCATGCTCAAACAGCTGGTTAGCCTGTTTAAGTTTCGCATCGGTGTAATGATGATGATTACCGCCCTGGTGGCCATGATGGTCACTCCGGGGCGGAGCTTAAACGGTTTGGAAATACTGGTTTTGGCACTGGCAGTACTGGCATCAGCCGCTGCAGCTGGTGCCTTTAACCAATATTATGAAAGCGATCTGGACGCACGTATGCAGCGCACCCGTGACCGCCCCTTCGTTACCGGTGCATTGCATAAAAATCCTGTCTGGCTGGTGCTTATTGTCAGTCTGCTGGCGGTCAGCGCAGTTGCGACAACTTTGGTACTTAACCCTACCACTGCATTGTGGATTTTCCTCGGTGCGTTCTTCTACGCCGTGGTCTACACGGTCTGGTTAAAACGTCGTACCTGGCTGAATATCGTCATCGGTGGTGCATCGGGTAGTTTTGCCGTGCTTGCTGGAGCCGCGGCAGTCAGTCCGATTATGGAACCGGTGCCAATCTTGTTGGCCCTGGTATTGTTCTTCTGGACACCATCACACTTCTGGAGCCTGGCGATTGCCCGGCATGATGATTACGCTGCGGTTGGTGTGCCCATGCTACCTGTGGTCGTGGGTGATCAGCGAGCAGCAAAAGTAGTACTCGCCAATACCCTGGCACTGGTTACCGTTTCAATCCTGCCGTTTTTCTTCGGACTTAGCTGGATTTACCTGGCCGGTGCCGTCAGTGGCGGTGGCTATTTTATCTATACCAATTTACAGATGCTCAAAGATCAAAGCCCTAAAATTGCGATGAAAAGCTTTTTCGCATCCCTGCTGCAACTGGTACTGCTGCTGACAGGTGCGGTATTAGATGTCCTCGTCTTTTCTGGCTGAAATTCGGTGAAAAAATCTTTATTTCTACCGACTGCTTTATTCGGGTGGTTTATTGTGCCGCTTGTACTACTGTATTCCACCCTGACATTTGCCCAGCCTGGACCGGTTGATGAAAGTTTTGAGCATAGTACCGCGCTTAAAATCAGCCAGGAGGCTATTGGCAGGCAGTTGGGTGAATATCGACTCAGCGGTGTCGACGGCCAGGCCCACAGCCTGACAGAACTACGTGGAAAACCACTGGTCCTTAGCCTGGTTTTTACCAGTTGCTATCAAATATGCCCGATGACGACCCGACACCTTGCCAAGGTTGTCGACAAGGCACGTGAGGCCCTGGGTGAGGATAATTTCAATGTGGTAACCATCGGCTTTGATGCCGCAGTTGATGACCCGGAAGCCATGCAGCACTTTGCAGTACAACAGGGCATAGATAACTCTGGCTGGAAGCTGTTCAGTGTGGCGGCTGAAGATGTTGCAGCCCTGACCCGTGACCTGGGTTTTATTTACTTCCCCACTGTACGCGGTTTTGACCATATCATCCAGGCTACCGTGGTTGATGCCGGGGGTGTGGTTTACCGGCAGGTATATGGCCAGGCTTTTGAAACCCCGTTACTGGTTGAGCCTCTAAAACAACTGGTGCTCGGACGGCCGCAGCCTGCAGACACATTTATCACCAGCCTGTTCAGTAAAATTCGTTTTTTCTGTACCACCTATGACCCGGTTCGGGATGGTTATTTTTTCGATTATTCCCTTTTTATCGGGATGTTTATTGGTGCTGTGATCATCCTGCTGATGATTGCCTGGATACTGCGTGCAGTGATGAACTTAAAACGGATGCCGAAAAGCTAAGCTCTGCTAAAATACCCCACAATCTCTAATAAAAATGGAAATTCAGCCCTAAATGCGTGTTAATCCCCTCAGACGAGCCTATATTGCCGGTGAATCCTGGTTCAATCTGTCTTTTGCAGGATTGAACCCTTTATATCACCTGGGTACGCTAACGTTTTTCTTTTTCTGGATAATTTTAATTACCGGTATCTACCTGTTCCTGCCATTTAAAGGCAGTATTGACGGTGCTTATCATTCAGTTGAATGGATGACCCATAAACAATGGTATGTGGCGGGAGTTATGCGCAGCCTGCACCGGTATGCATCAGATGCCGCGATTATTACCATGCTCCTGCACCTGTTCAGGGAATTTTCCCAGGATCGTCATCGCGGTACACGTTGGTATTCCTGGGTTACCGGCATCCCCTTGTTATGGATGGTCGTACCCCTGGGGATTACCGGTTACTGGCTGGTATGGGACCAGTTAGCGCAGTATATTGCCACCGGTTCCGCTCAGTTACTGGATGCCATACCGATTTTTTTCGGTTCGATGGCAACCAACTTTTTGCCCGGCCAGATCAGTGATCGCTTTTTTACCCTGATTGAATTCCTGCATTTACTCGGCCAGCCACTGGTGCTGGTATTTGCACTCTGGTTTCATGTTCGTCGTATTTCGAATGTAAACATTATGCCGCCCCGCGGCCTTGCCATTGGCAGCTTTATCGCCTTGCTGGCGCTCTCACTGCTCAAACCGGCCATCAGTCATGAGCAGGCAGACTTAGGCATCGTCCCGCAGACATTGAACCTCGACTGGTTTTACCTGAATATCTACCCGCTGCTGGATTACTGGACAGCCGGTGAGGTTTGGTTATTAACGGTTGGTATTACCGTGTTGTTGATTTTCCTTCCCTGGTTGCCGCCTAAACGTTCCAAAGCTGCCGCAGTGGTTGACCTGGATAACTGTGATGGCTGTAAACAGTGTTTTGAGGATTGTCCCTACGATGCAATTACCGTGCAGGCACGTACCGATGGTAAAAAGCATAAGCATGAGGTCGTGGTTGATCCGGCACTGTGTACTGGCTGTGGGATATGTGTTGGCGCATGTCATTCCGCCAACCCGTTCCGGCGGGCTGAAAAGCAGCTTAGCCCAGGTATCGATATGCCGGGTTTTCCCGTGCATGAACTGCGCAGCCAGACACTGGCTGCAATTGAAGCGATGAAGGGTGAACACAAAATTTTAGTCTATGGCTGTGACCACGGCTACGCCATGCGGCAACTGCACACAGATAATACCCGGGGGATTTCCCTCTACTGTTCCGGTATGCTGCCGCCTACGATGATTGGCTACGCACTGAAAAATGGTGCGGATGGTGTACTGGTCTCCGGTTGCCGGACAAATGACTGTTATAACCGTTTTGGTGAACGCTGGACCGAGATGCGCATCGTCAGCGAACGCGAGCCGCATCTGCGCGCTCGTGTTGATCATCGACACACTATTTCCCAGGGTGCAGGACCGACTGACCGCAGGGAAATTGAGCAGGCCCTTATAAGACTGCGTGAAAAGCTGGTTAAGCTGGAGCAAAAAGCCAATGGCTAAGTCCTCCACTAAATTTGGTCAGTATATTTTGCAGGCATTGAGCTACGCGGTATTTATGGCAGTAGTCTGGTATTTTTCCGTGGCACCGGTATATCGGCATATAGATGCTGACCAGGCGCTGGTTGTGATCGCATTTAAACACGCCGGTCAACTCCTTGAGGAGTGCCGGGAATCAACAGCAGAGGAGTTGGCTAATCTCCCGGCCAACATGCGTAAGCCCATGGTTTGTCCACGCGAGCGGTCACCTATCCTGCTTGAGGTTTTGATGGACGGTGAGGTTTTATTTAGTCAAACAGAAAATCCGCCGGGTTTATATAATGATGGCAGTGTCAGTATTTACCACTCAGCCAGGGTGCCGGTGGGCAAACATCAATTTGAGTTGAAACTGAAAGACAGTGTCCGCAGTGAAGGCTATTCGTTTACCCATAATGAAGAGCGACTGCTAGAATCAGCAGAGATACTTGTAATTAACTTTAATACGGAACATGGTTTTGTCTTTAAGTAGCGATAATACCCGTCAAGGGTTCTCCCTGGATCCGCCTGATTCAGCTGCACGTAAGCTGGCGGTAGGCTGGCTGTCACTTGCTCTGGGCTCATTGGTCGTGGGCGGTGTCTATACCCTGTTAATCGTACTTTCACGCACACCCGGTATTCAGGATGTTTTTCCCTGGGTGGATTTTTTCCATACTGCCCTGGTAGTCCACGTCGATATGACGGTACTGGTCTGGTTTCTTTCTTTTGCCGGTGTTTTCTGGAGTCTGAACAGTAACGGAAAGTGCCAGGCCTGCGCCTGGAGTGCGCTCGTCCTGTGTATTACCGGCACTGGGATTATTACCCTTGCACCTTTTTTAGGTGCGGGCGATCCCTTAATGAACAATTATGTACCGGTGCTCCAGGATCCGATCTTTTTCGTTGGCCTTGGAGTATTTGGCCTCGGTTTTGCGACAATGGTAATGTATGGGCTGTTTTTCTCACGCCCGGTAGGCAGTTATATCAGCAGTTCCGGGGCCTTGCGCTTTGGTTTATATACGGCCCTGATCATTGCCCTGGTTTCAGTATTCGCACTGCTGGCCTCCTGGTATGGCATGCCGGAATTCGCCGAGGGTAAAACGTATTTTGAACTGCTGTTCTGGGGTAGCGGCCATACCATCCAGTTTATCCATGTACAGCTGATGATGGTTGCCTGGTTATGGCTGGCAACAGCCTCCAGCACCGGCTTGAATATTGGCCCAAGGCTAGCATTGCTGTTGTTTGCCCTGGGTGTTGCCCCGGCCCTGCTGACACCGTTTCTCTATCTTGCCTATGATGTCGGCTCTGCCTCACACCTATTGGGGTTTACCTGGCTGATGCAGTTTGGCGGTGGTCTTGCGGTGTTGCCGATGGCGCTGATGATTATCCTTGCGCTATTGAAAACTGGCGGGGCAGGGGAGGATGTTCGCGCAGAGCGCAATGCGCTGGTGTTCTCAATCATCCTGTTTGGAGCCGGCGGTATTATCGGTTTTATGATCCACGGCAGTAATGTTACTGTGCCCGCCCACTATCATGGTTCGATTGTTGCAGTAACCCTGGCGTATATGGGGGTCACTTATCATATCCTGCCGTATCTGGGCTTTAATAAACCCATCGGTAAAATGGTTAGCTGGCAGCCGGTAATTTACGGTGTTGGCCAGTTGATGCATGTGCTGGGATTAGCCTGGTCAGGTGGCTATGGTGTCCAGCGCAAAACAGCGGGTGCAGACCAGGGCCTGGAGAACATCCAGCAGATTGCCGGAATGGGAATTATGGGCCTGGGCGGCTTGATCGCCATCATTGGCGGAATTATGTTCCTGGTTATCGTGTTTAAAGCGATGTGGCCGCAGCAGCGGGTTATACAAAACTAGTTTGCTCAACTACTGTTTAGCCGCTTCCTCGGTCACAGCGGCCTCTTTTATATCAGTGGTCGTTCCAGTCTGCACATATTGAACCAGGTTAAACAGGATGAATGCCAGCAGCATAATAATGGCAAAAAAGATCACCGATCGATACTCTGAGCGCTTACCCATCATTTTCTCGATCCGGTTCAGCAGCCAGTCTGAAACCAGGTAGAGAAAAATTGCCGCGATTGTGAAATATACGATTTCCATGTGTGTTATTTTCCTGAAGAATGAATGATTATAAGTTTAAACCTGATTTTAAACTTGATGGGGATACAGGTGGAATGCCAGCAGGTAAACGACCAGTCCGGTTACCGAAACATAGGCCCATACAGGCAGTGTCCAACGGGCGAGTCGACGATGGATACTGAATTTTCCCAGGATAGCAAGCAGCAGTGTGGTTAGTACCAGTGGTACATTTATTGCCGCGAGGATGACATGTGATGCCAGGATCGTAAAATAGACCGGGCGGATCATTCCCTGGCCGGTAAACGGCAGGAAACCTACGGCAGCGTGATAGCTAAGGTAACTCACCATAAAAGCCGTGGAAACCAGGGTTGCACTTAACATGCACAACATATGTGCCTTACGGTTAATCTGACGGATAAAATAAAACCCGGTAGCCAGCAATGCCAGGGTCGTTGCATTCAACACGGCCTGCAGGTGGGGGAGGTATGCTACGGTTTCCATATCCATATTTTTTATAGCGATCACAGGCAGAATAAAGGATAATTATTGTACCTTAGATACAAGCGTTTTTAGGAGAGAAGTTGGTATGCGCGAATCCGGTAAAGTATATTTTAGTTTCATTATGACTGTAATAATGCTGATCTCAGTCTCTATTCAGCCGCTAGCGGCTGAAGAAGTAGATATTTATACAGGCTACTATTCCCGTGATCGGGAAGACGGCAAGGCAGCAGAAATTGCCGGTGTCAGCAAGTACGTCAAGTTCTATCCGGATAAGCTGGTGGTGATGATTTATATTCCTTATGAATACTCACAGGGCCTGAGTTCTGGTGAAATCCATGCTGCCCTGAATGATATTAAGTTAAGGGTCAGGCCCGAGTCTTATAATAAAGACAAGTTCGGCGCGCTGATGGAGTTGACAGTGGCGCATGTAGAGCTATACAGGGCAATGGATGACGGCCAGCTTGAATTTGAATGTGACGGTACCGCACCCTGCCGGGCGAGGTTTGAAGGGGACTCAATGCTATTACGCAAAGCCGGTATGGTCAGCGATCACATCAGTGGTTATAACCGTGTAGTCGATTGATTACCTGAAATAATCCCGAATCTGGAAGTAGAGCTGGACAATCGTTTCCGGATTGTGTGGCTGGGAGAAAGTCGCCACTAGCCTGGCTTGCGGATCAATCAGGAAAATTGCACTGGTATGGCTCACAGCATAAACACCGGGGGCCGTTTCCGGATCGATGATGTAGCCGGCCCCAAGCTGTTGTGCGAATTTATCAATTTCAATTTTTTCGCCGGTTGCTGCAAGGAAATCTTTATTGAAAAAAGCAATATACTCAGCCAGTTTTTCCGGTGTATCACGTGCAGGATCAACGGAAACAAATAATACCTGGGTGTCTTCTGAGTTGCCGCTGTCGTCCAGGTGTTTATCCACAGCCTTCAGCATCGATAAAGTCATCGGACAGACATCCGGGCAATAGGTATACCCGAAAAATACAAAGGACCATTTCCCCTTCAGGTTTTCAGTGCTGAAAGCTGCGCCATCCTGATCAATAAGCCTGATGGGAGCAAGCAGTTTGGGTTCCGGCCTGAGCACACCCAATAGCTCTGCCGGTGCGTTATCGCTGGCATTGCGTGGATTCATCACCGAGTATGCGACCACCCCAATGAGCAGCATCACACTGAAAATGAAGAAGATTACCAACGGAGAACGGTTACTGGAGTTGCTCATTATTTTTTCTTCCATTCTTTTACTGCCCAAACAATAAATGCAATCAGCAGGGTGATATTAATAATGGCACCAACAATAAAAAAACCTGTCATATCCATGCTTAGGTAAAACTCCCATCACTAATTTTTCTGTGTCACAGGTATCCGCTTAGTTTAATTGATGGATTCATCGTTGTCACAAAGATGACCTTTGCCATATTGCGAAAGTCACAGTTAAAATTTAAACTCATGATTACCAATCATTGAGGGGATTTAATAATGTTGCGTTTAGTCTTACTGTTTAGCCTGTTATTTGCTGCTCTGAATGCATCTGCACAGATGTTTGATGAAGCTGAAAGGGAACAAAAACAGCAGGAAATGGGCCAGCAGATGTTGTTGGTATCTGAATGGCTCCAGGATCAGGGCTATGTTAATAGTAGTTTTACTTTTGCAGTGACTGCATTAAGTATCCAGATACTACCACCAGCAGAACAAGTGCTCAGGATATTAAACCAGAGTATAGATTCAGGAAAATTAGATAAATCTGACTGGCACCGACTGGCAAGATTTTGCCAGCAGGCACAACTCGCTACAAAATCTACCAACTGGCAAGCCCAGCGAAAATCAACAGCAGATCAATTTAACAGCTGGTGTGAGAAGAACCGCATCCTCAAGCACTATTTCAAATTAGATGCAGATAATGCCTATGTGTATTTATTTCAAATGAATTTGTTTGCCACTGACCCTTACAACCCACAAAATCTAAGCCTGTTAAGAAAAGCGGCTACCGCAAAATATGCCACAAAATATTTTGGTTTTGGGCTGCAAGGATTAACCACACATCTGCGTGAATATTATCAAACTCATCAGGTAAAACCGCTGGATTTGCCTGCTGGACTGGTATTTGACGATGAAGATGCGTTTGTTTCACTCTATTCTGCTGCTGTCGCAGTAGCAGTTTTTGTAGCTTACCCAAGCAGGGTATTGGGCTTCTGTAGTGATTCCAGGAAACAAGAGCATACAGGTTCCAATGAAAAAGTGGTTGCTGACTGTATCCGCCTGATGAAATTATTCAGGTCAGAGAAAAATACCTTAATGGAAGTTACTGTAGCAAATGCGATCATTTCAGTCTTAAGTCAACCGGGTTCAGCAGAACAGCTGGAAGCGGAGCGCCAAAAGCGCACTATCAGCCTGACCAGAGAGTGTTTATCTTCATGGGGTGACTCTGTGAGCTCGGAGTCTTACTCAGGGAAAGATCTCAAGATATTCCTAAAAATGCAACCGCTACTTGAGTCCATGGGTGAACTCCAGGCCCTGGCCGCTGCTTCAGATCAATACTTCGGAGTTTATCAGAATGAGGACGAGCCAAAACCTTCATCTTGCTTACTGTTAAAAGAGCTGGATCTTGAAGCTGCCCGGAAGATGCAATCGGTGAGGAATTAGCTGAGTGCCGGTGCGTTACGCTATGCTAACGCACCCTACAAGACCAACCGGAACCGAGGGGTAGGGTGGGCATTTATGCCCACGCGATATAAGTTGTTTGCAGATTAAAGGTAAACA
>JADFVZ010000125.1 GCA_015222805.1 Pseudomonadota bacterium
ATTGCATCTATAATTGACCCACCATTTGTATCTATAACTGACCCAGCGCGAGGGTGCCATCATGTTGAATTCTCTAGAGTTATCAATCCATATTCTGGTATTATTTTGAATGCAAATACACGGGGAAAGTGGTACATATTTAGATGCAAATCAACAACCTGCTTTTTGAGTTAAAATACAGGCCTGATTTTTTCTTTCTGGAAGCCTCAAGGTCATGAATAATTCACCCCTCGATTCGCTCACACCCGATAACGAATTTCCATCACGCCATATCGGCCCGCGGGAAAATGATATCCGCGAAATGCTGGACTATCTCGGCGAAGAGTCGCTGGAATCTTTAGTCACAAACACCCTGCCCAAAAATATCCTCAGCGATGAAGCGCTGGATCTGGCACCCGCCATTTCAGAACGACAGGCACTCCAGCGGTTGCGTGAAATGGCGGCGCAAAACCGTATCATGCACAATATGATCGGTATGGGCTACCACGACACAGTGATGCCGGCAGTGGTACAGCGCAATGTGTTTGAAAACCCGGGCTGGTACACTTCCTATACGCCCTACCAGGCGGAGATTTCACAAGGCCGCCTGGAAGCCCTGTTGAATTTCCAGCAGCTGATTATCGACATGAGCGGCATGGAAATCGCCAATGCCTCCCTGCTGGATGAAGCAACAGCCGCAGCTGAAGCCATGGCCATGATCAAACGCGCCAACCGACGCAACCGATCCTTACGCTTCCTGATGGATCCAGCCTGCCTGCCGCAAACCCAGGACGTAGTCATTAACCGCGCCGAACACTTCGATTATGAAGTCGTTGTTGCAGATTCTACCACCAGCATGGCGGAACAATTATCAGCCGGTGATTTCTTCGGTGCGCTGGTTCAGTACCCGGGAACCGATGGTGCGGTACCTGAGTTAGCCGGAATTATCGAAGCCGCACACGCACAAAATGCCCTGGTTGCCGTGGCTGCTGATTTACTCAGCCTGGCACTGCTGACACCACCGGGTGAACTGGGTGCGGATATCGTCCTCGGCAATGCCCAGCGCTTTGGTGTTCCCCTGGGGTATGGCGGTCCGCATGCAGCCTTTTTTGCGGTGCGGGATGAATATAAACGCACCATGCCCGGACGGGTCATCGGTGTATCCCAGGACAGCCATGGTAAACATGCATTGCGGATGGCACTACAGACACGTGAGCAGCACATTCGCCGCGATAAAGCCACCAGTAACATCTGTACAGCGCAGGCATTGCTGGCCATCCTCAGCAGTTTCTATGCGGCATGGCATGGCCCGGTTGGGATTAAAAAGATTGCCTCCCGAGTCCACCGGCTGACCTGTATCCTTGAAACCGGGCTGTCCACATCAGGCTTTAATTCCGAGAATAAATCCTGGTTTGATACCCTTAGCTATCAACTGGATGCCGGTGCTGCAGATGCTGTCTATGGCCGCGCACTAGCCGCGAATATCAATCTCCGCAGGATGGGTGAAACCGGGCTGGGCATCAGCATTAATGAAAAAACCGACCAGGCTGAAATTGAAGCTATCTGGAATGCTTTTTGCGGTGCTGACAACAAACTGGACTTTAAACAGCTCGATCAACAACTGGCAACTGATTTAAACGCAATACCAGCCGAGTTGAAACGCCAGAGCGAATTTTTAAGCCACCCGGTGTTCAACAGCTATCATTCCGAAACCGAAATGATGCGTTATATGAAACGCCTGGAAAACAAAGATATCAGCCTCAAAACCTCGATGATATCCCTCGGCTCCTGCACCATGAAACTGAATGCGGCAAGTGAAATGGAACCAGTTTCCTGGCCCGGTTTTGCCGCTATTCATCCGTTTGCTCCGCTGGACCAGACCCAGGGTTACCAACAGCTGTTCACCGAACTGGAACAAATGCTGGTTGCCTGTACCGGTTACGATGCTGTTTCCCTGCAGCCCAATGCCGGCTCCCAGGGAGAGTACGCCGGCTTGCTGGCGATCAAGGCCTATCATCAGAGCCGCGGTGACGGGCATCGAAATATTTGCCTGATCCCTTCTTCTGCCCACGGCACCAACCCTGCCAGCGCCGCCATGGCCGGGATGAAAATCATCGTCACCAAATGCGATGCCAATGGCAATGTCGATGTTGATGACCTGAAGGCGAAAGCAGAGCAGCACAAAGATAATTTATCCGCTTTGATGGTGACCTATCCATCAACCCATGGTGTGTACGAAGAACGGATTCGTGAAATTTGTGAAATTATCCACGCTAACGGTGGCCAGATCTACCTCGATGGTGCCAACCTCAACGCCCTGGTTGGCTGTGCCGCACCCGGAAAATTCGGTGCCGATGTTTCGCACTTAAACCTGCACAAAACCTTCGCTATTCCACATGGCGGTGGCGGTCCCGGTGTCGGCCCTATCTGTGTAGGCAAACACCTGGCCCCATTTGTACCCAATCACTCGGTACAGGCTATTCCAGGCCCCAGTAACGGCATGCCCGCAGTAGCGGCCGCCCCCTGGGGCAGTGCCGGCATCCTGCCGATCTCCTGGGCCTATATTGCCATGCTGGGACAGGACGGGATGAAGAAATCCACCCAGGTTGCCATTCTGAATGCCAACTACATGGCCAAACAGTTAAGCAGCCACTTTGATGTGCTCTATACCGGTCGCAACGAGCATGTAGCACATGAATGCATCATCGACCTGCGGCCGTTTAAAGAGAGCTGTGGCATCAGTGAAGAAGATGTGGCCAAACGACTGATCGATTATGGATTCCATGCACCTACCATGTCATTCCCGGTTCCCGGCACTTTGATGATTGAACCGACAGAGAGTGAATCCCTGGATGAACTAAAACGCTTCTGTACAGCAATGAAATCCATTCATGCGGAAATCATGGCAGTTGAAAACGAAACAGCAGACAAACTCGATAACCCGCTGAAAAATGCACCGCATACAGTCATTGAAGTGACAACTGATAACTGGACCCATGCTTACAGCCGCAGCGATGCCGCCTGGCCGGTGGAGTATTTGCGTGATAACAAGTACTGGGCACCCGTCGGGCGGGTGGATAATGCCTGGGGCGACCGCAACCTGATGTGTGCCTGCCCGCCGATTGAGAGTTATATCGACGAAAGTTAAGGATAATTTTAACTTTAACCGAATAATACCAATCTCAGAAAGTTGTGTAGCTTTAGCTTATCAGCATGTTTCTTGGCCTACTTATTAAAGCATTATGTGAAAACACCTATCTTGACATTAGTATCATTAATGCTACTATGCAGAAATGGCTGGCATATCGAAAATTTTAGAAAAAATGCAAAGCAATCCAAAAGGCGTTCGCTATAACGACCTCCTAAAGGTTTGTGAATATTATTTTGGAAAACCCAGGCAAAGCGGTAGCAGTCACTGCATTTTCAAAACCCCATGGCCTGGTGATCCACGCGTCAATATTCAAAATAAGAAAGGAAAAGCAAAACCGCATCAAGTTAAACAGGTATTACTCGCAGTAGAAAAAATAGAGGTGAAACATGGCAATTGATATCGAAAAATATACTTACCGCGTAATGTGGTCTGACAGTGACCAAGAATTTGTTGGTCTATGTACTGAGTTCCCAAGTCTTAGCTGGCTATCCACAACATCAGCTAAAGCACTGAAAGGAATACAATCAGTTGTTAAAGAGTGCGTTACTGATATGTCTAAAAACAATGAGGATATTCCAGCTCCTATTTCATCACGCAACTTCAGTGGTAAATTCATAGTACGTGTACCTCCTGAAGTACACCGTCATCTGGCTATAGAAGCAGCAGAATCAGGTGTCAGCCTAAATCGCATTGCAAACTTAAAGCTTGCACATTAAAACACATAGTAAAATTATGCGACAACCCTGAATATTGCTTATTCAAATTAGCAGTAAAAAAACACCCATGTAGACGATGCAGAAAAATTACTAAAGGCATTCCCGAGAGCCCTGCTACCACAGATCATTTTTCCATTTGCCAGTTGCATTTTTGTGTTAAACGAGCCATCGGTGCCTCGCCAACTTTCCACCACTACTGCTCCAGAAAAACTAATTCTCTGCTTTCGCTCTGCACCTTTAAACATCCCTGGTGTGTAATCAACCGCTTTACGGGTCCAATTATCCGGTAGTTTATTTGCTGTGAATTTTCCGAGCTCTGGCTTATTAGCTGCATCATGATTGCTTTGCAGTTGTTGGAGTAGTGCGCTACGAAGTTTATGACTCGACTGAACCACAGCTAATCTGTTATTTGTTTTTTGTGGTTTTAGCTTTTTATTTTTTTCTGAAAATGATTTTTTTGCCACTGTAGCAACATCCTGAGCAGAAGAATTTAGTATCCTTGACTTATCTGCATCAGTACTTATTTCAGGCAAACCATCTACTTTCTCAGTTTTAGATTCTAAAATAACTGACTGAACAGGCAGAGTAACGGTTAGTACATTTACGCGTGAATGTACGCTATGTTGGTTTTGCTTTTGTTTTCCAGTATTTCCCCAGATTAGAAATATTAAGACCATTAGATGGATAGTGACAGCAAGCAATAACGACCAGGCCGATTGCCGAAGGCTAAGCTTTCTTACTGAGTACATAATTTGTTGAGTTATCGTGAATGAGCCATAACACTGAAAGTGCAATATTATTATATTGACATATTTTATTATCGTATTATAATAATTTATATACTTATTGCAATATGTGATTTCTTTATGGATACTACAGCTAAAATAACTCACTCAAGCCGCTGGTTTGCTTTCACCTGTTTATTACTACTTATATTACTGCCATTTTATTTGATCCATCACTGGGTTTTGCCACCGGAAGCGTGGCTTGATGGTATGCCATTTGGATTCGGAAGAGACCGTCTTGATGGTTGGCCGCCTTCGCTAAACAAACAAATTATGGGGATAGTAATTACCTTTGTTCCTGGCTATTTTATAGCGCTGGTGTTGAACAACCTTCGAAAACTCTTTGGTATCTACGCAGAAGGAGTGTTTTTCTCAACAACAATTATTCATTTATATAATAAAATCGCCTCAGCTTCTCTCTGGTTTGTTATTGCCTGGATACTTGCCCAAACAGCCATGAGTATAGCAATGTCATACGGTACTGATTGGGTATACATGACGCTCACTTTCACACATACACATGCTACTGCACTTTTTGCGGCATTGGTTCTCAGGTTCATAGCCTGGATTATGCAGGTAGCACTAAAGCTTGAAAAAGAAAACCAGTCGTTTGTGTAGGGGAATAATATGCCAATCATAGTGCGACTGGATGTACAGCTATCACTCAGAAAAATGAAATCAAAAGAGCTGGCAAAAATCATCGGTATTACTGAGCCAAATCTCTCATTATTAAAGTCAGGAAAGGTAAAGGGCGTTCGTTTCGAGACCCTCGAAAAAATTTGTGCCGCCCTTGATTGTCAACCCGGTGACATACTTGAGTATGAGCCAGATCTTTAATTAGGAGCCTGTCGGATTTAACATGATCTACTGCGGAAAAGCCGAATTTGGCCAAATTTCTCGCTCTTATGCGTTAAATAGCGTTGCTATTCGCCTTAAAAGACCGAAAAATCCGACTCAAATCGGCTTTCCCTCGCTACGATCGGTCAAACCCCGACAGGCTCCATGAAGGAATAGTTACAATGAAAAAACTTCACTTAATTCTGTTAAGCAGCATGGCAGTTCCGTTCTTGCTTGGTGCATCGTCTAAGCAAGAAACAATAACCAGTTGTCTGGATTTAGCTCCAGACAATGAGGTATTCGAAATCAACCTGCACATGAATGTAAATACCACTACCAACCCAATAACTAAAAGCGGAATGCTTGAACTCAGTAATGACAAGCAAGATGATATTACTAAGTCAGAACAAGAAGCGTTTAAACCCGTAAGAGAATGTCTGATGAAACTTATCGGTTAATGGCAGTTGTAGATTACTCGGGTAGGTAATGCCTGGGTAATCGTGACCTGATATGTGCCTGCCAATTGAAAGCTATATTCAGCTGTTACCACCATTAGTAACCCATAGTTATAAAGCATCAAAAATATGTTTTTACCGCAAACTCAAATTGTTCAATAAATATACGTTTAAAAGCTGAAATATTGTTTTGCTCGTAGAACAGCAGCATGGCTTTTTTATAATCAATTGAACTGACTGTTCTGAATGATATCGGGCAATAACCGTTATTAATCAGAATGGCATTGCTTAGAATCCTGGCAGTCCTTTTATTGCCGTCATTAAACGCCTGTATATAGGATATTAATACCAGTAGCAGCAACGCTTTTTCAAAAACATTTGATCTGGAATTGACTAGCTGACACATATCTTTTAATGCTTCTTTGATCTGATATTCATTATCTAAGGGCTTATAGTTTGTTCCTGAAATACCGACTCTGCGTTTGCGAATATTTCGATCAATCCCTAAATCCTGAATTAATAGACTATGGATATCTTCAATCCTGGCAATAGTTATGGGATTAATATAGCTGGGATCGTTAATAATAAAGTCTAGTGCCTGTTTGTGATTAAGCAACATTATTGCATCATCTTTGGCTTTCCCATCTGCTGTTTCTTTTTCTTTAAGTAATCGTTCGGTTTCTAAAAGTGAGTATGTATTGCCCTCAATTTGTGAAGATTTCCAACTTAAATCAATGGCTAAACGTTCGAGTTCTTTGAGATACTCTGAACGGCTTAACTGAGATATATTATCCAGGTATTCCTGCTGCTTACTGTCTAAACCCTGCAGCTCAGCCTGGGTGAATAAATCAACTTTACTCAGCACGCTGATCATTAATGAAAAATTAAAACTGTCATTAATAATTCGTTCATCAATTTCTTCAGCAAAGTAAATATCAAGGTTTACTGGTTTGAGTAATGCGTAACTGCCCGATATTTTATAGGTGGTAGCTCTTCCTCTACCAACAGATATTAGTAAATTACTGGATTTTAATTTTACTAATATTCTCTTTAAGGTGGCATAGGAAACACCCGGATCTGATTTAGCAAAAATCTCTTTGGAAGATAACCCTGGATTCAGGCTAATGAAGTCGAGCACAACTGTGTCATTTGTTTTTAACATGCGAATTTAATGATAAGCTCAATACTTAGTAGAATATAGCTCATTATACAACATTTATGAGCTACATATCACGCACTTATGAGCTATATACTAATTTAAGCGCAGAAACTGCTACTTTATAGCTCACAATGGATAATTAATGAGCCATAAGCATATTTCCAGTGAGCTTATAATCAGATCATAACGATAAAAAGTCATTTACCCGTTGCCTTGTGACTCAGTAATGTTTATCGATTTACCTGCAAAGGGATAATTGAAACTGCAAAAAATAATAATAAAAACAGGCTCAGGTAAGCGCTGCCAATAATAGTTTTGAGTCCACCCTCTAGATTTCCCACTATCAAGCGAGGTAACAAGAACAGAACGGGGTCAGAGTAAGGATCCCGGTTTAATTTACCCTGGCACTTTACTCTGCCCCCCTATTTCCGGGTCGAATACACTTCGACAGAGCTGGCAGATAGCCTTAAACCGCTCTTTGATTCACTTGTCAGCTGGAGTGAGCGGCACGGGGAAAGTGTCAACAAAGTACGCATGAAATATGTTCGAATGGATAAATAAGCAGCAGAGGTTATAATCCTGTTAACGCCTCAATTAATTTAATTACTGGAAGCCAAGAAAATGTTTAAGTTTCAAAAAGCCTGCGTATTACTGCTATTACTGAGCTTAATCTCCTGTGGTGATAAATCGGCGGCACCAGACGCGATATCAACGCAAGCCAAAGATGACAACTCACAATCATTCCAGAATATTGATTTCGCAGCCGCAAGGCAGTTTGAAAGCCAAGCGGACTTTGCCAGTCTTAGCAGCCGCGCCGATCAGTACTTCGAAGCGGGTCAATATCAGCAGGCAATTATTACCTACGACCAGGCTCTTGGGATTAATCCGATGTGCGCAGACTGCCTGAATGATAAAGGCCTGGCGCTGTTTTACGCAGGCGATCCACTCGCAGCACTTGAGTCAATTGATAAGGCTATCGCTACAGACCCCGGGTATACCCACGCCTGGCTTAGTAAAGGATTTATTCTTGTTTCTGCTGGCAGGTATCAGCAGGCTATTGCCCCATTAAATAAAGTTAAACAACTGGATGGCTCTGGCACCCTGGCTAAGGAGGCGGATAAATTTTTGGCGCTTATTGCTGAAAGGAACCCACAATAACCAGCAGGCAGCCAGGCTGCCCGTTTCGACTGCCTACCAGGGCAGTACCTCGCCGTTTACATGCCAGAAGCCACCGCTATTGTTGATATTCAATTTATCGACAACTTCCAGGTAACCCTTAGCAGATTCAAGCGGAGTTATATCACCCCTAAACCCGGTCATTTTCGTTTTTACAAAGCCGGGATGTACAAGGCCTACGCTGATACCCTGCTCTTTCAGGTCAACAGACAGGGAAACTGCAAGAGCATTCAATGCGGCTTTTGATGCACGATAACCGTAATAGGCTCCACCAGTATTATCGCCAATTGACCCCATCCTCGATGTGGTCATCAGGATTTTACTCCCATGCCTAAGATTTTTCAGTAATGCCATAGTCACTTTCATCGGCGCCAGCGCATTGACTTCAAACTGGGTGCTTATTTGATCAAATGGCATTTCCGCTATTGTTTCATTGAGGAAAATACCGGCATTATTTATCAGGATATCAATGCTCACGCCGTCAAGTTTTTCCTGCAGCACGGCATAGGAAGCATTATCGAGAAAGTCTATTTCATCAATGACCCTTGCTTTTGTTGCCGCAAGATCTGTGCTCAGGTTACGACACACAGCGATGACATCATCACCTTGCTGCTGATAGAGCCGGGTTAGTTCCAGGCCTATGCCTGAACTTGCGCCTGTTATAAGGATGGTTGGCATTTTCTATATCTCCGCGGGTATATTTTCAGGCAGTTGCTTTTGAGTCAGTGGACTTGCACTCCAGTGATCCTTATCGTTACTATAACTGCTAATAGAAAAAACCACATCTATATCCAGCTAGAAATATTTCAGCACAATAATTGAAGGCAACACTTATGGAAACATTTGGATTAATGGGATTTATTTTTGGCATGAGTGCTATGTCGTCCGCAATTATCGGCCGATCACAACTTACGAATCTAACAAAAGAACTCGATGAACTGAAACAGCAACTACAGGACAACGGTACAATACCGGCCGTACCTGAGGAAGCCTGACGCGCCCTAGCGTGATAACGGATAAACCGGGAAAGAAAGCCGGAATTCGGCTCCCGGGTGTTTATTGACCACATCAATACTGCCACCCATTGCCCGGGTCATTTGATTCACCAGTGCCAGGCCTATACCGGTTCCGATGGTGTTGCGGGTGGCTTCATTTTCTGTTCGGTAGAAGAGTTTGAAAATTGATTTCATCTGTTCTTTTTCGATCCCGGGCCCGTAATCGCGAACTGAGAAGATAATGGTATTGTCCCGCAGTTGGCGGCAGCTGATATCGATGGTTTTGTTGTTTGCATCCATCGAAAACTTGATTGCGTTATCTACCAGGTTGAGGACAATCTGGGTAAACCAGTCCACATCAATGTTCAAAGACACATCAGTACTGCATTCCAGCTTCAACTCAAAGCCGGCACGCTCTATTTGTGAAGACACTTTAGATTCCACCAGCGCAATCAATTCCTCCACGCTGTTAATCGATAAACTGGCCTGTTGTTCATTGCGTGACATACGCGCCAGTTGCAGCACATTATTAATCAGGCGTGTGAGTCGCTCGCTTTCAGTATAGATGTACTCGTAATATTCATGCTTTTTATCCTCTGCCGCCCAGCCCTGTTTAAGCATTTCCCCATACATGCGGATGGATGTCAGCGGGGTTTTAAGTTCGTGACTAACGGCAGAAACAAAATCCTGCTGCTGCCTGGCCAGTAGTATCTGGCGTGCAGCCAGGCGATACATCAGGAAAAACCCCAATGAAAGAATCAGCATAAGAATGACTGACAGCCAGCCCACTACCCCGGCGCCAGGTCCAGGGGGCAGGCTGTTGATGTTAAATAACAGTTCCAGCTCTGCAAAGGGTTCGTTTAAACGGCTGCGGTAAAGTACCTGTCCGCTCAGCTGATTGAATTCCCTGCTGCCGGATAAGTAGTCTCTGGAAGAACGCCCGCTGTATACCGAGATAACATCTCCCCGGTAAGCCACTAGCAAATTACTGGCAAGGGATAAGCTGGTCTTCTGGAAAGTAGTATTGATTACCCTGCCCAGGAATACGTCCTGTTCGATTAATAAACCCTGGATGATGCGTTCCCCGTTGCGCCAGACTTTGCGGAAAAGCACAAAATGCCCGCTATCGAGCTGGCTGAAGACCAGTGGATCAATTTCGCTTTCAAAGGTGCTGATACCTACACGCGGTACAGCCTCGGATGCCGGAAGTGTAACTTCATCTTCAGTAAAAGCTGGCATATCCCTGGCCAACCCAGTTGTTTCCTCGGAAATAATCGGCAATGTACTGAGTTCTTTGCGAGCCTTATTCTCAGCAATTGCAGATTTGTCCTGTTTCTTTAAACCAGCTGGGCTCTCTTTATCGTAGTCCTCGGCAAGTTGCAGGTCATCAACACGACCCAGTAGACCGGTAGATTTACTGATCTTTTTCGGTGCCGCCTGCTCCAGTTGATCAAATGCCGCCTGTGAACGAACCGGCTTCTGTTTTTCAGCCTGGCGGCGATCGCTTGCCACCAACTCCCGGTTGCGTGCTTCATCTTTTTCCATTGCGACCGGGGCATTGAATTCCTGCTCATTTAAGCGACGTTTATCAACGGCTGTCTTACCACCAGAAGCGCCAGCCTCATCCAGTAGACGGTTCTGGCTCAGGATCTGATAAATACCTTCCTGCAGCGCGTTTCTTTCCCTCAGTTCTGCCGCGCTAATGCCGTAATTACCAAGATTGCTACTATCCACAGGTATATAGGGTGTTGATAAGTCCCCGGCAGCACCCACCTGGAAATATCCAGTCAGGCCTGGAATCGATGAACCCAGCGGGAACTCTGACAAGGGTGAGCGTTGCAGGAAGTTTGCCGCGGGATCGCCGGCCAGGTTGAGGAAAGCATAATCGGTAAACGGACGGGCCTGCTCAACATCTATGATTTGAGAAAAACGTGACTCAATGCGCTCACTCAATTCTTCGGCGAGCACACGCTGCTGGTGAAACGATTCCCACTTCAGCTGGCTGTATGTCTGGTAGATCAGCAGTACAGTGGGAATGGCTATTGCCAGGAAGAAAAGCAATAACCAGCGCCGTAAACGCCTGATATCCATTCCCGAAAACAGCTTTGATTTTCGTGTGGTCATTTAGGAGTCCGCCAACAGTCCTTCAGGCAGCAGGCGATAACCGGCACCGCGTATGGTGAGTAAAAATTGCGGGCGGGAAGGCTCAGTCTCCAGTTTACGCCTGAGCTTGGCGATATGAATATCGATTGTCCGGGTTTCGAGTTCAATATTACTGGCGTAACCCCAGACCTTATGCAGTAATTCATCCCGGCTTACCGGGCGTTCACTATGGGCCTGCAGGTAACGCAATAAATCAATTTCCCGGCGAGTAAAGGAGAGCAATTCACTGCCACAGCGACCACTGAGGTTTATACAATCAATTTCTACAGCATCGCTGAGCTGGATAACTTCAAGCTCGCTCTCAGCAGCTCGGGTCCGGCGCAGTACTGCCTGCACCCGTAATAATAATTGTGCGACTGAAAATGGCTTGGTGACATAATCATCAGCACCAAGGGATAAGCCATGAATGATATCTTCATCCATGCTTTTTGCCGTCAGCATAATTATGGCCAGGTCAGGATCGTGCTGCCTTACCCTGTTACAAATCTCAAAGCCATCAATTTCCGGTAGCATCACATCCAGCAGCAACAGGTCAAACTGGCCGCTTAACGCTTTTGCCAGGCCCTCTGAGCCGGTAGCTGCTGCTTCAATCGCATAGCCGTGGTAGACCAGCACATCAACCAATCCCGTCCTGATCGCGGCTTCATCTTCAACGATTAATATTTTTGACTTTGTGGTCATTTCAAATCTTGTTCAATACCGGGAACTAGATACTACCCTGTGTGTGCAATTTGCGGGCATTTGTTTTGTAAAAGCTTTGTAAAAATATTTGCTGCGATTTTACCAAAGCCTGTCTATACCCCCCACTAGTTCATTCCTAGACTGTAGTCACCCACTTACTCAACCCAGGAGGCAACAACGTGGCTTTAATCAATCGTATCAGCAAACTCTTCCAGGCCGATATACACGCGGTACTGGATAACATTGAAGAACCTGAATATTTACTTAAGCAGGCGATCAGGGAAATGCAGGGGGACCTGTTTGCAACTGAGGACAAAATTAATCGCCTGCAGGAATCACAGCAGGACATTGAAGCCAGGGAGACACAGCTTAAAAAAACCATGGCCAAGTTCAAACAGGAACTGGATCTTTGCTTTGAGTCCGGAAAAAATGAACTGGCGCGCTCACTGATCAAACGCCAGCTGGAAACAGAACAATATTGCAATCACCTGTCTGCCAGGCATGGATCAATACAGCAAAAACTGGCTGAACTTAAAACCCGGAGGAACGAAAACCAGCTGCAGCTGGAAAGCATGCAGCAAAAGGCTGACTTGTTCAGTATCGATTCCGCTGCGGTATCCCACAGTGAACACAACCATTTTGATATGCAGGCAGCAATTGTCAGTGCAGATGAAATTGAAATCGCCTTCCTCAGCGAAAAACAGCGGAGGCAATAAGATGAAATTTGCTACTCATAATTCCGCTACTTTTAACCAGGGACTGGCCTTCGCCCTGGTCAGCAGCCTGGTTGGCAGCCTTATTTACTATATGTTTTCTGCATTTGTGGCCGACAGTTACCTGATTCGCCTGCTGATCAGCCTGGGCAGTTTTGCCTATATCCTCTATTTATTGAAACAAAGTCAGACACGACTCGGCCGTGTCAGTGTTATGGGGCTCTGGGCTGTCATTTCTGCTGTTCTATGGTTCTACTGGCCACCGGCCTCCCTGTTTCTATTAGTACATATCTCCATGCTCTGGATTATTCGCTCACTGTATTTTTATTCCAGCATGGTTTCAGCCCTGGCTGATCTTGGATTAAACCTGTTGAGTATCGCTGCCGCTTTCTGGGTAGCCGAACATACCGGCAGCGTATTCCTGAGTATCTGGTGTTTCTTTTTAACCCAGGCAATGTTTGTTGCCATACCCAAAAACCTGCTGGTATCCCGCCAACAGCAAGCGACCCCTGATGATCGTTTCCAGTCCGCTTACAGGACAGCGCAATCAGCAGTAATAAAACTATCAACAAGGGCTTAAACCCAATAGGAGAAGATCATGAAAACTAAACTAACTGCACTTATCATCCTCACAATTACCGCACTCAGTGTGATGGCATATCCACATTTCCAGGCGACTACCATTGTGCCGCATATGGGATTAAATCCATTAGATCCTGCCGGCCAGAGCAGCCAACAGTCAAAGATCGAAGTTGTTTTTGTACTCGACACCACCAGCAGCATGAGCGACATGATTGAAGCGGCTAAAGAAAAAATCTGGTCCATTGCCAGCAGCATGGCATCTGCACAAAACTCGCCGGAGATCAAAATGGGACTGGTTGCCTTCAGGGATCGCGGCGATCGCTATGTGACTAAAGTTATCGACCTGTCCAGTGACCTCGACAGCATGTATGCATCCTTAATGGACTACCAGGCTGAAGGCGGCGGCGATGGTCCGGAAAGCGTCAACCAGGCCATCTATGATGCCGTGCATAAAATATCCTGGAGCCAGGATGCGCAAACCTACCGGGTGGTATTCCTGCTTGGCGATGCACCGGCACATATGGATTATCAGGATGATGTCCCCTACCCGCAGACCCTCGCCGTAGCGATGCAGAAAGGGATCAAATTTAACGCCATCCAGTGTGGACAAAGTAGCAACACCACCAGCAACTGGAAACAGATAGCCAGCCTCGGCGGTGGTCTTTACTTCCAGGTTGAGCAAAGCGGCAGCGCCATTGCCATCAGCACACCCTTTGATAAACAACTGGCCGCACTATCCGGCGAACTGGATGAAACCAAACTCTATTTTGGCAACGAGAAGGAACAAATACAACAGCAGCGTAAACTGGCAGCCAGCAGCAAGCTGCGTGAAGACTCCTCGGATGAAGCTATGGCCAGGCGGGTCGCATTTAATACTTCTGCCAGTGGTGAGAAAAACTTCCTCGGCGAAGGTGAACTTGTCGATGCCATTATTAGCGGCCGTGTTGAGCTTGAAACTATAGACAATGACAAACTGCCTGAATCACTACAGGCATTGGCACCAGCGGCGAAAATGGCAGTGATTGAAGAAAAAGATGAACGCCGGCAAAAATTGAAACAGGATATCCTTGAATTAAGCGGTAAACGTTCCGATTATCTAAAAAAGGAAATCGCTAAAGTCGGTGGCAGCAAGGGCTCCCTTGATGACAGCATTTACCAGGCTGTACGTGACCAGGCGGCAGAAAAAGGCCTGATCTATGCAGAAGAGTCCGCCAGTTACTAAGCAGCAATCAACAGGCAATAAAAAACCCGGCAATTGCCGGGTTTTTCTGGATCCCGGATATGGCTTCGCGATTCCGGGATGACGTCCAGGTGGTTAAGTCACTATTCAGGGACAACCAGCAACTGGTTAAGCTGCGATACTGGCACGCATTTTCTTCAATGCGTTAGCTTCCAGTTGGCGAATACGCTCAGCGCTTACGCCATATTCATTAGCCAGGACCTGCAGGGTATCTTTGTGATCACCCAACCAGCGACGCCGGATAATATCCTGGCTGCGCTCATCCAGTTCACTCAGACCACTATAGAGCAATGAATTATTATGCTCTTCGAGGTTGTTGGAAGTGGCTAACTCCTCAGGGCTGGCGCTGTGGTTTTCCAGGAATGCTGCTGGTGCGCTCCAGGCAGTATCTTCATCAGCCCCCGGCGGCAGGTCAAAACCAATATCCAGGCCACTAAGGCGGGATTCCATTTCGACCACTACCTCAGGCTTGACTCCGAGATTTTCAGCGACGACTTGAACCTCTTTATAATTCAACCAGCCCAGGCGCTTTTTAGAGCGGCGCAGGTTGAAAAATAGCTTCCGCTGGGCTTTGGTGGTAGCCACTTTAACGATACGCCAATTGCGCAGGATAAACTCATGCATTTCCGCACGGATCCAGTGCACCGCAAACGATACCAGGCGCACACCACGATCCGGATCGAAGCGTTTAACCGCTTTCATCAGGCCGATATTGCCTTCCTGGATCAGGTCAGCCAATTGCAGGCCATATCCGTTATAACCGCGGGCGACATGGACTACAAAGCGCAAATGCGCCATGACCATCTGCCGGGCGGCATCCAGATCTTCAGTTTCGAGATAGGCACGCGCCAACGCCTGTTCTTCTTCAACGCTAAGAACGGGGATTTTATTGACTTGCTGGATATACGCTTCCAGCGTACCTACGCCCGATAATACGGGTAAATTATTCACCATCAGTTCGTTGCTCATTAAGCCTCCGGACAGAACCGTTAATTTTAGCATAAGTAAGTGTTTCAGCCAAGGACAAAACCGCTGGAAACTAGATGCAGCGGGTGTTTCAAGTGGTACCCAGGCATTTCACCTACGGGAAGATGTAAGATTTGCAGGCCTGTATATACTTGTGGCCCGATTGACCCCATGTTCCCTCGATACAATTTTAGATACAAAATGGGTTGAAAAGTTCCCGATTTAAAGCATGTTGGGATAAGAAAATATGACGCGTGGGCATAAATGCCCACCCTACGAGGGATTGAGGTTTTGCAGGTGCCTGCGTACTGCAAGTGCGGCACCGAGAAGGCCCAGCAGGCCACCACCAGCCAATACCAGTATTCCCCCGCTAAAACCCGGGGTTATTAGTTCAAACTGACTCTGGTAGCTGAGCAATAGGCGTTGTAAAGGCGCGTTGATTAAAGCCAGTGACAATGAAACCAGTAGTACTGCTACCAGGCCACCCAGCAGCCCGAACCAGAAACCCGTATAGAGGAAGGGGCGGCGAATAAAAGCTTCAGTGGCACCGACCAGCGACATGACTTCGATCTCTTCTTTACGATTCTGAATATCCAGGCGGATGGTATTACCGACTACAAAAATCACCGCAAAAGCAAACAGTATTGCCAGCAAGCGACTGATGGTTGCACCGAGCCCCATCAGGGCCTGCAGGCGCTCCAGCCATTTCAGGTCATACTGGGCAAAATCTACCGCAGGCAATGCCTGCAGCCGCTCCAGCAGGAGTTCCAGTTGTTGCTTAAGTTGCAACTCACCATTTTCATCTGTGCTTTCAGTACTGTCCAGTATCTGGATTTCCAGCACCCAGGGCAGCGGATTTTCTGTGAGCGCATCCACCGCTGCTGCAAAACCGGAGTTTTCCCGAAAATCCGCCAGCGCTTTATCCGGCGACAGGCTGGTCACTTTGTCTACTTCCGACCAACTGAGGATTTCGTCAGCCAGTTTGTTAGCCTCGGCCGTTTTTGTTCCCGCATTCAGGAACACGCTAAGGGTTGAAAATTCATCTGTTGCCGGATTTACCTGCTGGACATTTTTTAGTCCAACCCACAAACCTAAAGGCAGCGCGAGTGCAATCCCTAGTACTGCCACCGTCATCAAAGTACCTAGTGGGCTGCGGACCAGTGCGCCAAGGCTGGAGAAAAAACTGTACACATGACGCCGCGACCATGCACGCAAAGGCTGGCTTAACCCGCCCTTCGGGTTACGCCTGCTAAGCGGTTGCTGCCTGCGGATATTAGCCATTATTCATTCTGCCCTGCTCTAGCACAAGCACCCGGCGATTCAACTGCTGGATCAGGGCAATGTCGTGACTGGCGATCAAAACTGTAGTGCCAAGCTCGTTTAAACGGCAGAACAGGGTCATTAAATCGGCAGAAAGGTCAGGATCCAGGTTGCCGGTGGGTTCATCAGCCAGCAACACAGGAGGGTTACTGATAATTGCCCGGGCGATGCCCACGCGCTGCTGTTCACCGCCGGATAAAGCCAACGGCATGGATTTCACTTTACGCAGTAAATCCACCTGATCCAGGGCCGCGCTGACGCGTTTGCGTATTTCCTGATAACGTACGCCGGCAATGATTAACGGCAGTGCTACATTATCGAAAACTGTTTTATCGCTGAGCAGCTTATGATCCTGGAAGATGATCCCGACTTTGCGCCGCAAGAGTGGCAGCTTACGCCGTGAAACCTTTGCCAGGTTGCGGCCATCGAGGAAAACCTGACCACCGGTCGGGCGATCCAGCAAGCCGATCAAACGCAGCAGGGTACTTTTACCCGCTCCAGAATGTCCGGTCAGAAAGGCCATTTCACCCGCCGCAAGATGAAAGCTAACATCGCTTAATGCGACGACACTGCCCGGGTAACGTTTACTGACGCGTTCGAAACGAATCATTAAGCGACCAGTTGGTTAAAGCTGAGGATTGGCAGCATGACTGCCAGTACGATCATCAACACAAAACCGCCAACCAGCAGGATCAGGGCGGGCTGCAGTAGACCCACGAGGGTTTCAGATAGGGCAGTAAGGTTCTCTTCCTGGGTATCTGCCGCCCGCGAGAGCATGGTATCAAGCTGACCTGAGCTTTCACCGACTTCAACCAGGCGCAGCACCAGCGGCGGGAAAGCTTTGCTATTGCGCATCGCCCGACCCAGGGGACTGCCTTCAATAACACTGCGGGTAATACCTGAAAGTTGCTGGCGCAATGCATCATTGGGCATAGACCTTACAGCCACAGGCAAGGCTTCTGCCAATGGCACCGCACTGGAAACCAGTAAACTGAGGGTACGGGTAAAACGGGAAGTATTCACCGACCTGATAAAACGTCCAAGCAATGGAAAGCGTAGAAAAAAAGCCTGTATTTTTTGCCGTGCAGAAGGATTCTTCCAGGCCCTGAAGGCCAGCACAACGAGCAAGGTCATTGCCAGCAGGATATAAATACCGTAACTGTTGAGGAAATCACTCATGCTCATTAGTGCCCGGGTCAACAGTGGCAGCTGATCGCCACCATGCTCGAACACAGCGGTGACCTTTGGTACCACAAATATCATCATCGCAACCACCACAACAATCGCAACCACTGTCACCACGATCGGATAAATCAGCGTCATCCCCAGTCGCCGGGTAATCGACAGTCGCTGCTCAGCATGATCAGCGAGACGTTCAAGCACTGCATCCAGTTGCCCGGAACGCTCACCGGCATCTACCGACGCAACCAGCCAGTTCGGAAACTGGCGCGGGTAATCGGCCATGGCCGAGGCCAGTGAACGGCCCTCAAGAACAGCGGAACGAATGGCTGCCAGTATTTCTTTTGACCCCGCCTTTTCGCTTTGTTCAGCAACCGTCGCCAGTGCTTCTTCCAGGGGTAATGAAGAATGTGTCAGCGTGGCCAACTGACGCAGGATCAATACCAGTTCACTATTGGATAATGACAGTTTGCGGCCAGCGGTTTTCTTATTGCCTTCAACAACACTGGAAACCTCCAGCGGTGCCAGGCCTTTGTCGCGTAGCTGCTGGCGAACCTGCCGGGCAGAATCTGCCTGCTCTATACCTTTTTGGGTTTTTCCCTGCTGATCCAGCGCCTGCCAGGAGTATGCCGCCATCAGCTGACCCGGGTAACCCTGACGAGTTCATCCAGGCTGGTAACACCCGCCTGTACTTTGGACCAGCCGTCAGCAACGATCGAAGGCCATTGGCTACGCACATGTTCGAGCATAATCACTTCGGAAGCCTGCTGGTGAATCAGCTCGCGCAGGCCATCATCTACACCAACTACCTCGTAAATACCGGTACGTCCGCTGTAGGCATGCTGGCCTCGCTGCAAATCGCTTTGCGGCTGCCAGATCATGTTGTTTTCAACAAACGGCAGGTTGAGTGAAGCAAAGTCAGCCGTTGTAGCCAACCGCTGTAGCGCATATTCAGGATTCAATTTACGCACCAGCCGCTGGGAGATAACCCCCAGCAGGGATGATGACAGCAGGAAGGGTTCAACCCCCATATCATGTAAACGAGTCATCGCCCCGATGGCGCTGTTGGTATGCAGGGTGGACAACACCAGATGGCCGGTCAAGCTGGCCTGTACCGCAATCTGTGCGGTTTCGAGGTCACGGATTTCACCTACCATCACCACATCCGGGTCCTGACGCAGAATCGCACGCAATCCACGCGCAAAACTCATTTCTACCTTGCTATTAACCTGGGTTTGGCCGATACCATCGATGTAATATTCAATCGGATCTTCAACCGTCATGATGTTGCGGCTTTGATCATTCAGGCGGGCCAGTGCAGCATACAGGCTGGTGGTTTTACCGCTGCCGGTCGGGCCGGTTACCAGCAGGATGCCATGGGCTCGGTGGATCATCGAATCAACCGCATCCTGATGCACCTGGCTCATTCCCAGCTGGGCAAGATCCAGACGGCCGGCCTGTTTATCCAGCAATCGCAACACCACCCGCTCACCGTGCCCGGAAGGCAGGGTGGATACGCGTATATCAACCGGGCGACCGGCGACTTTCAGGGAAATCCGGCCATCCTGCGGCAGGCGTTTTTCAGCAATATCCAGGCGTGACATGACCTTGATCCGCGACACCAGCAGGGGGGCAATCTGTCGCGGCGGGGTCATTACTTCATTAAGCATGCCATCCACACGCAAACGGATGGAAAGGCGACTTTCAAAGGGTTCAATGTGAATATCTGAAGCGCCTTCTTTAACAGCCTGGGTGAGCAATGCATTGATCAGGCGAATAATAGGCGCATCATCCTGGCTTTCCAGCAGGTCTTCAACCTGCGGCAGTGCATCCACCAATTGATCAAGGTCGAGGTTTTCACCGACATCAGCTGCCACCGCACTGGCATCACCCTGCTGGTACAGGTTTTCCAGTAACTGGTTATATTCATCTTCGGGATAGAACTTCAGCTGAATCGGCTGCCCGAGGAAACGCCGTATTTCTGTTATTGCAGTTGATTTTCCCGGCTCACGTACGGCAACAATGGCACTGCCATCATCGGCTTCGCCGAGCAGGGTAGCTCCCTGCTGGCGGGCAAACACATAGGGTGGCCGCACCAGCGCGTCCATCCTTTAGCCGCCTTCACCGTTGTACTCGGGTATCGGTGCCTGCAGGTAGTCGGTCAATTCCGGCAACAGCGGCATCTCATCTTCCGGGGTCAGGCCATCTGATGTCCGCCGCGATTCAATCTGGCGGGCACGCAGGTAGTTGTATTTTTCACTGGATATCCGCTGGACCCCGTCATCGGTAAGGATTCGCGGACGGATAAAGATCATCAGGTTGCGTTTGACCGTATTGGTGGTACGGTTTTTGAACAGCTCACCCAGCAGGGGTATCTTGCTCAGGCCGGGCACTGCATCAATCGATTCACGCAGTTCATCGGTAATCAGCCCGCCGAGCACCAGGATGGAATTATCCGGTACCAGCACGGTGGTGGTAAGCGTGCGTTTATTAGTCACCAGGTCCACTGCCCCTGCCACTGAGGATATCGCGGATACTTCCTGGGCTATGTCAAGGATCACCGCATCACCTTTATTGATATGTGGGGTTACCGTTAAACGGATACCAACCTCGGTACGCTGGATGGTCTGGAAGGGGTTAACCACACCCTGGTCATCATTCACACCCGTATTGGTGTATTGGCCCGTCACAAAGGGAACTTCCTGGCCGACATATATTTCAGCTTCGGCATTGTCCATGCTGACGATGGACGGGGTCGATAAAACATTGGTATCAGAATCGGTACTCAATGCCGTCAGCAGTGCGCCGATACCGAGTATCTCTTCACCGAGGATACTGATAGTACCGGAAACATAACCGAGATTGAGGCCGTTACCAGGCGCCACACCATTACCCAGACCGGATGCCAGGCCGAGGATATTATCACCACCGGTGCCAAAATTAGTGCCACCGAAGACACCTTCACCGCCACCCAGGTTCTGCATACTCTGCCATTGCACACCCAACTCTTTCACCAGCGATTCGGAAACTTCAGCAATAATCGCTTCCACCTGTACCTGGCGGCGGCGAATATCCAGTTGACGAATAACCGGCATCAGGGATCGAACCACAGCTGGAGAGCCGGTAATAATCAGTGAGTTGGTACCTTCATGTGCCTGGATGTTCGCCAGCTTCTTTGCGCCCTCACCTTCACCTGTACTCACAGTCTGTTCCAGTAACGGCACCAGTTCAATCGCATTCGCATATTGCAGGTAAACCACATTGGAACTGCCGCCGTCTTCCAGCGGTGTATCCAGGTGGCTTACCAGGGCGCGGGTCTTTAAACGTGATTCCTTATCACCCGAAATCAACAGGGTATTGGTACGTAGGTCGGCAATAACAGGGTTGGTACTGCCATAAAGCTTCTCCAGGGTGGCGGCCAGTTCAACCGCCGAGGCATGCTGTAAAACAATAACCTCTACTTCCTCATCCGCCGAGCGGTCGATCCGATCTACCAGTTTTTGCACCCTGTCAACATTAGCGGCACGGTCTGAAACCAGCAGCAGCTGGGCATTATCATGTGCTACCAGTTGCGCGTTCGGTGGCAATAAAGGCCGTAGCAGGCTTAGTAATTCCGATGGCGGTATGTGTTTTACCGGTATTACCCGGGTGACTATTTCATCAGCAAATGCCTGGCTTCGATGCCCGCCTTTCTGGATCGCTTTCAGGCTGGGTACAATTTTGATGACATTGCCATTATCAACCGCAGCCAGGCCATGCACTTCAAGTACAGATAAAAAGGCAGCATAAATACCCTTCTCATCCATCGGTGCATTGGAAATAACGGTGACTTTACCGGATACGGAAGGATCCATGACAAAAGTTCGTCCGGTGATTTCAGACACCGTAGCCACCAGGGTCTGGATTTCAGCATCCTGCAGGTTCAGCGTATGCTCCTGGCCCAGGGCGCTGACACTATAAATACTTAAGGTTAGAACAAAACTCAGGGTGACTAGTTTAAGGCGTTTACTTATCATATTTTTCTGCATTAATTAATAATTTAAAGTTTCTAGATTAGCGCTTATGATCAACTTAAGGTTTATTGTTCATTAGCGATTTAAGGTCTGGCTGCAGTATCTGCTTTTGTCCATGCCGCAGTATTTCCAGGCTCAGGCCATCACCCTGCATGACTTTTCCGATCAGGCCCTCGACAGCCTTTTCATCGTCCAGTTTAACCCCATTTGCGCTGACGATGATATCGCCGTTGCGCAGGCCCAGTTTGACCAGTTGGCCGGCATTGCGCCCGAGGCTAATACGGTAACCGCCAGAGGGCATTTTCACCAGCCCGTAACTGCTTGCCATGGCAGAGGCATCCAACACGTAACGGCTGCGTGCCGAAGGTATAGAGCCTGCACCCAGTGGGGTTTTGATTACTGTTTTTCCTGATATTTCGGTACTTGCAGGGGTGTCCATGGCATAGGATGATTCATCGGCTGTTGAGGATTGTTCGTCCAGGCGCAAGCGCAGGGTTTCATAACGACCGTCACGAAACAGTACTACCCGGTCAGGAAAAACACCGCGAACTTCACCACCACCGGGTAGTTTCCTGCCCACTCGGTAAACCGCTTCGCGGCCCTTGCTGTTACGAATGATGGCAAAACCATCCTGGTCTGTTTCACCCGAAACGATCCCCCGGAGCAACAGGTTCAGGCTGGTTTCCGGAGCATCCCGATAATGACTGACCAGCTGTTTTTCCTCAAATACACCAAACAGGTGGCTACTCGCAAGTGGCTTGCGCGGTTGCCGATCAACGGCCTGCATAGACTGTGCAACTGCAGCTGGTTTTAATATCTTATCTGCAGGAACCAGCCCAACCCAGAGCAGCCGAAGTAGCAACCACACCAGCAAAATTACCAGCAGCAAGTTTAGTGGTCGATAGAGTGACTGTAGGTTTATGCGTTCCATTATGCTGAATTATACGATATAAATTCTCAGCATTTAACGCCGCCGGGAGCGCCCCTGGGAACGACCACCCTGCCTTCCCCGGTTTCCCGATTTCCCATGCGGTCGAGGTTTGCGGGGAGGGGCCGGTGGAATGGTGATCCTGGGCAGATCACTGGTATCAATCTGGTTCATCGGGATTCGATAGCCGATCAGTTTTTCAATCTCCGGCAGGTAAATAGCCGAGTTTTCACAGGCAAAGCTAATCGCATCGCCTTTTGCACCCAGGCGTGCAGTCCGCCCTACCCGGTGTATATAGTCAGCAGCCACCTGTGGCAGGTCAAAATTAATCACATGGGTTACGTCGGGAATATGCAGGCCGCGGGCAGCCACATCTGTGGCTACCAGTATCTTCAGCTCAGCGTCATGGAAGCGGCGCAGCAGGCTTTGGCGCTTGCGTTGCTGTACCCTGCCTGAAATAACCCCGGAACTGAAGCCATTGGCACGCAGCGTGCGGTCCACCAGGTCTGCCCCGGAGCGGGTATTGCTGAAGACCATGACATGGGAGTTATCTTCCATCTCCCTTAATAATTTCACCAGCAATTGCAGTTTTTCTGAATTGGCAGGATAAATCACCGACTGCACCACATTATCGGCGGTCACTTTATCACCCTCAATCACAATCATTTCAGGGTCATTCATGTGATCGTAGGCAAGCTCGGTTACTTTGAACCCGAGGGTAGCGGAGAACATCAGGCTCTGGCGGCGGTCTGGCTTGGGCAATCGCCGCAGGATAAAGCGGATATCGTCGATAAAACCGAGGTCAAACATACGATCAGCCTCATCCAGCACCATCACCTCGACACCAGCAAGGGAGTAAACCCCCTGTTTGGCGAAGTCAATCACCCGGCCCGGTGTGCCGATCAGGATATCAAAACCTGACTGCAGCGCCGTCCGTTGTTTCTCATAATCCACCCCGCCGTAGGCCAGGCCGAATGTCAGCCCGGTGTGTTTCCCCAGGGTTAAAGCATCATGATGGATTTGCAACGCCAGCTCCCGTGTTGGCGCAATCATCAGGGCACGAATTTTATGCGGTTTACCTGCAGTTTGTTCAGCGACGGGATTATCCAGCAGCTTATGAAAGGTCGCCAGCAGGAAGGCAGCAGTTTTACCGGTGCCGGTCTGCGCCTGCCCTGCTACATCCTTGCCGGATAACGCGATCGGCAAGGTGCCAGCCTGGATGGGGGTGCAAAATTCAAAACCAGCTTCCTTGACACCTGCCTGGATTTCAGGCTGCAGGTCAAGACTGTCAAAACGGATATCGGATAAGGGGTTACTACTCATATATCTCTCATTCTCAGCACATATCCCAATGCCCTGTGCACTGAGATTGTTTATCTATAATTATTGGATGCAGAGAAGTTTTAAGAAAACACTTGATTTTCACTTCACTGACCACGATATTAGTGGGTAGAAATTTGAACCTGCGGAAAGAAATCTTCCCATTTGCAGGTCTGCCTTACCAACAATCCGGAGATCAACAATCCGGCACTAAATATTAGGTGCATAATTGCACCGTCAGCCAATGATACAGCAGGAGAACTCTGTGAGCGAAAATATCAAGCATATAACTGAAAGTGATTTTGATTCGGAAGTCCTCGGCGCCGATGGCCCGGTACTCGTAGACTACTGGGCCGAGTGGTGTGGACCCTGTAAAATGATCGCCCCGGTACTGGATGAATTGGCCACCGAGTTCGAAGGCAAGATCACCATCACCAAAGTTGATGTCGACACCAACGCTGCCATTGCCCAGAAATACGGTATTCGCGGTATCCCGACCCTGATGATTTTCAAGGATGGCGAAGTCCACGGAACCCGTGTGGGTGCTGCGACCAAAGGTCAATTGAAAGAATTTATCGAGTCAGCAGTTTAAACCGTACATAGAATCTAATTAGCCTCCGCAGATTGCGGGGGCTAATTTGCAGGGTTTTTCTGGACTATGACCCTTTAACTGTGTTAAATTGCCCTATCTTCCTGGCGGACCCGCCGGACCAGTTTCAAAACTATTCAAAAAAATAATATTAAATAAACAATTCACAGCATTTCCGCCTGATTTTCAATCGGCCTGACAACAACCCTATATAAATCAAATAAATAACCTTCATGAACCTATCAGATCTAAAACAAAAATCCATATCCGAACTATTTGAAATTGCCACCGAAATTGGCATTGATAACGTTGGTCGTTCACGTAAACAGGATATTATCTTTACAATCCTGAAAAAACTCGCCCGTAAAGGCGATGATATTTATGGCGACGGTGTACTGGAAATCCTCCAGGATGGCTTTGGCTTCCTGCGTGGCCCATCCAGTTCATACCTGGCAGGTCCGGACGATATCTATGTATCACCAAGCCAGATTCGGCGCTTCTCTTTACGCACAGGCGATATGCTTGAAGGTAAAATCAGGCCACCCAAGGACAGCGAACGTTATTTTGCCCTGCTAAAAGTTGAAAAACTCAATTACGAAACGCCTGACAAAGCCAAACACAAGGTTTTGTTTGAAAACCTGACCCCGGAGTTCCCGCGCAAGCAAATGATACTGGAACGCGGCAACGGCTCAACTGAAGATATCACATCGCGTATCATTGACCTGATGTCACCGATCGGCAAAGGCCAGCGCGGCCTGGTTGTATCGCCACCGAAAGCCGGTAAAACTTTAATGCTGCAAAATATTGCTGCCAGCATCCGCGCCAACAGTCCGGATTGTAAAATGTTTATCCTGCTGATCGATGAGCGCCCGGAAGAAGTAACTGAAATGATGCGCTCGGTGGATGCAGAGGTTATTTCATCTACATTTGATGAACCGGCCACCCGCCATGTACAGGTAGCAGAAATGGTGATTGAGCGCGCCAAACGCCTGGTTGAACATAAACACGATGTAGTCATCCTGCTCGATTCTATTACCCGTCTCGCACGTGCCTATAACACTGTAGCACCCTCCTCCGGCAAAGTTCTCACCGGCGGTGTTGATGCCAATGCCCTACAGCGTCCGAAACGCTTTTTTGGTGCAGCCCGTAACGTAGTCGAAGGCGGTTCATTAACTATTATCGCCACCGCACTGGTAGATACCGGTTCACGCATGGATGAGGTTATCTACGAAGAATTCAAAGGCACGGGCAATATGGAAGTCCACCTGAGCCGGCGTATTTCTGAAAAACGTGTATTCCCGGCCATCGACATCAACAAATCTGGCACCCGCCGTGAAGAGCTGATGATCGACCAGGACCTGATCCAGAAAGTCTGGATTCTGCGCAAGGTACTGCACCCCATGGATGAAATCCAGGCAATCGAGTTTGTTCTCGATAAGATGAAAGCAACCAAGACCAATGATGAATTCTTTAACTTCATGAAGCGGTAATTAACTTTCATTAAGCAATAAAAAACCCGATCACTATCCGAGGCGTTCAATAAAAGTGTTGAAAAGAATTAACCTCTCAAGCATACTTTTGCTTGGGAGGTTTTATGCGTCAAGATCGTTCATACCCTAGAGTTCCAAGGGAATATCAAGGTATTCAAGTTAATCATTGCAAAAATTCAAATTGTAAATATTTTGGCATACCAGCTAAAACAGACTTTCACCAAGGTAAAGACAACTACCGCTTAACTGGCGGTAAGAGTTCAATCATTAGTTTGAAATGTAAATTCTGTGGAAAGTATTCTGCACTAAAAAGCAATGAAGGAATTTATGAAGAATATCAACGTATATACAATCTACATAACCCCTCAGAGCTCATAAGTTGTAGAAACGAAAAATGCAAAAACCACTTAACTAGTGTCACTGAGGGTAAACAGTTTTACTCCGCATATGGAAAAACAAAAGCAGGATCAAAAAGATATAAGTGTAAAGCTTGTGGAAAAATATTTTCATTCAAGGGCCAAGCAAACTTAAGGCAACGTCGTAAAGACGTTAACTCTATGGTTTTTAGGTTGTTAGTTAATAAAGGAATTATGCGACGAATATGTGAAATTGTTGATATTCACCCTGCAACTTTATATTCAAAAATCAACTTTATTCATAAACAATGTGTCCTTTTCTCATCACACAAAGAACATAATTTCTTTAATGATCAGGAGATAAAAAGACTTTATGTTTCTACTGATAGACAAGAGTATGTATTCAACTGGGGTTCTCAATTAGATCGGAGAAATGTAAAGTTACATTCAATAGGTACAGCTGATAATGTCAGTGGCTTCGTGTTTGGCATGCACCTTGATTTTGATCCAACTATAAACTCTGAGGAATTGGAAAAAAAGGTTTCTGAAGTAAACGATTATGAATTACCAATTCCATATAGGAAATATGGTAGGTATTGGCTTCAAGGTGATTATGTTGATCATAGTCTCGGACTTCCAATAGGAAAGCCTTCACCACCTGTCACTGGGTCAGAAAATGAAGATGGCCGATTTGTTAATGAAAACCTTAAAAGACCATCAGTCGGTGTCCAAGTACGGATGGACTATACTCAATTTGGGCACTTTTATTACTTGGCCGATTTATTTCAAAAAGTTGAAAAAGTAAGATTTTTTCTCGACAGAGAGCCAGGTATTGACGCTGCTGTTAGTTCAGCATTTAAAAACAAGGTTGCAAATTCTGATGTTGATGCGTTTTTTGTTAGTATCAATAAAAACCTCACTGTTGATCAGAAAAAAAGTTTAAAGGCACAGGGAGGTAAAAATTTAAAAAGGTTTTTTGATGAAAACCCAGGACTTACTCAAAAAGAGGCAGAAATTGAATATTTGATTGAAGCAATTTCTGGTTTAAGCATAGATGAGCTTTCCAAGAACAGGATCAGTCACCCAACATCAAATATGAACGAACCTCAAAAAACGATTCAATGGATAACCCCACGTCTAAATTATGAGAATGAGCATGTTGCTCGGCTATACAGATTGGCAAGTTTACATAGTATTGACAGGTTTTTTATGCTTGTTAGAAGAAGGTTGTCTGTGTTTGAAAGACCAATAGCTTCAGCAAGTAACCAAAATCGAAGTTGGTATGGTTACAGTGCCTACAACCCGGAAATTGGAATGAAGCTACTAGACATATTTCGTGTTTATTATAATTACTCACTTATGGGAAAAGATAAAAGTGTTCCTGCAGCTCGTATTGGAATTGTTAACAAACCAGTTTCCTTAGAGGAAATACTAGAGTTCATTCCTAGTAAATAAAAAGTGACTATTGAAATTTATATGTTTTGACTATGTCTTGATCGTTTAAACTTAGGTATATGTGATTTTCCGGTTTATCAAGTCTGATCCAATATAAAAAATATGGGATTAAGCACTCTCTAATTTCAACATCCCAAACCCAGTTCCCTTTGCTTTTCAGCATCCCATATTCCTTGGCAATTGCATTTTTCTGAGATTCTGAAAGTGTATTCTTGGGACTTATTTGAATTTTCTTGAAAGTATTAAACCTTTTATCTTCCGGCAAATCTATGACATCTGTTACATGACGAACTTTTGATGAGCCAAATCTATGTAAGACAAAATCTTTGTAAGCTTTTTCATCTTCGTCAAATGATCTGGCATGCCATCTGTATCCAGAGTAAATCAGTGATTGAGGCCAAATAATTTTTTTAGACGCTTCGGCATTCTTCATTGTTTGGTAGGTAATCACTAAACTACTTTTTTGAGAAATAGCTCTTGTAACATTTCTCAAGATAGGGGGCTCAAGATTACATTTAATTGGTGGAATGCCAAAAGCGCTTACTGTACCTGTTATAGATGAAATCACATCATAACTTTTTATCTCAGTATGAGTTTTCAATAAAGACAAATATTCTTCAGGCGATCCATTGCTGATTTGGGGTTTAAACTTTTTAGCAGGCTTATAAGCTCTGATTGAAACATCGTAGTCCAAGTTTTGAGGAAAGGATTTCCTATACAGCGTAAAGTCTTTAGTTATGTGGTTGCCACTGATTCCAAATACTTTTGCAACATCATTCCTTCCAACGGTTCCTTCCCAGTAGGCCATTGACTCAATGTAAAGCAACCTTTGCCTTTGAGCAAAACTAATTTCTTTAATTTTTGTAGCAGTTGTCATGTATAAAAGTATACTACATTAAATATGTAGGGCAATATATTTATTTGCTGTAATTATAACATGTAATATACTGATTATATGTTGCATTAAATTGCATATGGATTTAAAATCAAAGAATGGGTCTAGAGGGTCTAGAATTTAACAATGAAACGAATTGATACAACACAGTGGCTTAACAAACTCGGATATGATCCGAGCAATGTTAGTTTGCCTGGAAGTGGTGTCGGACTGGATTCGCCCTACGCCCGAGAAATTAATCGATTACTTGATCCTGAAGCCATTTGTGCATCTGCTGTGGTTACTATGGATGAACACCCAGTTGTTTGTTTCATCGATAGTAATGGAAGAGGTGTCAAGAAAACGAAGTGGCTTGATAAGATCAGAAAAAAGATTTGGAATCAGAGTTTGGTTTCTTTAATTCTTGTTATCGACGATGATGAATTAACCGCTTTTCCCGTTAACAAGAAATCAAAGCCAGATGAAAAGTTGAAATTTGATTCAGCTGGCACAAGCAGCCAGTATTCAATGGCTGATATAAACACAGGTGAAATACAGAAACGACATCCTGATTGGTTTGACCCTGAAAACAATGTTGATCAGGTGCTTCTTTCCAATTTAAAACAATCCATCACTAAATTAAAGACCATGGGTGCAAGCGTTGATGATGCTCAATACCTCATGGGCCAATGCTTATTTGTTTCCTATCTCGAACACAGAGAAATAGTTAGTGACGAATACCGTAATCGAAGAGGTGTTGAGGGTCTTCACTCATTGATAAGCGCAAGAAATGGCAAAGGGTTGGAAAAATTATTTTTATCTCTCAAAAAGAATTTCAATGGCGATTTCTTTGAGCTCAGAGAAAAAGGTCACTCTTATTGGACATCATTATCTGATGAAGTTTTTTCGCTCTTAGATGACTTTTTGAACCGTGTGGACCTTAATTCTGGTCAATTATCTTTTTGGGGGTATGATTTTAGATATATTCCTGTTGAAATGATTTCTGGTATTTATGAGACTTTTCTCGGAGATGATAAAGGTAATATTGGTGCCTACTACACGCCAAGGCATTTAGCCAACCTAACAATTGATCAAGCATTTGGTGAGAGTAAAGACATTACTAAAGAAGTGGTGTTTGATGGAGCTTGCGGTTCTGGCATCTTATTAACTACAGCTTTTAGAAGAATAGTCTTAAGCTCAATGAGCAAAGGCAATGGTGACCCATCTTTCAGAGAAAGAATTGATTTGTTGCTCAAATGTATTCGCGGAAGTGATATTAATCAATCGGCATGCAGGATAACGGTGTTTAGTTTGTATTTAGCACTTTTAGAGGACATACAACCTAAAGACATAGCTAGGCTGCAAGACGATGAAAAAATCAAACTCCCCAAATTGCTTGGTGAAATTATTGTTTGTGGCGAGAATGACGGTGATTTCTTTAATAAATCGCATAAGTTTATTACAGGTTCCAAAAACACTATCCTTGTCTCTAACCCACCTTGGTATGAAGCCAAAGGGTATGAGAAAAATACAAGTTTCGAATTGTGGGCACAGTCAAATGAAAAAGAACTAGTCAGGCGACAAATTGCTTGCGCTTTTGCTCACAGATCATGTGATGCAGTTATTGAAAATGGGAGGGTTTGTTTAATACTTCCTGCTAGTATTTTAACAGCATCTACCAGTCAAGCATTTGTTTCACAGTTGCTCACAGAAATTGAAGTAGATCGAGTTATTAATTTCTCTGATATTAGGCGATTACTCTTTGCTAAGGCCATTCATCCTTGTGTGGTTATAAGTGGCAAAGTAAAATCCGGTTCTAATTATGGAGTAGTTAAAAGTGATGAGTTCTGTGACTATTGGGTTCCTAAAGCGGATGTGAGTTTGGCTTTTGGCAGGCTTACCGTTCACAGCAGTGATCGTCACAGAATACTCACTCAAGATATATATTTTGACAATGAAATATTGCGCGTGTTTTTTTGGGGAAGCCAAAAAGACCACTCATTAATTTCTAAACTGAGAATCAAAGGTCAAATAAATGACCTTGTTTCTCAAAAAGACTCCCGATGGACTATTTGTAAAGGTTTCCATCAAACTGATAGGTCAAAGGAACCATTACCCCCTGGGAAATTAAAGGCAATTCCATTCTTGGATTCTCGTAAGTTTCCAAAACAATCACCCATTTTAGACAGAGATATACTGGAAGAGTTTCCAGACTCCATTGTCACTGTAGCTGATTATGGTTCAAAATCAGGTGCGGCATTTAGCGGTCCTCGGGTGTTATTTCCAGATGGAGCCACCAATAATTTTGAGGTAAAGGCTTTATTTACCAATATTGAGTTTTGTTTTAAACAAACAATTTCAGCAATAGTAGGACCTAGTGATGATAGTGATATATTACGATTCCTTACAATATACCTAAGATCTAAGTTGGCTAGCTATGTGCTATTCCATACTGCTTACTCATTAGCCAGTGAACGACCACACATTAAATTAATAGAAATAAGAGATTTGCCATTTGTATTGCCAGAAGATCACTCTGATCCACAAAAAGCAAAAAAAATAGTCACTGAAGTTTCTAAAAAAGTAAAAGCGCTGAACAACGTAAACGTATTTGAATTTGAAAATAAATACAGAAAATTGAAATCTGAGTGTGAAAAATTAATTTTTGAATATTTCGGCTTAGATTATGCAGAACAAAGCATGGTCAATGATACATTTGAATATCTATTACCAAGTGTTCAACCCAATGCTTATAACAAAATAAAAACACCACTTTATTACCCAGTTTCTGAGAGTGATATTGACTCATACTCTCATGTTTTACTCCATGAGTTAAATGAATGGAGAGCAAAACTTGGAGGTAAAGGAAAAATAAAAATAGAAACTATTTATGATGATGCAACTCTTGCCTATACATTAGGCATAGTCAAGCTATCAATTTCCTCAACATCAACAATCTCTAGTTTCACAAATGATAATTCGGATGTGATGAGCATTCTTACTATTTTGAGAAACAATAATGTGCTACCTATGCAAATCGCACATGGAAATTATCACCTGGGAAGTGATTTTTTAATTCACGCAGGAGAGCATATATATTTAATCAAACCACTTGTAAAACGTTTATGGCTAAAAAACCAAGCTGTCCATGATGCTCAACGCATTGTTACATCAATCCAGACCAATCTGATGCCAGAGAATGCTAGATGATATCACCAGATTGGCGTGATGTATTTCCATATGAAGAGGCCAGCCAGGTTATAGACGCCATAAAAAAAACCTGGGGTAAATTGGTAAAACGAAACTTTGAGGATTTTCAACCCGAAACAGATGAGCCTAAGTTAACAATTCGATTAAAAATACTGCTTAGTAACATAAAGAATGAATTTGGACTTACAGGGTACTTCACTGCTGAGGGCGTAGAAGGTAAGCTGGATATGCGAAGTGGTAGTTTGGACAAAATGGGTAGAACAGACATCTTATATGTTTCTAGGGGGGTCGAGGAAGAATTCACATTTGAATTTAAAAAGCTAACAACCAAACCTGACAGCAGAAGAGCGTATCATAAATTTGGGATTATGCGATTTGTCACTGGAAAGTACAGTGATAAAAAAAACTTAGACTTCATGGTTGCGATCATCATCAAAGAAGCTGAGGCTGATGAAATACTTACTGGTCTGACTAAATCTTTTGCGAAGCCAGATATAAAATCAGCGCTGCATATGCTCACAAATGATGATGGGGATTTTGTCATCAAACCTTCTAGTGAGCTTCCAGATTCTGTAAACTTTGACACAAAACATGCAAGAACCCTTTTGCCTGATTCACCAGATATAACTATTTGTCACTTCCATGTCTCTCACATCAAAAACTGATTGTTAATTTGCATCCAAAAGGTACAAATTTGAGTGCAATTCAACATTCTCCACTTATTGTATTGCTATAATCCCAGCTTGTTTCCCCTAAACGATTGGTCACCTGCCTCCCTCTGTTCAGCAGCCCAGCGACCGAGCATATTACTATTAAGCCCAAGATTCCTCGCAGCTTCTGCACGACTATAATCCTGATCCAACACCAGGCTGACTGCGTCTAGCTTGAACTCCTTTGAATACTTCTTTCTTTTGCTCATTTTACTTCTCCCAGTTAATTGAATTATCCCTTAACTGGGTTGTACAATCTATTGGGCCACGTCATGTCTTATAACAAGGCTGATCGATCGAGATAAACGTTTTAACGAAAAAGCATAGGTTAGTCTAAGGTAGGTAAGCGAATCTCCTAAGCTGAACAAGCACAATACAGAGGTTAAATGCAGTTTCGTGCCAAGCAAATAGCCCCTCCAAAGGAGTGGGCAATCTTCGAGGATTTGTGCCACGCCCTATTCAAACAGGTATGGCAGGATCCGCTTGCGCAGAAGAACGGGCGGAGGGGGCAAGCACAGCACGGTGTCGATGTCTTCGGTTCACCAAACGATGACCTCCAGTTATACTTGGGCGTCCAGTGTAAGGGTAAAGACAGCAACTACGGCAGCAAGGTCGTATGGTCGGAAGTGGTGGCGGAAATTGCTAAGGCGGAACAATTCTCTCCTAAACTGGACAAGTGGATATTCGCAACCACCGCTCCTGCGGATGCCAAACTACAAAAGGCTGCCCGGGAATTGTCCGTCGAGCGTAAGGCCAAAGGTCTATTTAGTGTCGATGTGCTGGCCTGGGAAGAAATCCAGGCCCTGATGGCTGGCGCGCCTGAAGTGATAACCGAGTTCTATCCTGAGCACGCCGACCACCTGCCGCAGGTGATCGAGGCATTGCGTGCCCTACCTCCGCTCGCAGAAAAAATCGCAAGCCTCGTTGAGAGGTTCAATGCGAAGCTACCTGAGCCTTCAAATCCGCACGGCCCCGCGCTTTGGGAAGTGGTGACGTTTGATGGCGATCGCGGGCTAGGTCCTGCCTTAATGGGCTATTCGCTAGGGCCTTCTGACGCCACTGCGTGCCCGCGCTTGACCGAAGTCGGCACCATTCTATCGCAGCTGAAAATAGCTTATTCAGCGCGCCTTATTGGCGCGTCCGGAGCTGGAAAGTCGATTTGCTCATACCAAGCTGCGAAAGTGTTGGCGGCTAGGGGCTTCCAAGTACAGCGCCTGCTAGATCCTGAGGCCGACAATATCGCATTGGAGGCGGCATTACCCGGCAAGCGCCGTCTGTGTCTCATAGACGATGCTCACCTACTAAAACCTCATGTTCTTAGTAGAATAGAGGGTCAGGCTGATCCGGCTCTACTGGTCCTTACGACGCACAATGCTATTGAGGGCGTCAGCCATCGAGGTGCGATCACACTTGACCAGAAGCGTGCGGTAAAGACGATTGCAGCTGCTCTGCGAGCCAACTTGCCCAAGACCCTGGAGGCCGTGCGTCTCGCTAACGACAATGTGGGTGAGCGCATGATGAACACCGATATCGGCGAACGCCTGGACCATGCGGAAAGCACTTCGGATCGTCCCTGGCAGTTCTGTTTCGTGCTTGGAGGTGGTTGGCGCCGATCAAAACAAGCAGCGGATTCAGCCCGTGCAGCTAATGCTGACCTCATCCTTGCGGCGGTTGCGATCCGGCAGCTGGCATCTCGCGATGCGCGTGCGGTTCCAGGAGAGATTGTGGAAGTCTGTGCACGTGCCGGCATCGATGCCGGAATGGTCGATCAGGGATTGGAATGGCTGGGGAAGCAAAGGCTGATCGTGGGCGTGGCGGATTGTCGGGCTCCGCATCAGCGCTTCGCTACGGTCGTGCTCAAACGTATCCTAGAGGGGTAAGGCAAGGGTGCGCGCGAGAAGGTCGCCACAATGATAGAAGGCGTATTACGCGATCCGCAATTCCCGTATGCAGGTTTGCAAGTCCTTATACATGAACTCCGCTTCGGAAGTGGTAACTACAGATGGACGCGCCTTCTCGGACAGCCCGGGGTTGAGGCTGTGATTGCGCGATGTTGGGCGGCCGAAGGTTCGGATCGCGGTTTTGCGGCACTCGCCCTTTCAGACCTGTGGGATTTCGCGGAGGGTGGGGCGACTGCCGTGGTGGGTCCAAATGTGTCCACACTGGCGAATTGGATTTCCAATCCCAGCGATGGCGCATACGGTTTCGGCCACATCTTGAACAATCTTGTTCAGCAGGATCAGAATGTTGCCGAGAGGGTCGTTGCAGCCACTGATCCGATCGCAATCGCGACAGCCTATTCCAACGCCAACCCCGATACGGCATACGGTCTTGCCGATCTCTTGAGCAGCGTCGCCTATGTGAAGGTTGATGACTTCAACACCAAGGTTCGGACTGCTATTGATCGGGACAAACTGCGCGAGCTCGCCAAGCACGAAGCCTTTCTTGAGGACGCCTTCATCTTCTCGAAATTCTGCGCTTCCGTAGTTTGGTTGGACGAGGATCTGGCGCTGGAAATGGCCGAACTTTTCGTGCCAACTGCGCAGCAAGTCCTAGCCAAAGACCCGGTGGAAGGATTTCATCAACTCAGCCGCGATTTCGCTTCGACCGTACTACGCGTGTTTGACGTGTTGCATGTGTATGTCGGGAAGCTGAAGCCGACTCGCCGTCAGTGGGTAATCGCGCGGCGCATGTGCGAGAAAATCGACCCCAAGCGGATCGCAGAACACATCTCGACGGTGCGCCCCCGGAATTTTCAGTCAGCAGGCTTCTTCCTTCATTTCCTCTGCCAGTCGGCACCACGGAAATACGAAGCGGCCCTTTGCCAAGTCGATTGGAACAAGCTGGATTCGGTCATTGGCGATGATTGGGGGAATATGCCTCATGACACCGAGGTGCTCTTGGCCACCCTCTATTTGCGGCCATCGACGCGGCACCTTGTCCAAAAATTCATCTCCGACAGGGCCGACCGGATCGTGCATTTTCCACCGCGACTGATGCTAATGGTGCCGGAAGTTGGCCTCGCACATCTAGCCAAGGGCAACTCGCTTCGACTAGCCCAACACGGCCACTTGAGTTGGGACTTCGGCGGCATAGCCTTGGCCTTCATCGTAGATGCGCGACCCGAATTGGTTGAGCAGGCTGTCGGCCCCTTTGTTGATGAGATAGCGCGTGGGGTGACGAACTACAACCGAAACTCCACCGGCCAAGCAGAAGGTTTTGTTCGCGTGGTGATTGAGCATACGCCTGCCGTTTGGCACCAAATTTTAGCTAAACTTGATCCCGCTGTGGCTGAGAAAAATTTGGCTGAATGCCTCAGAGGAGACGTGGATCATCGGCGAACGGCAGCGGCCGTCATTGAGTCCGCAATGAGCTTGGATGGCCCCGTCAGCGGCATGGCTCGTCGTTTGCGGGCACGATTCCCAAATGCATCAACCGCGCCGACCGACACGCCGCGTTTCAGCAGACGGCGCGGGCGGGCGCGTCGGAAGCGCAAAGGATAGCTGTAAAGAATGATAGCCTTTTGAATCAGGCGCTGATGTCATCAGGTGTAAATGTACAAGAAAGCATCATACTAAAGCTCATTTAAGCCTTTGATTTTATTAATGGACATTTTTGAACTCAAGTGAAAGTATCATACTTACAAACTAGACCTTCCCTAATTTACTCAATTCTCTTACAAATAAGTATCATACTTAATTTCAGTCTTGCTCAATAACTTAACAATACCGGCGCAAGCGCTTTGTGTGGCATTATGGATGCGTGATGCGCCAATTACCTTTATTGGAGCACTTTGTTCTGTTGTCCATCTTCGCAGCGCTATCTAGGAAAAATTACCTGTAGATTTATCCCTTTTCCTCGTCACTAATTCATTTGCCCCATGAGTAACCACATTAGCCAGATATTCTGATCGGTTCATTCCGAGCCCTGCAGCTTTGTGATTAATGATATCTAATGCTCCAGATTTTATCGTCGCATTAATACGTATTGCAGGAACGGTTGGTACTTCGGGATTAATGCCATCTTTGGTGCGCTTTATCGGAATGCTAGGCCCAGTGTGTTTTATTAAACCTAACATACCAACATGGGCCAAATACTCAGAGCGGCTCATGCCGTGATCTGCGGCCTTAGTATCGGCGAGTTTTAATGTTTCCGGTTTGAACGTAAGATTAATCCGCTTGGTTGGCCCAAGCAGCGAATCAATGTCGACATCAACATAGGCCAGAAAAGAGAACCCTTTATCACAATGAAGGTCCGATAATTTGACCTCGTATGCGGCTGAGGGCACGTCCAGACCATCCCTGATCAAACACTCAGCGCGAAACACAATTGCTTCCTGCGCGTTTGAGATTGCTCCATCAATAGAATGGGCGCGTGTAGTGCACCTCGGAAGATCGGGCACCATCACATTAAAATTTATTTCATCATCCGTATGTACAATTACTGGATATCGCATAGAACCTCCAACTAACAAAATCATTTACCTGAATAGCATGATAGATTAACTATACACACTAATACACACTAATACACACTACGCCAAGGGAAAGCGTCAAGAAAAAGCCTCAAAATTGCATATTCCGGTTAATTTGAACACCGATTCCGGTTTTATTTGAACACCTGATTTCTCAACGCATTCCGAAGTCTCTTTTAACTCAAGTGTTCATATTGGTCAACTCCTCCGATTAATTTCTGCATGGATTCACCTTTTAGTTTAAGCCGGTGTGAGTTGTGCATTAACCGATCCAGGATGGCATCAGCCAGCGTGTTATCACCGATGCTGGCGTACCATTTATCGGTTGGCAACTGACTGATGACAACCGTAGATGTGTGACCGTGACGGTCATCCATGATTTCCATAAGATCATTTCGATGCGCGGGTTTTAGTGCTTCAAGTGGTATCGCCAAGTTAACCGGCTGTAACTGCTAGAATCAGGCGATGAATACTTATAAGCGTCATAGGTTTCCTCCAGATATCATTAGTTACTCAGTTTGGCTCTACTATCGATTTAATCTCAGTCACCGGTATATCGAGGATCTCCTGGCCGAGCGGGGAATCACTGTCAGCCATGAATCAATCAGACTGTGGTGCATCAAATTCGGTGCAAGATATGCGAGACGCCTGAAGCGCCGACACAGAGGCTATGGCGACACATTCTACATCGATGAAGTCTTCATAAAAATTAGCGGTGAGCAACACTACCTTTGGCGGGCAGTGGATCAGGATGGTGTGGTGGTAGCTGTGTATCTCCAAAGAAAGCGTTTAGTTCGGGTAGAGGGTTGTACCTGGGTTGTTAAAATAGTGTTCTTTTAGAATGCTTTTAATATGTTGGTCGCTCGCTTTGTCTGTAAACGCTTTGAGTGTTTGACCATTTTTCCAGCCAACCGTGTAATCGTCTAAGGACTTAGGTAGGGTTGACAGCCATGCTTCGGCGGACGGATGGAATACGCCATTCGTCCAAATACTCCTCTATTTATAATACTTACCTCTTACACGGCTAGCTCAATTTTGTATAAAAATATTAAAATTAAAACCCATATAATCAAAAGGTTATATTTAGTAAAAGAGCTCAGCTTTGACCCAATGTCACAGCATATCTGTATGAACCGGTTTTTACGCCTCCATCACCTTCTATGTTGAATTGTACTTAAATTTATACCGGCAATTGCTGTCGGAGAGTAATAAAGTATCATACTGAGTAATAAAGTTGCATACTGGATTTCTAGGCCATTGATAAATAATGATTAAAATATAAGGTCAGGCAAATTGTGCTTAGCCAGTATGATACTTTATTAATTATGGACAAAAATACACCCATATAGAATGCGGGATACAGTGGGTTTAAGTATGAACCTTTATTACTCTCCGACAATTGCACTGAATAATGATCAGGGATGAACTTGGTATTATATTGATTACACACTATATTGTCGTCTATATGCTGGTATGAATATGAGTGCGATTCAACAGTCTTGATAATTATTATTAGTCATCCTCCCAGCATCAATCACAACTTTGCCAGAGATAAGCCATAGAGCACAATTACTAATACGATGAACAAGCATAGGGCAGTAAACAGCCCAATTTTTCTGGCTCTGCTTATAAATCCGTAATAGATATCGTGGGAGCAATCTTCACTCGCCGACTTGGCAACCTCTGCAACTTCTTTTAGGCCTATCCAAACGCCCCATCCAACCACGGCCACACATATGGAAGCAATTACAGAAATTAAAACTATAATAAGAAAGATGGCATTTTTAGTTTCATTGCTAGTATCAGCACTCAAAATGTACCCAGTTATGGCAACCAAAATAGCCAGATAAAAGGTAAACCCCTTCTGAATAGCCGAGCTAGCTTCTGAAATATTACTCCACATTAGACCTGCTAGTTCTGATGATTTCATTTGTTACATAACCTTGAGGTAAGTTGAAGTCTGAAGCCTAGCGTAAGCTTATCCGTTTGGCCACTTATTATGTGACTTTTTGGACTTACCAGATGTCGTAGACAACACCAAGCTATTAATTGAGCGGGGCAAGGGGTTGTCAGTATGATGCTTTATTACTCAGAATAAACCAGAATTTAGTAAATTCAACTTTCAGTATGATACTTTATTTATTTCAGGTTGATTTTATTAACGGTGGAATGCGGGTTATAGGGGATCTCAGTATGAAACTTTAATACTCTCCTACACATGGACCATTCTTGGTGGTGCCGGCACCGGCCAGGGAGTGGTTGATCTGGAACAGGGCTGGACCCTAAACCATGAAGACCTCACTGCTCATGGCGCCAGCTTATTATTTGGCGTCTTACAAAACGGATCACGTCCACATGGTACCTCGGTTCTGGGTGAGATATGCGCCGTTGATAATACTGTAGGTTGTGTCAGCATAGCGTCGGAAATTGCCTCAGTGAACGTATCTTCCCATTCGGGCTCACTGGCTAATGTACCTGATGCCATCGTAGCGGCAATTGCCACTATGGATTTCGGTCAGGTGCTGTTGCTGGAAGTTCAAACCGTTGCACCGGCCGCACCGGTATTCGGAGCGCCAGTAGAACTGATTGATGAATCATTCGAGGCTATTCGCCTGGCTTCAGCCCTGGGGATTATCGTGGTTGAAGCCGGAGGCAATGGTGTCATTTTTGGTAATAGATGAGACTGAGTTGAAATAGATGAGACTGAGATAGTGATAAAGGCTCAATCAGCAGCTTTTAGGTGAGAGAACCTGGATTGTGACGACAGTATTACCATGAATACAGAGTTTAATAATAGGAGTATGTTATGACAAGTAAAAGAACAGCTTTAATGATAATGTTGGTCACCATGGTACTAATAAGTGCTTGTGCAATGAAAAAACCCACAACAGGTGTTGGTCAATGTAAGACGCAGTGTTCACTGGATTACCCAGAAAAATTAACTGAATGTAGAGACTACTGTGATTGTGCATACAAAGGAGCAAGTATTGCTGATAAAACAAATGGCTCCCCAAAAAAGACAACGGAACTGGCCTGTCGCGCAATAGCCAAAAAGGCGGGTGTAGTAATAACAGATTGAGCTACTTGTCATTTATTGAAATAGATGAGACTAGATCATCTTTGGTAATCAATGAGACAAAATTAGAAAACAGCTGTAACAACTAGAATCAGGTGTCAATATCTGAAATAGATGAGACTGGGTTAGTGATGAAGAGCTAAATCAGCAGCTTTAGGTGAGAGAAGCTGGTTTGTGGTGACAGTAAATCTATAAGGAACGTAATAGGAGGCTGGTTACAGCCAATGCAGTAACTAAAGTGAATAGTGAAATGAAAACAAAACCAAAGGCTGTTGTGCAGGAATTCCTGTAGAGCAATAGTCCAAGGTATGTAGCAAAAAACATGAAAACTCTGGCAGGGTTGAAGCTCCCACTGAATGACAAATCTTCCTTGCATCAGAACTTTCCAAAGGAGGCGACTAATGAAATGCGTAATATTTATACCGGGAATCATGGGCTCAGAGTTACGGCTCAAAAACTCCAACAAGAAGGTATGGCCGCCCAGTATTTTTGAGCTCACAATCGGTGGGTATGGTCGGATCAACGAACTGATGGACCCGGCTTTGGTGGCGACCAGGCCCATTGTTGCGATCGGGGGTTTCTATTCCGTCTATCGTTGCATACTCGATGATATCAAAACCTGTGGCTACACCAACTCTGGCGCGAGCGGGCGGAAATTTATTTCTTTTCCCTACGACTGGCGCCTCTCAAATTTGGAAACCGCACAGAAACTAGCCACCCTCCTGGACTCCGAAGATGCTTTCGATGAACTGATTCTGATTGGCCACTCAATGGGTGGACTGGTGCTTCGCCTGCTTCTTGAAAGTGGTGAGTTTGATCACCGCCCCTGGTTCAATTCAATTACCCGGCTGATTACATATGGTACGCCGCACAATGGGGCTGCCGCTGCCCTGGAGCAGGTTACCGTTGGCGATAAAACCCTGGGCGTCAGTGCCGCAAACATCAAAATGCTGGCCTCTGATCCAAGATACCCATCGGCCTATCAGTTAGTACCGCCGGCAGATACAGCGCTGACCATCAAGACCGCTGGTAGCGGTCAGACACCCGAAGCCATCGATTCATTCGACCCCGCAATTATCAGTGCCTTCGGTCTCAAGCAGAGTAATATTGATGCTGCGCGCGCCCAATGGGCTGCTTTGAATATAGATGACAAACCTGCCCAAGTCGATTATTTTTCCTTCGTCGGTTCTGCGTTAAAAACTAAGTATCGGAACGACTGGAACGGAATCCAGCTCAGCACACAGGAACGCAAAGACAGTGGCGATGGCACGGTGCCGATCAGCAGCGCTATTAATATTAGGATCCCACACGCCTTTTCGCTCAAAAAGCACGCATCAATTTTTGAGGATCGAACAACGCGTTTTGCGCTTTATCGAATGCTCGACGCACCTTCCGGCGTGAAGCCAATGTCCGCCGATACGGCTGCTGAGGTAGGTGACCCCACAGCACTGGGGCTGAGTGTCAATAAGGAAAGCTACCAACCTCAGGACATTATCGAGGTGACGGTTTCCTACGTAGCGCCACAAACGGACCCGGGTGCAAACTTCGAAATATTTAAACTGGATGTTGAGTCTGATGAAGGTGATAGGCTGGAGTCTGTGAGTGAACCGATCAAAGTCACGTTTGAAGGGGCTGAAGTCGATAGCTTCACTTTCTCTATCAAAATCGATCTTGAACCGGGCGTGTACGAGCTACGCACTAACAGGAAGGTAGATGACCCGGGAAGGACCCTTTTCATAGTATCAAGTGTTGAGGAGTAGTGAAATGCCCAGCCCTACGGATTTGATCAATGGCCTGTTTATGTGGGCCCTGAAATATGGCATTTTAACGGATGATGCAATGCGCGAAGCTTCGATGATTTCTGGCGATGCGGATTTGATTCCATTCGATGGTTCACACGCAGAATTTTTCAAGACCCGTAAGATCGTAAAGATCATTTCACGCAGCCGTGGCTCCACCTCGGTGATCTCTTTGTTCGCGAGGTTACCCATCGCGAGGACCAAGGCTACCAAATTAAAAGAGTTGTTTGATGACCGATATCACGAAGAGGGTTTTTCACTCGAGATTGATGTCGCCAAACCATTCAAGATTGATCAGAACATCAAGAGTACTATTAACCCGATTTACTACCACGATAGGCGCATTGCCTGTGGTTCGTCAGTTGGGTTGGGCAATCAACGCAATGCCGGCACTCTCACTGCATTGGGCAAAACGTCCAAAGAGGTTTTGATTGGTATTTCCTGCAACCATGTAACGGGTGGTTGCAACACAGCCCGACCTGGCACGCCTATCGTCGTGCCGGGTATCCAGGATGTCAGTCCCGAAAACCCCGAAATATCTGTGATAGGTGTGCATGATTTTACCGGCCCCATGAGCCAGGGGCTTCCACAAGTGTTCGATATCTCGAAGAACTGCGATATTGCTTTTTTTCAGATCGATGATAAACAAAGTCAGTTGCTCAGTTCCATGCAGGGCAGCGATACTAATGCTTACGATACACCGACCAAATTTGCAAATGTAAAAGAAGGTCTTCTGGTGCAAAAGTGGGGAAGAACCTCTGGCCACACACAAGGCGAGGTCAAGAGAATTGTCAGCGACCCGGAATCAATCGAATACAAAGTAACCAGCTATTTCGGACCCACGAGTTCGCAAACATTCAACGGTACGGTCTACTTCAATGATTTTTTTGAAGTTGAGTCTATTGGTACTGACCCATTTTCAGTGAGTGGAGACTCTGGTTCTTTGGTGGTAACCGGGGGCAAAGGCAAGAAAATAAAAGTTGTCGGGATAATGATCGGCGGCAATGACTCTAAAAGCTACGTCTTGCCTCTAAAGCACATACTGAAAGTTCTCAAGGTACGACTAATTGGCAGCCATAATATCTAGTGCAATTCTTTATTCGACTTAAGATAATTGGCTCAGCATTCTTCACCTCTAGTTAGGTGGCCAAATTAACTATGCCACTACAATCCTATTAAAAAGAGCCAGTCTAATACCTCACCGGGAAGCTGGCTCAAATCATGAAGATGAATCTATATATTCAAAACTGCTATGAATTAAATGGGGTCGAATCAATCTTTATTGCCTCGAAGGTATGCCCATCTATGGTCTCTCCAAATATTCGATAAGCTCCTAAGCCACCCAGTGGAAAATTGAATTCACGAGAGACACCGAGCTGATCAAACCAAAAACCATCATTATTTTCAAAAGTACAAGTTGGCCCTCGTAATTGACCTTCCACCTCAACCAATTTACAAGTAATAGTACCTATTATCAGTACTTCTGGGGGGGGGAAGTATCTTGCAACCGCATAAGTCACTTCACGGCCTGTCGGTGTCTCTCGAATATTTTTTTTCGTCAGCCTTAGCACTTCAGAGTAAAAAGCCCACTGATTACCAATAAGTAGAATATTGGTTACTGCTTCTCCATTGACATGGTATACAAAGGTCCATAGTCCATCAAGATTTGGTAACAAATACTCAGTTCTGTGTGGAAAGTCTGCAGTTGCTCCATGACCAAAAATAAAAGGTGTAATATTCTGCCAGGGGCCACCATCAAAACTAACACTGGCTAAGTTTTTGTGTCGAAACTTCATTTTCACACGACCATAGTCAGTAATGTCAAAACCTGTAACCTCACAATTAAAACAATTGCTGTTTGAGAAGTGATTTAAGGTGGCATCGATCGTCCACATCACACCCACCTCTTCTGAAGGTGTTAGCGCAGCAGTAAATGTCAACCAGATTGCAGTACCCTCTTCATCGTAGCCATAGTAAATACCAGACACTCTGCCGTTTTGGGTATCAAAATTAAATCCCTGAGCGGTTTGGTCTTTGTTGTACCACACTCCGTTGGTTGGCTCAGTTCTCTGTGTGTATTGTTCACAATTGACGCAGGGGACCTCAACACCCGTCTGTGCTAAAGCAACAGAGGTGGGCACACCCAATCCAAATAACATCAATATGATAATTATCATCTTCAATTTCTTTTTCATTTGCATGTCCACCTTATTCAATTGCTTACTAACTATGGGCAAATATTATAGTAATTTGCTGTTACTTGGGTACTATAAGCACCACAGCCTGCAGCATTACAAGCCGTTGCTTTGAGGTACCAGGTGCTACCCGGATTCACATTTACAGTTGTGTACGTATTAGTGCCACTATACACAAGTGTAGGACTCGTAAAGCTCGATGATGTTGACATATACAACTTGTAATCTGTCGCGCTTGTTTGTGCGGTCCAGTTAACGTCATTATAGCCATAACAAGGATCATACGCGACAGCAATTGGGTTAGGGGCTGCTGGTGGAGGCAGCGGGTCGTCATTATAGCTTGATACCGCAGTCATTGCCGTCTCATACAACCATTTCTTCATGTTTCTACCATTTGGACCGTACGCACCCAACTGTACGCCGTTATAGGTCAATTGTGGGCTGGTAAAATAGTCAATTCGTTCACAGTTAGAAGGCAAACCATAAAAATAACAAGGAGCCGTATCATAAGATCCCATTATTGTCTGCCACGGCACAGTCGTCTCAGTCATTCCACGCGCAAATACTGTGGTGCCATTGGTTGTGTTAGCCGTATCAGAATGAGAACCGCCGAGCATATGACCAATTTCATGTAAAGCCGTTATATCGGCTATGGCATAACCAGCTGCTGACAAGCCAAATGGGCTAGTCGAGCTATAAAGATATGCAATACCTCCCACACGTCCAGGTTGTCCTGGGAAACAGCCACTTGCGGAATTATCACCAACCAATAAGAACGCAAGGTCGGCACCGGCAAGGTCCATTTCAGTGTCAATGTTTGCAAAAACCCCTACTTTTGCAGCCATATTATTTACAAGTATTGGTGTTTTGCACAACCCCGAAAATGTCGTAGAGACACCAGTAACGCCTACCGATGTCACCCACTTTGATGTAGGAACCAAGCTGCGGGCAAGCGCTGCATTCATCTCTGTAACAGTTTGACTAACTATTAAGCTTGGATTACTTACATCGGATGCATAATAAAACAAAATATCAACTCGGCCTGTCCCTTGCCCAGCACTTTGAGCTTGTACTGTGCTTTTTCCAGATTTACTAGCTTCTGTAGTCTGCATAGAAACCTCTGATGCTTGGTCACTGACAATCACATCTTCGCCAGTGTCGGCATTCATCATGGATTTATCGAGCTTGCTGATAATAAAACGAGATGAAGTATCATCTGTAGCTGTAATTAGATAGATATGCTTACCGTAATTAATTTTCCCAATCACACCATTTGCGGATAGTGATAACGAAAAAAATGAATGCTCAGAACCTACAACATGGCCGCTATAGCTAACAACATCTTCATTTTTTATTGGATTTTGTACTATTTCAACCGCTAAAAACACTGGATCAGTTATTCCAGGCAAATGAATCAAGATATCTTGGCCAGACATTTGAGCATTCTTCATATTAACAATATCAAGGCCCTGATTTTTATTGTTGCTATTTATTGCATCCTCTTCGTTCACTCCTTTAATGATACTCAGAGCATCAACATTTATCGTTATATACTGAGAGTCCAGTAAAGCTTCTTCAAATCCTACACCAACCTGTTTGTATTCTGAGGTGTCTAATTTCTGCCCGCTAAGAGCAATCAGTGATGGTTGAGTATCTAGCTTTACTTTACTGGCTGCTAAGGCTGGATTAATAATGAGAAGACTAGTCAATAGCATCGAAGAAAGAATAGTGCGATTTAGAAATTGTCGATGTTTACTTATTGTTTTCATATCCTATTTCCCAAAGTGATAATAAAAGTGGGTTAAATCCCACAGTAATAGAGGAAAGGAATAACACCCTGCCCCCCTGAAATTAACTCTAAATAGAGTCAATAACTCTAGTTCTAAAAGCCTGCAATACAGAAACCTTTAAGTTTGGTGTGCTGTGAATTTTTCGATGATCCTTTTTTAAACAAAGACATAATTATTAAAGCTGGCAGATCTCGGATAAGGAAATTGGCAACATTAAACCCCATTTAAATGCCTACCATAATATCTTGATCTAAACAGTCGTAGAATTCTGTAAAATGCTTAGATACAGCTAATCTGATGAAAGTTTATCAATCCCCAGTTCGAAACAATAGGGTTCTTATTAGCTTAATTCAATGTACTTGATACATATCATTTAGCAGCTAATCTATAGCGAAATAGTGAGAGAATTTAGCTTGTGGTGGCAGTACTTAAAAGGGTAAAATATTTTTTTCAAAAATTTAGTTCTTAATTGAGGTGAGAGCTACTTAAGCACTTGCTTTGGTGACTAATACAAATTTTCAATAGAACAAAAATTCGTATTATGTTAGTAAAATCCAGATCTAGTCTTCTTGATTCTTTGGTATGGATATCACAAGACACTCTCTTATTACAATTGATCCACTGTCATGCCCACTTAGAAATACACTTGACCCAGCTTGAGGATCGACTCGATGCTCTTGTAACGGCAACTACCCAGCAAAAAAGCTCGGCCACAGGCGGCTTCCAGCCGTCTGTCACCATAGGGTTTACAATACCCAGGCAGCTTCGATAGCTTTATGCCTGGGTAATCACAGTGGCTGTGGATGGCCCGCACTTCTCCGCCCAGCGTATAAAGCGCTGCGGCGACCAGGCACTGTATTTTTGATGGGACTTGGGCATGTGTTCACGTACTGTAGTGTGGCCACCTTTTGTAAAAGACCGCAGGTGGCTTGCCACCCGCTTGTTCCTGTAGAAGCACTCGACGGTGTTATCGGTAATACGCAGACCCAGTTGCTTTTTGATGAGCTGATACGGCACCGAGTAATAGTGCCGTTCGAACTCCACGTGATAATCAATATGTACCCGCACCTTTTTTCACTCGGCGTAGGTGTACACATTGGCTGGTCCAGGGAAGCAAACATCTCCTGGCGTGAACCCGGCAGCTTTTTGAAGGGTCGATTGTTAAGCCGGATCAATAGCTCCCGGATCACCTGATTGAGTTCTGCCAATGAGAAAAAGGTGCGATTGCGCAGTGCCCCCAGTACCGCAATAAATATCTGCGCTTCACGTATCTCACCGGTATATTGATCAACCACTGGCATCGTCTGGCCGGCATAGTCAGCGAACAGTTCACCGGCGCGGTGATCCTGGCGCATCACCACATCCAGCTTGCCGCGCCATTGGCGATACATGTCACAGAACCAACTGTATTGATAACCACACGGGTGTTGCTCCAGGTATTCCTGCCACAACACTTCACCCACAAAGCCCACCGATACACCGTTTGGTAAACCAATCCGCCACTGGCTGTCGGGATGTGCATCCAATACCTGTGCCCGTTGAAACCGGGCGGGTTGTACACCCGGTAAAACACCCTTTTTAATCAGTATATTCTTGCTGGCATACAAGGTCTGTACAGGGAAGCCCTCTGTTGCTGCATACTCAGTCATACTTTTACCGGAGGCTTCGCAGGCCCGGATATGTTCTAGCCAATAACGCTGACGTGTCGTCAGCGTGGGAATTATATTTTGCATCGCTCGTTACTCCTGATTACCAGGTGTATAGCGTGACGGGTAATCGTTTAGGAAAACAGGGTGGGGTTTACTTTGCGCTTACAATTGATGAGACTGGCCGAACTAATAATCAGTCACTTATGCAATAAATATTGGTAATAGATGAGACTGAATGACGGTAATAGATGCGACTGCGTTACAAACTTTGAAAAGAGCCTGAAGATTTAGTGATCAAGCAAACCCGAAAGATTGGGCCAACTCGCCGGAGCGTATCTGGGGTCTATGTTTTTCGTGGAAAAGTGGGGATATCATTCGAGTCTACTGTTGATTTGCATCCAAATATATACCATTTTGAATCGCCCCGTGAGGTAACGTGATACAAAGCACCTGCAAATTCCAGTCGAAGTGGACGTGCCATAGAAACCTTCTAAACTATAAATCGACCCTCAAATCAATCAGAAGGGTATACAAAATACAAGACCTGACCCCTTTCTTTTTTACCATCGAGAGGCTCCAGTCTTTTAAGCACTATCGCAAAAACACAGCTTGGTGAAAAAACTTTACGTGTTCAATCGATCCTGCCAATATCTGGTCTCCGTGCCGCATCAACTTTGTAAGCTTGAAGAAAAGTAGCTCGGAAGTTCCAACAAAACATCATTAACAACCTGAATATTCTGTTCCAGGATCTTAGTACTAAAACCTTCTTGTGCAACACCGTTTTTAACCAATGCACTAGATAAAGTTTTACAAACTTCCCTATCCACAAATCCTTTGGAATAAAGCCACAATTCCAAACCACTTGATAGTCCGAGTTTGAGGCGTGTTTGCAATACCCTTACTCTATCAACAATTTTGTCTGTAAAGCCTTGCCCCTCTAATATATCCGCCAAAGCGCCAACATATAACATCGAGTCGAAAGATAGAGCACCATTTGCAAAATCAATCACATGATCCATCTTTATTCTACGTGCTTGGGTCTTGGCTTGATAATGAGCCTCTTTGTCTATTAACAGGCTTTGTAATTCGATATAACTGTCACCGGAAATCCATTTTTGGGCGAAATCCAGCAGAACTTTTTGTGGCTGAATCTTATTCATCAACACATTGTTATTTAGCAGGACTATTAGGGGCCAACACACTTGCAATAAGTCTTCCGGTGAGTCTGACAACTCCAAAATGAGAGCATTCTCACTGACCCACTCTTCTATCACCTGCAGTTGCTCAACGCCTAGAAGCGCTTTGCCATAATAGACAAATTTTTCAGGGTCTAGACTTAAAACTCTTCTCGAGATCAAGTTAAAAGCATCAATAAAGATTAACTTTTCAGCTTCGTTCGCTAAGTAATACGCTAGAGTATTGCTAGCCAGTTCGACAAAGTATGATTGATCCACATCGGGGTTATCTTTGAGGTGCGACAGGAAATAGCTTTCAATACTTTGTATTAAGCTCTCCTTATAATCCATCTGCTCAAGCAATGAATCGATATCAATCTCTGCCTCTGTTGCAAGATCAATGCATTGTTCTCGGTAGTCTTTGGGGTTAGTTATAAATGCAATAACATCAAGGTGGATTTCTTCAAAATCAAACGGGGTAATTAGCTCTTTTAAGCTACTCAGACAGTCTTCCGTGTTCGTGAAATCGAGGAGGTGAATGGCTCTTTTCCACTTCCTCTGCCAATAACGGTGTCGCCGCAAATCATAGATTTCAGAATCTGTGAAAATAACACTCCCTTCAGTGTGATAACCCGCCCGCCCGACTCTACCGATTAGATTGTGGAAATCCCTGGCTGATATTTTCTGTCCTGCTTGAAAAGTACTGGATACGATTAAGTACTTTATCGGCAAATTCACGCCCTGAGCCAAAGTGGAAGTACAAACAACAAGGCAGGCCTTATTGTGTTCCATTGCCCACTCAGCAGAAACTCGTAGCCCATTCGGTATGTTTGCACTGTGAGGCAATATGCCCAACCTGATTGATTCTGAAAGGATATATTGACCTCCAAAATGCAAACTCGACAGATAGGAAATCTTGTCAAGCTCCTGTTGGTCGCTACTCGCATTTGGAGGTGAAAGTTGAAGCCCTCTACTATAGTAATCGACAAGCAATTCACTTATTGTCGTCACCGTACTCTTAACGCCACAAAAAATTGCTACGGGCCCTTGGTGACACAACCTGACACCTAAATAGGCTGCCATACTGGAAGCATTATTTCTTTCAGGGAATAGGCGATCCTTCCGCTCTGATCCTCTCGTGCCAAGGTTAATTTGTTCGATGACCCTCGGAACAAAAAAATCTCTATCAGCCTCTAATTCCTGATCTATGTAAACTAATCGGCCCAGGCTAGTTAGCCAACTTACGAATGCTACACTTCTTACCGTTGGCAAGCAGTGTATGCCCTGCACCTCAACGCCAGCCTCACCATTAAGCCAATCCCCAATGGATTCTGCATTTGACATCACGGCTGAAATCAGGATCTTCTGCGTTTCTTCACCCACACTTTCCTTGAGAGATGCCAGCAATAACTCATAGGTAACTCCCCTTTTACCAGTATCAAATTGATGCCCCTCATCAAAGATCAGCAAACCAATGGCATCCGCCAACTTCGGTTCGTGGCGCAGTAGATAAACCAGTTTCTCGGGGGTAGAAACTAGTACTGACTTACGGTGCCGCGTGTCCTGCTCGGACTCACCCAATAGAAACCTTATGAAGTATTCTTCATCATCACTAACCAATGTAACATCTTGCAATTCATTAATATTGACATCTTCGCCATCAAACGCGAGAGCGAATGATGAAGAAATCTCCCTACACAATGCTCTGAATGGCGCTATAACCACGGCCAATGTTGCGCGACCCGAGATAAAAGCACTGCGAATAATCAGTTCTGTCGATTTTGTTTTTCCTGTACTGGTCGGCATTTGTACAACCGCCGAAGTTCCGGACAATATTCCTTTTTCCCCCAACAGCTTTTGAGCCGGCCAGAACTCTTTGATGAAACCAGGTTTTTCTAATACGGAAAGCCAGTTACTGATGGATAAATCTGTATATTGAGGAAGACAGTTTATCGAGGAGTTTGCAATTTTCTTAAGGCTTAATGACACAATGACATCAATGAATAACAACTCCCTGTCATTCCCACATTCATAAGTATTTTTTCTTATAGAATGAGCAATCTCAAGAAATTGCGAGAATTGATATGAACGGTCAAAGTACCCTCTAAAAATTTCAATGAATGATTCGATGTCATTGACTAATGGGCTGTCCTCAAGTCTGTAGAACTGATGTTCCATGTCGGATTTCAATAACCAAACCAAAACACCTTCAAGATAATTTGGTGTTAGCTCATCCATTTCATATGGTAATTCTTTTGAAAGAACTAACGAGCTACCCGGCATATCCGCCAAATAGTATGCAGATGAACCAACTAGCCTTAAGTACTGCGAAAGGTTATCCGCAACATGAGATTGATCAAGTGCATCGAAATACTGGCTAACAGAAATCAGCTGGCTTTTTAGCTCTAAGTAACGCTCACCATGCATATTAGCAATTCGGGACTCAATGGCAGCTAGTTCTCCCAAAATCCCAATGGTTGCTATGAGCAGGTTTTTTGGGTCTTGCACTAAAGTGATATGGTGACTTTCGTCGATACCAAACTCATACATCTTTGCTTTTGATTTGGTTATCGCCATTAACTTCTTGGAGTTAGCTTCAAGCCTCATTTGCAGCCCTCTCATAAAGAGCATGAACCAAAGGCATTAGTTGCTCCCCTGTAATGACAATCAACTCAAGGGCGCCAGGTGCAACATGACTATTTGAATCAGATTCAGATAAGGTTTCGGGGCAAAAAGAAGTCTTTGTTATAACCGCAGCGGCACCATAGGAACGTTTATAAGGTTTATCTGGAGTTCTCTGAAACCGGCTGACAATGTCAAACCCAGTGTCATCGCCTTGGTCGAAAAGTCGTTGTTTTATGCCGTTCAGTGATTCTGCCAACCGAATCTCGTCTTTCGAAGAGTCTGTGATTGCGAGTTGCAAAACATTAGATTTGCTATTCTCAGACAACTTCGCTTTAACCTCGTAGATTATCAACTCATCATCTGTGCGCGGTTCGTTGTTGAGTTGTTTGAATCCTATTATATCTGATCCCTTTGATGACTCGTTTCCAATGATTTTTCTGTCATATCGAGTTCTTGGCACATAATAATTACGTAGAAATTCAAGGTAATCTGCAATGAGGATTTCAGCAAAGTCACCAGACCTTATACTCGGCCCAGGTTTCACAGAAGCACTGGGAAATTTCAATTCCAGTAGATACTCTGCACTTGTCATTCCATCTGGCTTTAAAGAAACCAGATCGGCATCAAGGCAATAGTGGTTTCGAAAATGCCTTGCCCATGCGCTCATGATCCTTCCGTCATTCGCATCATGGCAAAACTCGAATACAGGAACATCTTTGCCGCATGATGTCCTTATGGTGCTTCCTGTTTCTTGCAGCCAAGCAAGATGTTCATTTGTCCATGGCATAGGATTGTTTCCAAGTTGTAGTGGCATAGTTAATGGTCTATGGCCTTTTGTCCTTTGGATTCTTTAAAAATTAATTACCATATACACGACGCTAAGAAGTTGGATTCCAACCAAGATTCTAGCTAACCAGGTAAATAGCATATATTCAGTGTTTTTTGAATTAATGAGGTTACGTCCATATAATGCTGTAAATTCATAAAAAAGCCATTGAGGCTTCCTGTAGGATTAATTCACAACTAAAAATCTTATGGAGAGACCTCAATGACTGAGTACGATATTAAATTGAACCCCACCACTTTGTCCAATCTTCTGACGGATTCAAATGGCCTGGCGCAGTACTGAATTTACAGCAAAATTTGGACTTGACCGGTCAGGCCACGTTTATTCCCTATCCAAAAATGACCTTACAACCCAATCCAACTCCACCATCGGTAAGTTATTAGATACTATGTAAGACTATGCTTAAACCAGCTTACATGACTGTTGGACTTGACCACACGCTGTTTATGAAAAGAATGGGGTCTACTTGATAAGAGTCAGCTAATCAGCAGATTAGCACTTAAATATCGGGAGAATTCAGTTGCTGGTGACAGTTAGAATAAGGGCTTTATTTAATACAAGAGTTCGCTGCATTGCCATCTGGTTCTCCCCAGTCTCATCTATTTCCAAAAATGACACCTTTTGCTCCTGCTCTTTTTATTCGCAGGATAGGATTACACATGGGTCAATTTTTGGTGAAAATTAGGGAGTAAAGTGGATCACTCTTTACATGTTTTCCGTTGGTGGATATTTGAAGTTTTCACAGGATGGGGTTTAGCAATGATTGACCAGTATGCCTTGATAAGACATTGGAATCCGTAATTTGGCTGATAATTTTGTCATGCAAACTCTCTGTGGTACTTACCACAGAGAGTATACAATTTTTCAACACCTTTATTGAACGCCTCGATCACTATCGGGTTTTTTATTGCTTGCAGCATGGACAGGCAATGCACCAGGAATCAGTGTGCTTTCATCCAGGATGGTTTTCAGAGCAAAAACCCCGTTCCACTACCAGGCCTTAACGGGTCACAATATATGGCATTCAATATTCCCGGTAAACACCTGGTTGATTAGATTAACTCCGGTCTTCAATTGAGTTAACCGTGCGATCATCCGGCCCTGTGTAGTCGGCCGTCGGGCGGATTATGCGGTTATTGGCACGCTGTTCAAAATCGTGCGCGGTCCAGCCAGTAATCCGTGACATCACGAATATCGGGGTAAACAGTCGGGTTGGAATACCCAGGAAATGATAGGCTGATGCATGGAAGAAGTCGGCATTGGCAAACATGCCCTTCTCTTCTTTCATCACCCGTTCAACAGTTTCTGATACCGAGTAGAGAACTGTGTCACTAATTTCTTCAGCCAGGCGTTTCGACCAGCCCTTGATAATCGCATTGCGCGGATCGCGTTTTTTGTACACCGCGTGTCCAAAACCCATGATTAATTCACGCGCCACCAGTTTACGTTTGATTTCTGTTTCAGCATGCTCAGCAGAATCCAGGGTTTCAATCAGGGCCATGGCTTCTTCATTGGCACCACCGTGGAGCGGACCGCGTAATGCACCGATAGAGGCAGTTACACAGGAGAATAAATCTGACAATGTGGATGCGACCACCCTACCGGTGAAGGTAGAGGCATTAAATTCATGCTCTGCATATAATATTAATGAAACATCCATCACCCGCGCATGCAGTTCGGATGGTTTTTCACCGTGTAACAGATGCAGGAAATGCCCACCGATAGAATCGTCATCGGTCTGGGTTTCTATTCTGATACCATCATGTGAATAACGATACCAGTAGCAAATAATCGAGGGGAACGCAGCCATTAAGCGTTCGGCCACCTGCTGCTGGTTACTGAAATCGCCTTCGGGTTCGATATTGCCGAGGAAGGAACAGCCGGTGCGCATCACATCCATGGGATGGGTATCTGCCGGAATGCGCTCAAGTACATCGCACAATGCCTGCGGCAGTCCGCGCTGGCGGATGCTGGCCGCCTTAAATTCATCCAGCTGCTGCTGGTTGGGCAGTTCGCCATGCCAGACCAGGTAAGCCGTTTCATAAAACGTGGCGTTTTCTGCCAGGTCGTCAACAGAGTATCCCCGGTAACGCAGGCTGTTGCCTTCAGCGCCAACGGTACAAATGCTGGTTTGACCAGCAGACTGGCCGCGCAGGCCGGCTTGTGGATTGTCACCCATGATAATTTTCCTTATTCAGTATTGTCTTTCTGCCCAGCAAACAGCTGATCCAGTTTTTGTTCATATTGGTGGTAACCGAGATACTCGTAGAGTTCTTCCCGGGTCTGCATGATTTCTACAACATTGCGTTGATGCCCGTCTTTCAGCAGGGCCTGGTAAACATTCATTGCCGCCTTGTTCATCGCCCGATAAGCACCGCAGCAATATAAAACAATATCGACACCGACTTCACCCAGTTCGGGGGTGGAAAAGAGCGGGGTATGACCAAACTCGGTGATATTGGCCAGGATTGGCACGCCGATTGCCTGACGGAACTTACGATAGTCCTCCAGCTCAAGCATGGCTTCCGGAAAAATCATATCCGCACCGGCTTCAACATAAGCAAGCGCACGCTCGATTGTCGCATCAATACCTTCCACTGCCAGCGCATCCGTACGCGCCATAATCACAAAACCATCATCTGTGCGCGCATCAACTGCAGCTTTAATGCGGTCGGCCATTTCTGATTTGCTAACGACTTCCTTGCCCGGTCGGTGGCCACAGCGTTTCTGTGCTACCTGGTCTTCTATATGCATGGCAGCAGCACCAGCCTTACTGAGCGCACGTACTGTGCGGGCAATATTGAAGGCACCGCCAAAGCCGGTGTCTACATCCACCAGCAGGGGCAGGTCGCAGACATCGGTAATCCTGCGGATATCGATGAGAATATCTTCAAGGGCGGAGATGCCTAAATCAGGCATCCCCAGGGAATTGGCAGCAACGCCACCACCGGAGAGATAAATCGCCTTATGCCCTGCATGTTTGGCCATGCGGGCGGTATAGGCATTTATGGTACCGACCACCTGCAGGGGTGCATGCCCGGCAACCAGTTGGCGGAATTGCTTACCCGCACTCACAGTAAGTTGCTAACCGCATCGGCCTCTTCACGTAATTCCTTATCGGTGGCATCCATACGTTCACGGCTGAAATCTGAGATTTCCAGGCCCTGGACTATTTCATACTCACCGTCTTTACAGACACAGGGGAAGGAGTAGATAACCCCAGGCTCAATACCGTAACTACCATCTGCAGGAACCGCCATGGAAACCCATTCGCCTTCAGCTGTTCCCAGTGCCCAGCTACGCATATGGTCAATTGCAGAAGATGCTGCGGAGGCCGCTGATGAAGCACCGCGGGCTTTAATAATGGCTGCGCCGCGCTGCTGCACTGTCGGAATAAAGGTATCTACATACCAGTCACTATCGACTTCGAGTGCATGCCCGCCAATTTCAACACTGCTGATATCAGGATACTGGGTGGATGAATGATTACCCCAGATAGTCATCTTGCGGATATCGCTGTTATGCGCACCGGTTTTAGTTGCCAGTTGCGCCAGCGAGCGATTGTGATCAAGGCGGGTCATCGCCGTAAAGTTGCGCGGATTAAGGTCAGGTGCGGCCGCACGTGCAATAAGTGCATTGGTATTGGCCGGGTTGCCAACAACCAGGACCTTGATATCCCGACTTGAATGTGTGTTCATCGCCTTGCCCTGGGGACCAAAAATCTGGCCATTGGCTGAGAGCAAATCGGCGCGTTCCATACCGGGACCGCGGGGTCTGGCACCAACCAGCAAAGCGTAATCAGTATCTTTAAAAGCTACATTGACATCATCGGTTGTTACCACGCCCTGTAATAAAGGAAATGCAGAATCATCCAGCTCCATGGCAACACCTTCAAGCGCGCCCAATGCCGGCGCAATTTCCAGCAACTGCAGGATAACCGGCTGGTCCGGGCCCAGCATATCGCCGGCAGCGATACGGAAACAAAGTTGGTAACCAATTTGACCAGCGGCGCCGGTGATGGCAATACGAACGGGTGCTTTCATGGGAGTTCTCCAAATATTGAGCTCTGTATAGAGCAATTAAAGGCGGTAAATAATGATCCTGAATATCTGTGCTATTGTACCGCAAGCTGAGTCGGGATTGCCCGATACTGGAACTACTTTAGTCTAAATATTGACACCAATTAAATGAGGCAGGTCAATCGATGCTACATAAACCCACACTTTCCGGCTTTACACCACGAAAACTCACATTTTGCATCACTCTGGCATTCCTCAGCCTGGGTTTACCTGCCCCGTCCCAGGCCGCGGACCGGGTTACCGGTAATCCCTTTGTAACCCGCTCTGAAGTTATCGCCACCGAGGCCATGGTTGCCAGCTCCCAGCCGCTGGCGTCACAGATCGGCCTGAACATACTAAAAAAAGGTGGCAATGCCATTGATGCCGCCATTGCCATGAACGCTGCCCTGGGTTTGATGGAACCTACCGGTAACGGCATGGGTGGTGACCTGTTTGCAATCGTCTGGGATGCGAAGTCACAAAACCTGTATGGCTTGAATGCCAGCGGGCGCTCCCCGCTGGGACTGACACGTGAATGGTTTATTGAAAACGGGCATAAGAAAATCCCTGCCTATGGTCCCCTGCCCGTTTCCGTTCCCGGCGCAGTTGACGGCTGGTTTGAGCTGCATCAGCGGTTTGGCAGCCTGCCGATGGCTGATATTTTAAAGCCAGCCATTAATTACGCCCGCAAGGGTTTTCCTGTCTCCGAACTGATCGCCTATTACTGGAACCTTTCAATTCCAGCACGCAAGCAATATCCGGGGTTTCTTGAGCAGTACACCATTGACGGACGGGCACCAAAGACCGGGGAAATCTGGAAAAACCCGAATCTCGCCAATACCCTGGAAAAAATCGCCACCAGTGGACGGGATGTGTTTTATAAAGATGAAATCGCCCACACCATTGCCGATTATATGCAGGCCAACGGTGGCTTCCTCAGTTACGAGGACCTGAGTTTGCACAGCTCGGAATGGATCACCCCGGTTTCCACCAGTTACCGCGGTTACGATGTCTGGGAACTGCCACCTAACGGCCAGGGAATTGCAGCACTGCAGATATTGAATATCCTCGAGCCGCATGATTTGAAGAAAATGGGCTTCGGCAGCGCTGACAGCCTGCACTTAATGCTTGAAGCCAAGAAAATCGCCTATGAAGACCGGGCAAAATTCTATGCGGACCCTGCCTTTAATAAAATCCCGGTAGAGATGCTGATCTCCAAATACTATGCCGAGAAAAAAGCCAGCCTGCTGGATATGAAAAAAGCCGCGAAAAGCTATCCCAGTGGTGATCCCGAGGTCTTGCGCGATGGCGACACCATCTACCTGACTACTGCCGATAAAGACGGCAACATGGTCTCGTTGATCCAGAGCAATTACCGCGGCATGGGCTCCGGCATGACCCCACCCGGGCTGGGCTTTATCCTCCAGGACCGGGGTGAGTTATTTACCCTTGAAGAAGGCCATTTCAACAGCTTCGAAGCGGGTAAACGTCCTTTCCACACCATCATCCCCGCCTTTATTACCAGAGACGGCAAGCCCTGGGTCAGTTTCGGCCTGATGGGTGGCGGCATGCAACCACAGGGACATGTGCAGATCGTTACCAACCTGATTGACTTTGGGATGAACCTGCAGGAAGCCGGCGATGCTCCCCGGTGGCACCATTATGGCTCCAGCCAACCGGATGGTGGGGTGATGAAAGACGGCGGCACGGTTAACCTGGAAACCGGCTTTGATTACAAAGTCATCCGCGAACTGATGCGCCGTGGACATAAAATCGAATACGCCAACGGCCCATACGGTGGCTATCAGGCCATTTTGAAAGATCCAGCCAATGACGTTTATTACGGTGCCTCAGAATCTCGTAAAGATGGCCAGGCGGCAGGTTACTAAGCCGGCAAAGCAGCTGGACCAACCAGGACTTCAATAAGGCCAGCCAATTTTATCGGGAATACTCGATTAAAGCAGGATGAATCCCTGTTTAAGCAGCCATCATTACTACAAAGACAAGCTAACTTGCTCTTTTTTCAATACTTTGCTTGATCTGTGACATGGCGATTTTCCATCGGAATGGCATTATTCAGTCAGTGCTGATGTCAACTATTTTCAGCATTGCTTAATACGAATGGAACGAGGAAAATTTTATGTTAGATACTAGTCAGTTAAAAACAGAATCCCAGATACTGGACGACTTTATGCGGGTGGTTATACAAAGAAACCCTGCCGAAACTGAATTTCACCAGGCCGTACTGGAATTTGCCAAAGATGTTTTACCCTTTGTCGCCGAAAACCCTGAATACCAGGGGGCCAATCTTTCACAGCGCCTCACCGAACCGGATCGGGTTATCACCTTCCGGGTAACCTGGGAAGATGATGACGGGAAAATTCATGTTAATCGTGGATACCGGATTCAACATTGCAACGCCATCGGACCCTACAAGGGTGGCTTACGATTCCACCCATCTGTGTCCCTTAGTGTGCTTAAGTTTCTCGCATTCGAGCAGACTTTCAAAAACAGCCTTACAGGCTTGCCAATGGGTGGCGCCAAGGGTGGTTCTGACTTTGACCCCAAGGGTAAATCAGACCGTGAGATCATGCGTTTTTGCCAAAGTTTCATGACCGAACTCTACCGCCACATTGGTCCGGATACGGATGTTCCTGCAGGTGACATTGGTGTCGGCGGACGCGAAATCAGCTATCTATTCGGCCAGTATAAACGTCTGGTAAACCAGTTCACCGGCGTACTTACCGGTAAATCCATGGAATTCGGCGGCAGTCAAATTCGTCCTGAAGCCACAGGCTATGGCACCATCTACTTTATGGAAGATATGCTCAGGCACAAAGGACAATCAATTAAAGGCAAGACCTGCCTGGTTTCCGGCTCCGGTAATGTTGCCCAGTTTGCGGTGGAGAAATTAATTCAACATGGTGCCAAACCGGTAACTATGTCTGATTCATCAGGATTTATCCACGACCCTGCTGGTATCGATAATGAGAAATTGACCTGGATCACAGAATTAAAAAATGTTCGCCGCGGTCGCATCTCTGAGTATGCCGAAAAGTATGGCGTAGAGTACTTCCCCGGTCAGCGCCCATGGTCAATCCCCTGTGACCTGGCATTTCCCTGCGCTACCCAGAATGAAGTCAACCGGGAAGATGCTAAAACACTGGTTGGCAACGGCTGCATAGGTATATCTGAAGGTGCCAATATGCCTTCCGACATGGAAGCCATTGATGTTTACCTGGAGGCAAAAATCCTTTACGGTCCTGCCAAGGCAGCCAATGCTGGCGGTGTTGCAATTTCCGGACTTGAAATGTCGCAAAACAGTCTGCGTATGTCATGGACCCGCGAAACACTAAACGACCACCTGGGTGACATCATGCGCAATATCCACGAAAGTTGCCTGGAGCATGGCACCGAGCCTGACGGTTACGTGAACTATCTCCGTGGTGCCAATATAGCCGGCTTCAAGAAAGTCGCCAACGCTTTGCTGGCCTATGGTGTAGTTTAATAAAAACCATTCCATCGAGGTCGGGCTAAATACCTGTTTTAGCCCGACCTCATATTAGCTAAACAACCCCGGGAATAGGAGAAACACGGTGAAAATAGCAGTATTAGGAGCCGGTGCCGGCGGCACAACAATGGCATTTGATTGTGCCGCCCATGGACACGAAGTCAGCCTGTTTGATTTCCCGCAGTTCGCTGGCAATATCGAGGCAATCTCCAGTCAGGGAGGTATTCACTCAGAAGGAAATATCTCCGGGTTTAGCCACATTGCTTATGCGGGCCATGATATCGATAAAACCCTGGCGGGAGCCGCTCTAATCTATGTTGTCGGACCGGCCTATGCCACCGAGCCCTTTGGCAGGGCTGTAGCAGGAAAACTGCAGCAGGGCCAAACAGTGATCGTCAGCCCCGGATCCTGCGGTGGAGCACTTGCCTTTAAACGCTCTGCCGGCCTGGCCGTTGATGATGAAACCATTCGAGTCGCAGAGACCTCAACCCTGCATTACGCTGTTCGCCTGATTAAACCGGGACGAGTAAACGTATTCCTTAAACTCAGGGCTGGCAACCTGCTGGCAGCATTGCCGGGCGGTCATACCGCGGATATCCTACAACTAATCCAGGATGTTTACCCTGGCATGGAACCCGCACACAATGTAATTCAAACCAGCCTGCAAAATGCCAATCCTGTGATCCATCCGGTAGTTTCGCTGGCAAATGCGGCTCGCATTGAAGGTACAGGCGGGGATTTTCTATTCTATGAGGATGGAGTCACTGATTCCGTCGGCCGCCTGATCGAGGCTGTCGATAAAGAGCGCATCAGCATCGGCAGGAAGATGGGTATTACGGTTTTGCCTGATCCGGAGCTGGGTATACGTCAGGGCTATATGCTGGAAAATAATTACGGTAGTGGTTACCGCGAAGCACCGGGCTTTTTAGGTATCGGTGCGCAGCCACAACTCGATCATCGTTATATCAATGAAGATGTAGGTTACGGCCTGGTGTTTATGTCAACTCTCGCCCGTCAGGTAGGTGTCGCTACCCCGACTATAGACGCAGTTATCCAGATGGCATCGATACTTATGGATCGTGACTATGCCGGCGAAGCATTGCGTACACCCCTGAGTCTCGGCATTGGCGAATATACTGCTGCAGAACTTGCTACGCTTTGATTTATCGAAAGTTTGTGCACAGACAGCAAAGCTGATCTGCAGACGCCCGGATTGCTGGAATGGGATGAAGTCCGAGTAGTTACAAATACAGCTAATTAATCGAATATGCCAATGGCCCATACAGCGGCTATCAGACTCTTTTGAAAGACCCAGGTAATGGTGTTTATTACGGTGCCAGGGAGTCGCGCAAAGATGGGCAAGCCGCAGGATATTGAAAATATGACAGCAACATAACTTTTTCTTAAGATTACAGAAATACTTTGTAACAAAATAACACATTCCTGAAATGGATTTGAAACGGCTCCTGTATATATTGAAACCTGGAATCCACCAGACCCATGCAGGAGATACCCATGCAAAGGAAGCCTACAGCTGGAATCAGCATACTCGCACCTGGCCTCTATGCCGCCCTACTCGCCTTATTTATTTTCCCTGCAACACAGGCAGTTGCCGGAGATGGCCCGAAAGGCCCTGAACATCGCTATCGAAACCCAGGCTATAGCAATCAAGATGGCTACAACAGTGAAAACGCCTATGGAATTAAAAACCTGGCTTACTATGGCGACTGGGATTCAAATCGCGTCTTCATAATTGATGTTGATGAAATGAGCCTGGTAACAATCGTCGAAAATACCGGGGACGGGCCCTACGGCATAGACCAGCAAGGCAGCACAAAGGCTTATGCGTTAACCCGCAAGACTGAATCCCTGACCGTTGTTGACAACTATGAGATTGAAAATGCTGGTGAGATTCCCCTTGAGCACAAGCCTCGCTCAACACATTTCAATTCGAACACCGGCCTGACACTGGTTGCTGGCGCCGACAAAGTGATGACCAGCATCATCCGTGTTAAACATGACAAAGTCGTGAAAGTCATGGGTTATACCGAACTGGCACAGCCGCATGATTACGGCGGCTCACTGGCAACCGGACACCCCATGTGGGTGGATGATGAACGTTTTCTGATGCTCGACCGGGATGAACGCGAAATTCAATTATGGGACCGCAGGGGAAAACTCCTGTCAGTACTGGAAACACCAACCTCTGTTCACCATGTTTTTCAGTCACCGCTGGATATGCAGAAAAACAAGATGACTTTCTACGCCGTTGCCGAAGGTAATCGGGATGAACTCGTGTCTCCCTCTATTTTACGCTTCAAAATCCACCGTGGAAAAATGCGCATCAGTGGAGAAGCAGTACTCAGCGAGTACGATACTGAAGTACTTGATGTAACTATAATGGGCTCCCACCATGCAGACTTTCATCCAGATGGTGTACATATTTATATTGGTTCCGCCGAAGGCCATGTTTTTGTAGTCAATAAAAATACCATGAAAATTATAACCATGATTGATACCGGCAAGGGCTCAGGTCACACAACTTTTATACCGATGCATGACCTGGCAATCGTAACCAACCACAACGACACCCACATGACCGTGATTGATACCGTGGAACATAAAAAGCTGCAGGATATTGAGGTTGCCAGCTCCGCCGACCCTACCTATAAGTCCCAGTCACATACATCAGGCGTCAGTGCAGACATGCAGTATTTCTACAGTGCCGCCAGCCATGATGGTGAATTCTTTGAAATTGACCTGAACACGTTGGAAGTTTCGCGCCGGGTTTACCTGGGTGGCAATGTACTGATGGGCAGTTTCATCTGGGATGGTGATGCTGAAAACATGTAAAGGGGATAAGCCTTAACCCTTTGCAGGGGAATATGCATACCTGCAGTACAGAAAGGTCGTAATTTTTAGGTAAACATTGTACAATTGACCGGCTAAGCCGCCTGTATTTCAGGCGGTTGTTACTTTATAACTTCAAACAATTTAAGCCGAATCAAGATTATGATTAGTAAACTCCGTAATATCGCGATTATCGCTCACGTTGACCACGGAAAAACCACCCTGGTTGACTGCCTGTTAAAACAGTCGGGCACTATCGATACCCGCAAAGAAACCACTGAACGGATGATGGATTCCAACGATCTTGAAAAAGAACGTGGAATAACCATCCTTTCCAAAAATACTGCGATTAAATGGGGCGATTACCGGATTAATATCGTGGATACCCCCGGACATGCAGATTTTGGCGGCGAAGTTGAACGTGTGCTCTCCATGGTCGATTCGGTACTACTGCTGGTAGATGCGGTTGAAGGACCCATGCCGCAAACCCGCTTTGTGACCCAGAAAGCTTTTGAAATGGGTTTCAAGCCAATCGTTGTTATCAACAAAATTGATCGTGACGGTGCCCGCCCCGACTGGGTTATGGACCAGACTTTTGATCTTTTCGATCGCCTCGGCGCCACCGAAGAGCAACTGGATTTTCCGGTAGTTTATGCATCAGCCATCAATGGCTACGCCAGCCTCAGCGATGATGTACGCGATGGAGATATGACACCGCTGTTTGAAACCATTATTAATGAGGTGAACAAACCGGATGTTGACCAGGACGGTACATTCCAGATGCGCATCACTTCGCTTGATTACAACAGTTATGTGGGTATCATCGGCATCGGCCGGATTCAGCGCGGCAGTATCAAACCCGGCGCACAGATCAAAATTATTGATCGTGAAGAAAAAGTCCGTAACGGGAAAATCATGCAGGTGCTGGGCTTTATGGGGCTGGAACGGGTCGAGTTTAAAGAAGCCCACGCGGGCGATATTATTGCTGTAACCGGCCTTGACCCACTGAATATCTCCGATACCCTGTGCGACCCCTTGAATGTGGAAGCTTTACCACCACTCAAAATTGATGAACCGACCATCAGCATGACCTTCCAGCCAAACAATTCACCGTTTGCAGGCAAGGAAGGCAAATATGTCACCTCCCGGAATATCTGGGATCGGTTAATGCAGGAAATTAAACATAATGTAGCCCTGCGGGTTGAAGAAACCGGTGGCGAAAAATTCCTTGTATCCGGTCGTGGCGAGCTGCATCTGTCAGTATTGATTGAAACCATGCGTCGTGAAGGCTTTGAGCTGGCGGTGAGTCGTCCGCAGGTTATTTTGCGTGAGGTCGATGGCCAGACACTGGAACCATACGAGCAACTCACTGTAGATATTGAAGACCAGCATCAGGGCGCAGTAATGGAAGCCCTGGGTGTGCGTAAAGGCGAATTACGCGATATGCTTCCCGATGGCCGTGGCCGGGTACGTATGGATTACCTGATTCCGGCACGTGGTTTGATCGGTTTCCGGACCGACTTTATGACCATGACCGCAGGTACCGGACTGATCTACAGTGTTTATGATCATTACGGCCCGTATAAAACCGGCGAAATTGGCCAGCGCCTTAAAGGTGTATTAGTTTCCAACGGTATGGGCAAGGCCCTGGGTTATGCCCTCTTCAACTTGCAGGAGCGCGGTAAATTATTTATCGGCCATGCTGTTGAGGTTTATGGCGGCATGATAATCGGCATTCACTCACGTTCCAATGATTTAACCGTAAACCCGCTGAAAGCCAAACAGCTGAACAATATCCGCGCCGCCGGTACCGATGAAAACCTGGTGCTGGTACGGCCGATTGAATTCACCCTGGAACAGGCGCTGGAATTCATCGATGATGATGAACTGGTTGAAGTAACCCCGAAGAACATTCGTATTCGTAAGAAGCACTTGCTAGAGCATGAACGTAAAAAAGCCGGCCGTGAGAAAGAAAAGACGACTGATTAGACCTCTGTCATCCTGGCCTCTGAGCCGGAACATCCTTATAAAAGCACGGTACCCAATGAGGTCCCGGGTTCTGCTACTCGCAGCCCCGGGATGACACCGAGTTTTATTAACCTTTTTGTGGTTTAAACTCTATCCTGGGATGAACTCTCGATGCTGACAATCTGCATCGCCAGTTCCAGCGCCTGTTCGTAGTTCAGGCGCGGATCAACCGTTGTGGTATAGGCCCTGGCAAGATCGGCTTCACTCAGGTCACGCGCGCCACCGGTACATTCGGTTACGTTTTCACCGGTTAACTCAAGATGCACCCCACCCAGGTGGGTACCCATCTGCTGGTGGATTTTCACCGCTTTTTTCACTTCACCACGAATCTTCCGGAAACGTCGTGTTTTAACACCATTAGCAACAGTTTCAGTATTACCGTGCATGGGGTCCGCCATCCATAACACCGGGGCATCCAGGCTTTGGACTTTTTCTATCAGCGGTGGCAGATGCTCTTCGATTTGGTCAACACCCATACGGTGGATCAGCACAATCCTGCCAGCTTCTTTATCCGGGTTCAGTGTTTTCAGCAACTCCTGCAGCCATTGGTCATCCATTCCAGGACCAATTTTGATTCCTATCGGATTCTGGATACCACGGAAAAACTCCACATGGGCCATGTCCATTTCTGCTGTGCGCATGCCTATCCAGGGGAAGTGGGTAGCAAGGTTGTAAAAACCTTCGGCATTTGGGACTTGCCGGGTCAATGCGGTTTCATACTGCAGATGCAATGCCTCATGCGAAGTATAAAAGTCAGCACGTTTCAAACTCCCCGCAGCGCGGCCGCTAATGGCTTCAACAAAGTGCAGTGAGTTACCAATAGACTCAGCCAGGCGCCTGAACTCATCCGCCAATTGCGAATGCTCAACCCAGCTTAGATCCCAGTACTCCGGGTGGTGTAAATCTGCAAAACCGCCATCTACTAATGCGCGCACAAAGTTAATTGTCAGCGCTGAGTGATTATGCGCCTGCAGCAATCTTTCCGGATCAGGGTTGCGGGCTGCTCTGGTAAATGCCGGTGAATTCACCAGGTCACCGCGATAACTGGGCAAGGTAACGCCATCCTGGGTTTCAGTATCGGAAGATCTCGGTTTGGCATACTGGCCGGCAAAACGACCAATGCGGGTTACCGGTTTATGCAAACCATGCAACAGCACCAGCGACATCTGCAACAGCACTTTCAGACGGTTGGTAATAATCGTCGGAGTGCAATCGGCAAAAGTTTCCGCACAATCACCACCCTGGAGGATAAAGCGTTCGCCGCGCTGGGCTTCAGCAATTTGTTGGCGCAGGTTGTTAATTTCCCAGGATGTCACCAGCGGCGGCAGGACCGAAAGCTTATTCAGTGACTGTTCCAGCTGAGCCGTATCCGGATAGCTTGCCTGTTGGGTGATTCGTTTCGTTTTCCAGCTATCAGGCTGCCAGTTTTGCGCTTGCCTGAGAGGAGATATTACTGAGTTATTCATCTATACATCCAGTTTTCTATATGTGCAATAAAGTTGCTATTAAGCTGTACTACGCGCCCGTTGCCACATCCACCAACTGCCCAGGAATATGGACAGGTAAGCAATTAGTGTCCACTCGGGCATGGTCAGGCCAATAAATTGCCAGCTGACTTCCGCACAGCTGCCCGAACCTTTAAATATCATCCCCAGGGCCTCTGCCAGTGGAAAAACGTCCAGCATGTACTCTAGCCCAGGCCCGCAGTCGGGAACCTTATCGGCGGGCAAATGCTGGAGCCAGACATGCCGCCCGGCAATACCAATACCAGCAAGCGCTGTGAGGCTGATCAACAGGGTATAAAGCAGTCGCCCGAGTGCAGCCGGATTGTGAATTGCAGCGATCAGGGCAAATCCACCGATCAGCATAAATACTACACGCTGCAGGATACATAAGGGGCAGGGTTCGAGCAGGTCAACTTCCTGCACCCACATGGCATATGCCAGCAAACCGGCACAGCCTGCAAACAGCAAAAAAAACCATTTTCTAATCGTTAACCACTGCATTTCATCAGCCTGTTGTTTTCTGTCTGCCGAAGCGTTTCCAAGACAAATTGTTGGAGTATAATCGACATATCTTTGGATAAATAAATCAGTAGGTCGAATAATGAATGTAAGCACCGGACAAAGCAAGCTTCAATCTCAATCTCCGGGGAAAATTATTGCCCCACATGGCAGTAAACTGACATGCCAGGGCTGGCACCAGGAAGCTGCGATGCGCATGCTGATGAATAACTTGGATCCCAATGTTGCAGAAAAGCCTGATGAATTAATCGTTTACGGCGGTACCGGGCGGGCGGCGCGCAACTGGGAATCCTATCACCGGATTATTGCCACCCTGCAGCGGCTGAAAAATGATGAAACCCTGATTATCCAGAGTGGTAAGCCTGTAGGCGTATTCCGGACCCATGATGAAGCACCGCGTGTGTTGATTGCCAATTCCAACCTGGTCCCCCGCTGGGGCAACTGGGACGTTTTCCGCGAGTTGGAGCAGCAGGGCCTGACCATGTACGGGCAGATGACCGCCGGCTCATGGATATATATTGGCTCCCAGGGCATAGTCCAGGGTACCTATGAAACGTTTGCCGAGCTGGCGAATCAGGAATTCGGCGGCAGTATGCGCGGGCGCCTGGTGGTCACCGCCGGCCTCGGCGGCATGGGTGGTGCCCAACCGCTTTCGGTGACCATGAATGACGGCAAATGCCTGGCGGTCGAAGTTGACCCCTGGCGCATCGACCGCCGGGTTGAAACCGGTTATTGCGACCGTAAAGCCACCAGCCTGGATGAAGCGTTGCAGATGTTAAATGAAAATGATGAGCCGCTGTCAGTAGGTTTACTTGGAAATATAGCCGAGGTGCTGCCGGAACTGGTGCGCCGCGGCATCGTTCCCGATGTAGTTACCGACCAGACCTCGGCCCATGACCTGCGTGAAGGCTATATTCCCGCCGGATATAGCCTCGAAGCTGCAGCAGAACTGCGCAGCAGCGACCCTAAAGGCTATGACAACCGGGTCCTAGACTCCATGGTCACCCATGTTGAAGCTATCCTCGAACTACAGAAGCTGGGCTCGATCTGTTTCGATTACGGCAATAACCTGCGCGGCCAGGTGGCTGACCACCGCGGCCTTAAACAGGCCTTCGATTACCCCGGTTTTGTACCAGCCTATATTCGCCCCCTGTTTTGCAAAGGTGCGGGGCCCTTTCGCTGGGCGGCCCTGTCCGGAAATCCAAAGGACATTTATACGACTGACAAAGCCATTCTCGAATTATTCCCGCAGAAAACCTCATTACATCGCTGGATCGACAAGGCACAAAAACAGATCCAGTTCCAGGGCCTGCCGGCACGCATTTGCTGGCTGGAATACGGCGAACGCGCCGAAGCCGGTGAGAAGTTCAACTGGCTGGTGAAAAAGGGCCTGGTAGATGCACCGCTGGTAATCGGCCGTGATCACCTGGATACCGGCTCTGTAGCCTCACCCAATCGTGAAACCGAAGCGATGATGGATGGCTCCGATGCCATTGCCGACTGGCCGCTGCTCAATGCCATGCTGAATACCGCCTGCGGTGCCTCCTGGGTCTCCCTGCATCATGGTGGCGGGGTTGGTATCGGTTATTCAATGCATTCAGGCATGGTCTGTGTTGCCGATGGTTCCGAGCAGGCCTCGCGGCGATTAAACCGCGTGCTGACAGCCGATCCCGGCACCGGGGTGATGCGCCATGCAGATGCCGGCTATCCATTGGCAATCGAAACTGCAAATGAGCGCGGGGTAGATCTGCCAATGATTAACGGAGATGGAAAATAATCATGGCTGCCACCCGATTAAGTATCGATAATCTTTATACCGACCTGGATACCAGTATGGCGGCTTTGAATGCCGACCAGTCCCGGGTCGAAGACTCACGGAAACTGGTTGAGCAAGCCCTGCAATCGGGTGAAGCACACTACGGCATTAATACCGGGTTCGGTATACTTGCGAATAAAAGAATCAGTGACGCTGAGCTTAACAAACTGCAGCGAAACATCTTGCTGAGCCATGCCTGCGGTGTCGGTGATCCGGTGCCTGAAAAAATAAGCCGCTTAATGTTGCGCCTGAAAATTCATTCGCTGGGGCTAGGCTTTTCCGGTATTTCCCGTACCACGTTCAAGCAGCTGCTGGCACTGGATAGTGCCGACATTATCTCAAGAATTCCCAGCCGCGGCAGTGTTGGCGCCTCTGGCGATCTCGCCCCGCTGGCCCATATGTGCCTGCCGTTAATCGGCCGCGGTGAAGTCTGGAATCTGACAGGTGATGGCTTTTCTCCGGCGGCTGAAAGCCTGGCAGAACAGGGCCTGGAAAGCATTGAACTTAAGCCCAAAGACGGTCTTGCATTGATCAACGGCACCCAGCTAATGCTGGCCTACGGCAGTTATTGTACCGAGCGGGCACTCAGCTTATGCAAGGCCGCGGATATACTCGCCTGCATGAGCCTGGAAGCCCTCCAGGGCAGTGCGGCACCCTTTGACCCGCGTGTACATGCCGTACGCCCGCATAAGGGCCAGCAACAGGTCGCTGCAAATATCCGCAAACTGTTGGAAAATTCAGAAATTATGGATTCACACCGCAACTGCGGCAAGGTCCAGGATCCCTACTCACTGCGCTGTGTACCCCAGGTTCACGGTGCCAGCAGGGATGCCTTTGATTACGTGGTTGCAGTGCTGGAAACCGAACTCAATTCGGTCACCGATAATCCCCTGGTATTCGAGAACGGCGATATTATCTCCGGGGGTAATTTTCACGGCCAGCCACTGGCACTGTCGCTGGATTTTGCGGCCATTGCTTTAGCCGAATTAGCGAGCATTTCTGAGCGCCGCAGCTACTTGCTGCTGGAAGGCCATGACGGCCTGCCGACACTGCTGATGAGTGATACCGGGGTTAACTCCGGCTTTATGATTCCACAGTACACTGCAGCAGCCCTGGTATCGGAAAACAAAGTCCTCTGCCATCCGGCCAGTGTCGATTCCATCCCTACCTCACTGGGGCAGGAAGACCACGTCAGCATGGGCTCTATCAGTGCGCTAAAACTGCTGGGTGTATTGAAGAATGTGGAGCGCGTACTGGCGGTTGAACTTTTATGTGCTGCCCAGGCACTGGATTTCCGCCGTCCGATTAAACCCGGTGACGGCGTAGATGCAGCCTACCAGTTCCTGCGCAAAAAAATCAATCATGCCAGTGAGGATTATGAAGTCCGCAATGACCTGGATATCTGTGCAGAGATCCTCCGCAGCGGTGAACTGGTCGATGTTGTTGAGTGCGCCGTTAGCGAGTTTTCCTAAGCATGGACCTGCTGCATAATATTTCCCAGTTGGCTACTTGTCCCGTTAATGGTAAACAGGAAGAAATCGGCAGTATTAGCGATGCCGCACTGGTGTGGGAGTTCGGCAAAATCTTATGGGTGGGAAAAGAAAATGCGTTACCGGACACATACCGCGATGCCCTGCCCCATGACTGCGGTGGCCGACTGGTCATTCCGGGACTGATCGACTGTCATACCCACCTGTGTTTTGGTGGTTGGCGCGGCAATGAATTTGCCCAGCGGATCGAAGGCAAATCCTACCTCGAAATAGCCGCCGCCGGTGGCGGTATTGCCAGTACCGTCAAAGCCACTCGCGAATCCAGCTTTGATGTATTGAAACAAAAGGCCGCTGGACTGCTCGAGGAAATGCTGGCTCTCGGAGTGACCACAGTTGAATGCAAATCAGGTTACGGCCTCGATTATGACAACGAAATAAAACAGCTCGAAGTCTACGCTGCTCTGCAGCAGGAACAACCCCTGGATCTAGTACCCACCTTTCTCGGTGCACATATCATTCCACCTGAATTTACTGAGCGCAGGGATGACTATATTGAGTTACTCACAAATAAACTGCTACCTGAAATAAAACGCAGGGAACTGGCAGAGTTTTGTGACTGCTATATCGACGAGGGTGCCTACACTGTAAGTGAAGGGCGGAAAATCCTTCAGGCTGCTCACGCTCTTGGTTTTGGCTTGAAAATCCATGCTGAACAGCTGACCCATACCGGAGCGGCCTCGCTGGCTGCTGAACTGGGGGCAGTCTCGGCTGAACACCTGGAGCGGATTACAGTAAAGGATCATAAGTTGCTGGCAGATGCAGGTACGGTTGCCGTTAGCTTGCCGCTGGCTTCAATGTACCTGAAAGATGATTATATTGATGCCCGCGGACTAATTGAAGCTGGCGTAGCAGTTGCCGTGGCCACTGATTTAAACCCGGGTTCGTCTCCCAGCGGGCACCTGCCCCTGGCTATGTTGCAGGCCTGTTTAAACCAGGCGATGACGCCTGCTGAAGTGCTCAAAGGCGCTACCAGCATTGCCGCTAAAGCCATCGGCAGGGAAAATTTAATTGGTAGTTTGCTAGCCGGTTACCAGGCAGACATCACCATTATTGATGCCAAAGACATCAATCACTGGATGTACCATTTCCGCGCCAATGCCTGCGCTGCGGTGATTAAAAACGGGGTCTGGCAACATAATCGACTGTAAAGTGGGCATAAATGCCCACCCTTGTATTTTTGAGCCAGACACAGATTAGACGCCCCGTATGAGCTCATTTATCATGTGCTTTAGTCGCAGGTCAGGCCACAAATACTGCCCACCTTATCCACGCAGGCCTGGTTGAATTCGCTCAAACAGCATTCAGGATTACTGACACAGATCTGGGTCACGCAGGAATGACAGCCGTCCAGCATAGGTTCTACGCTAGTTTCACACAAACTCTGACCACAAACTTTAGCATTCATGATCCCACCCTGTTCTACTGTAAACCCACCACCCAGGGAGATCCCCAATCCCGCCGCAAGGTTGAGTTCACCGTTCTGGGTAACATAAAGTGACGGATCGGCAATAATATTTTCGCAGGCTTCCATGGAAACCCCAGTGATATTCACCATTCCTGAGGCTGTGGTAACCTTGCAAGTGGTCACACAGCTAACGGTTACATTGCTGATATTTTCTCCATCCAGGTCGCCGCTTGCATTACCGACAGTACAATTTTGGTCTGGAATTGGCGGCTCAGAAAGAACGGTAACCAGATAACTGGAGCCATCGAGAAGCGCTGTGTCAAAAGTAAAAATGCCGTCGGTACTGATAGCCAGGTCATCCCCACCATTGTTTTGCAGCACCAAGCCATCGCCGGCAAGACCGCTGACGGTACCGCCAATCGTGTAATCAGCGTTTGGACAGGTTGAACCGAAGCGCTGATTACCGAGATCCAGCGCATCTTTCAGCTGAACCAGGCCAAAACCGGTATGAGTATCCCAACCAGCACCATAAACCTGTCCACTGAAATCATGGGTACCGCTCAGATCCCTGGCAGAGTCACGCAGCAACTGGCGCAATTGTTTATTGGTGATACTAGCAGGCCCACCACAGGCATCCCAGGCCCAGGCCACACCGGCGGCGACACCGGGTGTTGCCATGGATGTTCCACTGATGGTTTTGTAACCACCGGAACAGCCGACGCAACCAGCACCGTCATCTACTAATACACGGGTTGGTAGCCCCAGACCATTGGCCTGCAATAACTGTCCTTCGGACTGGGTAATGGATACACCGGGTATGTTTGCACCACTGGTACAGTTACCACCACAGGTCGCAGACAGCGTTCCAGCAACATTGTTGTATAAAACGACCGCCAGACCACCGATTGAAGCCACATTATTCATTTTATCCGAAAAAAGTATGTCGCCGCGCTCACAGAGTACAATACTGCCGTTCCAACTGCCATCAACGTCACCCGCATCACAGAGGTTGCCATCAACAAGGCTCTGGGTAACATCACCTGCAGCGGTTTCAGCAATTTGCGATGCCGGATAATCTGTACCATCATTGGTTACCTGAATAATCGGCACATTACCATTTGGGCCGGCAGGTGGGCCGGGCCAGGTGCTTAGCACCTGTTCACCACCACCGGACAATTCAACCACATCCCACTCTGTATTTGCAGGCTGATTCAAGGGATCGTGACTAGTGGCGGGGTATTGTGAAAAATTTGCCACATTATCAGATTGTCGTACTGCTGCAACTGAGACCACCGATTCGTAACTTGCCGGATAACTTCTTACCTCTGCTCCAGCATTGTCACCATCATTACCTGCTGCGGCGATTGGAAGAATATTATGGTTATCATAGACATCCTGGAAAATGGCATCTTCAGTTGCGCTGAAGCCGCCACCCAGGCTCATACTGATAACATTGGCACCCTGGTCACGACAATATTCAACCGCAACACCCAGGTTGGAGTTACCGCTGGACCAAAGACCATTATTGCCAAATATTTTAACAATAATTAATTCTGCGCCACCCGGCATAACGCCGACGACACCAATCGAATTATTTACCGCATTTGCGGTTCCAGCCACATGGGTCCCGTGGCCATTTTCATCCTCGGTATAGGCTTCCCCAGGAATTTGCGACATACCACTGTGGGTAATCCCCTGGAAATCATCGTGCGCGGCCCAGAAACCTGTATCGATAATACAGAATTTCACACCGGAACCATCCGGTGCACCATTGTCTATTACCCCGTCACGGTCGGCATCCCAGACATCCCTCGCCTGAAACTGGTCAATATTCCAGGGAACAAGCTGGGCCTGTAGTTTGTATTCCGGAACAGGTTCAAGCAGTTTTACATTGGGTAATGATGAGAGGGCATTTACAGCTTGTTCCGGGAGTGATATTGCCAATGTGTCATAGCGGTCAAATTGGTAATCGACCCTGGCACCCAGGCCTCGAACAGCAGCTAACATACTGGCTTTTTTTCCTGCTGAAAAACGCAGATAAAATGCTTTGCGATTAGCTGTAGCCTGGGTGACCTGTATTGATTTGCTCTTTTCTGATTTAGCACCTGTCTGCGGAAGGATAACCGCCTGGCTGACACCAAAGAATAGCATCAGGGCAACAAAAGTAATTGTTGTTACTAAATTCCTAATTTTCAAAACATGCTCTCCTGCTTTATTTTTATAGCAGCTAGTATTAGATGGTCATTATTTTCTGTCTTTGCCTGTTTTTAATAGGCCGTGAAAAGAAATACGTTCAAAAAGCTAATAACCTCACCTGAACAATCAACTCTCGTCTTCAAAATCGAATTTGAGTGTGTCATTTTGATACTCAAACACCAACTGTGCGGCCTGCTCGTGTTGATTTTCCGGGACTCGCAAAATATATAAATCTGCCGCCGGTAACTCACCGACACCGCCAACAAGGAAATTACCGGATGATTCCGCGGCAAATCCATCACTTTGTAGCAAGCCGAGAACAATCTGGGCTTCCAGGTAATTATCTGATTGGAATACTTTTTTCATGTCTGCAGTTAACACTCGTACAGAAGTTTATCAAGGCAAAAAAAAGCCCGGTAATAACCGGGCTTTTTAATAGTATTTTACTGTTTATTCAGCATCCACAACCGTATCGGCTGTAGGCCGGCCAACCAGTTCAACGATCGCCATCGGGGCTTTATCACCGGTACGGTAACCGCACTTGAGGATACGCAGGTAGCCACCGGGGCGTTCTACATAACGCGGTCCAAGATCAGTAAACAGTTTGCCCACTGCTTCTTTATCCCGCAGGCGATCAAACGCCAGGCGACGATGGGCGACGCTGTCTTCCTTGGCCAGGGTAATCAAAGGTTCTGCTACACGACGCAATTCCTTTGCCTTGGGCAAGGTGGTTTTAATGATTTCGTGTTTAAACAGTGACGAGGCCATGTTTTTAAACATAGCTTTACGATGTGAACTGTTACGATTTAATTGACGTCCTGATTTTCTATGACGCATTGCAATATCCTGTTATTCAGTGGCGTCTTAAACGCTGGTTTGTAAAGAAGCTGGCGGCCAGTTTTCTAATTTCATCCCCAAAGACAGCTCATGTGATGCAAGCACATCTTTGATCTCAGTCAATGATTTCTTACCAAGATTAGGGGTTTTGAGTAGTTCAACTTCGGTGCGCTGTACCAGGTCACCAATGTATAGAATGCTTTCTGCTTTCAGGCAGTTGGTTGAACGTACGGTCAGTTCAAGATCATCAATCGGCTGCAGCAGGATCGGATCAACCTGGATTTCAGGCTCAACCTCTTCAACCTTGGCACGTTTTTCAAAATCGATGAAGACAAACATCTGGTCAACAAGGATGTTGGCTGCAAGTTTAACCGCCTCTTCACAATCAACTGTACCGTTAGTTTCGATATCCATGGTCAGACTATCAAGATTGGTACGCTGCTCAACCCGGGCCGCTTCGACTTCGTAAGATACGCGTCGAATCGGTGAGAAGGAAGCATCCAGCATCAACGCACCGATAGAGCGGGCTTCTTCTGATTCTTCCTTGCTGCGAATTGCAGGCCGGTAACCAACGTCTTTCTCGACCTTGATTTCCATGTTCAGGGAACCGTCTTTGGACAGGTTAGCCAGCACATGGTCCGGATTAACAACCTCAATATCGTGATCAACAATGATATCACCGGCAGTAACTGTACCCGGTCCCTGTTTGGACAGGCGCAGTACGGCAGATTCATGCTCATGCATGATCAGGGCAACACCCTTGAGGTTAAGCAGGACTTCAATGATGTCTTCCTGCAAATTCTCAATGGTAGTGTACTCATGACTGACGCCATCAATAGTGACTTCAGTAATCGCACAACCCGGAATTGATGACAGCAGTACACGACGCAGGGCATTACCCAGTGTGTGTCCAAAACCGCGTTCCAGCGGTTCCAGCTTAACCCGTGAACGGGTTGGGCTGATCTCGTCGACGATAACCCCAGTGGGTTTCAACATTTTTTCAGTAACATCCAGCATGGATGCGGCCTCTCTGTATCAGCGACAAAAAAGCAGCCAGGGTAAAATCCACCCGACCACAGCTTGTCTGGGTTATTACTTGGAGTAAAGCTCTACAATCAGGTTTTCGTTGATATCAACCGGAAGGTCATCGCGCTCAGGCAATGATTTAAAAACACCTTCTTTCTTCTTGCTGTCGACATCTACCCATTCCGGAGCGAGATCCAGTTCTTTGGAAATACGCAGGGCTTCTTCAATCCGGAGCTGCTTTTTAGCTTTCTCACGAATGCTCACCTTGTCACCGGCTTTAACCTGGTAAGAAGCAATATTCACCAGTTTGTCATTCACCATGATGGATTTATGGCTAACGAGCTGGCGCGCTTCTGAGCGGGTTACTGCATATCCCATCCGGTAAACAACGTTATCCAGACGGCCTTCGAGCAGTTGCAGCAAGTTGCTGCCGGTAGCACCTTTAATCCGTGCTGCCTTTTTATAGTAATTACGGAACTGTTTTTCCAGTACTCCATAAATACGACGAACTTTCTGTTTTTCACGTAACTGCAAAGCGTAATCTGACAGACGCTGGCGACGACCGCCGGCCTTGGTACCGGGTACCTGGTCAAGTTTACATTTTGATTCCAGTCCACGAACCGGGCTCTTGAGGAAGAGATCCACGCCTTCGCGACGAGCAAGTTTACATGTAGGTCCAATATATCTAGCCATGATTTCAGTCCTTACACACGACGTTTCTTGGGTGGGCGACAACCATTATGTGGAATGGGTGTCACGTCCAGGATGCTGGTAATTTTGTAACCGACGGCGTTTAACGCACGTACGGATGATTCACGCCCGGGGCCGGGGCCTTTAACACGTACTTCAAGGTTCTGCAGGCCGTAATCCAATGCGGCTTTACCTGCATTTTCAGCTGCAACCTGTGCGGCAAACGGGGTGCTCTTACGAGAACCGCGGAAACCTGCACCACCAGCAGTAGCCCATGCAAGAGCATTACCCTGACGATCGGTAATCATGATAATAGTATTGTTAAATGATGCATGCACATGTGCGATACCATCAACAATCGTTTTTTTGACCTTTTTACGAGGCTTGCTACTCGGCTTTGCCATAATTGCTCTCGCTAATCCTTAACGTTTAATCGGCCGCTTCGGACCCTTACGGGTACGTGCGTTGTTTTTAGTATGCTGTCCACGGACAGGCAAACCACGACGGTGGCGAATACCGCGATAACAACCAAGGTCCATCAGACGCTTGATATTCATCGCAACTTCACGTCGCAAGTCACCTTCAACAAAAAGTTTGGCAACTTCTGAACGAATGTTTTCGACATCGGGATCGGTAAGATCACGAATTTTCACACTCGGTTCTACACCGGCCGCAGTACAAATCTGATACGCCCGTGTACGGCCGATACCATAGATACTCGTTAAACCAACCCATGTGTGCTTCTGCACTGGTAAATTGACACCCGCTATGCGAGCCATCGCATTCTCCTGAAATTTCTAGCCGGCCTGGATCCCCCTAACGGGATTAGCCAAACGGCGTATTGTAACCTAAATTTAAATATAATTAAAGACAATAGTCGACTAAAAATCAACCTTGACGCTGTTTATGTTTCTTATCTTTACTGCAGATAACAAACAAAACACGTTTGCGTCGGACAATTTTACAATCTCGACAAATTTTCTTTACTGAAGCTTGAACTTTCATCGTCTTTCTCCGTGGTGCCCCACTATATGGGCACTCTATTAATACTTAGCGCCGGACAACCCCGGAACGACCATAAGATTTCAAATTGGTTTTCTTCATCACCCCATCGTACTGATGGGAAATCAGATGTGCCTGAACCTGTGACATGAAATCCATAATCACAACAACAATAATCAACAACGAGGTACCACCGAAGTAAAACGGTACGTTCCACATTGCAATTAAGAAACCGGGTAGCAAACAAACTGCAACCAGGTACATAGCGCCGACTGCGGTCAGGCGTGTCAGCACCCGATCAATATATTCTGCGGTTTGTTTACCGGGACGGATCCCGGGGATAAACGCACCTGACTTCTTCAGGTTGTCAGCTGTTTCCTTGGAATTGAAAACAATCGCTGTGTAGAAGAAGCAGAAAAACACAATCAGCACAGAATAAAATACTGAGTACGGTAAAGTACCGGGTGTCAGCGCAGCAGAAATGTCCTGCAGCCAGCGCGCACCACTGGACTGGCCGAACCAGGTCGAAATCGTCGCCGGAAACATCACCAGTGCCGAGGCAAAAATAGCTGGAATAACACCAGACATATTCACTTTCAACGGCAAGTGTGTGGCATTGTTCTGATAAGCCACCCTTCCCTGCCGACGTGCATAGTTAACCGTAATCTTGCGTTGGCCACGTTCAACAAATACCACAAAGGCAATCGTTGCAAAGGCCAGCACCGCCAGGAACAACACGATCAATGGTGACAGCTGACCATTTTGCGCCAATGATAAAGTACCACCGATTGCAGCAGGTAAACCGGCCACAATACCCGCAAAAATCAGCAGGGAAATACCATTACCGATACCACGCTCAGTAATCTGTTCACCCAACCACATCAGGAACAGGGTTCCAGCGGTTAGCGAAACGATTGCTGTAAATATAAATCCAAAACCCGGTGCCATCACGATTGGAAGCGATGCACCCGCACTCTGGGCCTGCAACGCAAAAGCTACGCCACCACCCTGGAATGCTGCCAGTACTAATGTAAAGTAACGCGTGTACTGGGTGATTTTATTCCGTCCGGACTGACCTTCTTTTTTCAACTGCGCCAGATGTGGAATGGCAGAGGTCATTAACTGGATAATAATTGAAGCCGAAATATACGGCATTACACCCAGCGCAAATAATGAAAAGCGTGACAACGCACCACCGGAAAACATATTGAAAATATCAATAATGGTGCCTTTCTGGGAGTCCATAAGGGACGCCAACGCTGCAGGATTGACGCCCGGTACCGGTACAAAGGTACCAATCCGGAAAACAATCAGTGCACCAATGACAAACATGACCCGCCGACGAAGTTCTTTCAGCCGACCCATGCTTCCCAATGTATCTGCGATATTTGACCCGCTAGCTGACATTATTCGACCTTACCACCCGCAGCTTCAATTGCAGCCTGTGCACCCTTGGAGGCTAACAGGCCCTGCAGGGTTACCGCACGGGTAATTTCACCGGTGTTAATAACTTTTACTTTCTTGATCCGCTGACTAATAAGGCCGGCATCAACCAGTACGTCAAAATCGATGACATCCGCTTTTAGCACTTCGATCTGGTATAAACGAATTTCTGCAGAGAACTTCGCCTGGCGTGAAGCAAAACCGATTTTAGGCAGGCGACGCTGTAATGGCATCTGACCACCCTCAAAACCGATTTTCACTTTACCACCGGAACGAGATTTCTGGCCTTTATGACCACGACCGCCGGTTTTCCCCAAACCCGAGCCGATTCCACGGCCACGACGTTTAGCATTAGACTTGCTACCCGGAGCCGGGCTTAATGTATTCATCTTCATTTTCGTACTTTCCTATATTGGGGCGCAAAAGAACCGCTGATAAATCAGGCTTCTTCCACTCGTACCAGGTAATCTACTTTATTCACCATACCGCGTGTCGATGGTGTGTCTTCAACCACGACCGTTTGGTGCATGCGTTTGAGACCTAAACCAAGAACGGTCTGGCGGTGACTGCCAATGGTGCCGTTAGTTGAACGGACCAGGGTTACTTTCATCTGTTTCTTAGCCATGATTCGCGAGTATCTCATCTACTGATTTACCACGTTTGGCAGCTACACTTTCAGGACTCTGCATGCTCTGCAGGCCTTTAATAGTAGCCCGAACGAGGTTGATCGGGTTATTGGAGCCATTACTCTTTGCCAGTACGTTGTGCACACCCACTGTTTCAAATACTGCACGCATCGCGCCACCGGCAATTACTCCGGTACCTTCAGATGCCGGCTGCATGTATACACGCGAGCCACTGTGACGTGATTTGATCGGATGCCACAAAGTATCACCTTTAAGAGTGATGGTGATCATGTTCTGACGGGCTTTTTCCATTGATTTCTGGATCGCTAAAGGTACTTCGCGTGCCTTGCCGTAACCAAAACCAATTTTGCCATTGCCATCACCGACTACGCTCAATGCGGTAAAGCCGAACTGACGACCGCCTTTTACTACTTTGGCAACACGGTTGACTGCAACCAGTTTTTCCAGCATGCCGTCGCCGATATCTTTATCTCTATTCGCCATTGTATTTTTACCTGTTTATATTCTTTTCTATAACTAGCTTAGAACTGCAGGCCGCTTTCACGGGCTGCATCTGCCAGCGCTTTAATCCGACCGTGATAACGGAAGCCGGAGCGATCAAATGCTACTTCTTTAACACCTGCGGCCAACGCTTTCTCAGCAATCGCCTTGCCTACAGCAGTTGCTGCATCGATGTTTTTAGTTCCTTTTAAACCTTCTCGGATGTCTTTTTGCAAAGTTGATGCACTTGCAATCACAGTCTGCTCAGGTGTAATCACCTGGGCATAGATGTATTTCCCGGTACGGTGAACGCTTAAACGCGGCACTCCGAGAATCCGAATCTTGGCGCGAGTCTTGCGAGCGCGTCGAATACGTGCGGTGTTCTTGTTAATAGCCATGCTGTTCTATCCTTCCTGACAAGAACGCCGTTAGGCTTTCTTGGCTTCCTTACGTGCGACATATTCATCCGCGTAACGTACACCTTTACCTTTATAAGGTTCCGGCGGACGATAGGCACGAACTTCAGCTGCAACCTGTCCAACTTTCTGTTTGTCGGTACCGCTAATAATGATCTCGGTCTGGCTAGGTGTTTCCACCTTAATACCTTCCGGAATGTCATAATTTACCGGATGGGAAAAACCCAGTGTCAGGTTCAGTTTATTACCCTGAACAGCCGCACGATAACCAACACCAACCAGCTTTAGTTTCTTCTCAAAGCCGTCAGTCACACCGATAACCAGATTGTTCAGCAATGCACGCATTGTGCCTGCCATGGCAACCGTGTGTTTTGTCGGTTCCTGGATTTGTAGAGTGCTGTCTTCCATTACCAGACTAATAGCCGGGTGCAGATTCAGTTCCATTTTGCCTTTCGGTCCTTTTACCTGAATATTCTGGCCATTGATGTTGACATCAACGCCGGCAGGTATAGCGATCGGAGCTTTTGCGATACGAGACATAGTAATTCTTCCTTATGACACGATGCAGAGCACTTCACCGCCGTAGCCGGCAGAACGTGCTTTTGCATCAGTCATTATACCCTTGGATGTGCTGATTACAGCAATACCGAGACCGTTTAAAACTTTAGGCAACTCTTCCTTGCCGCAATATTTACGCAGGCCGGGACGGGAGATACGCTTCATACTGTCAATCACACCACGGCCCTGGGAATACTTAAGGGTAACCTCAAGTGCCGGCTTGCCATCAACTTCAATATTGCTGTGACCATTAATATAACCTTCATCCGCGAGGACTTCGGCAATACCAACTTTCACAGTTGAAAGCGGCATGGTTACAGTAACTTTGTTCATCGCCTGGGCGTTGCGAATACGGGTTAGCATATCCGCTATAGGGTCGCTCATGCTCATAATATCTACCTTCTAAATCAAGGGGTTTAAATAACCCGAATTCTTACCAACTGGCTTTACGCAAACCGGGAATATCACCACGCATACATGCTTCACGCAATTTGTTTCGGCTCAGGCCGAATTTGCGATAATAGCCATGCGGACGGCCGGACAGTGCACAACGATTACGCTGGCGTGCCGGACTTGAATCGCGAGGTAATTTGGACAAGGCCATTACGGCTGCCTGTTTTTCCTCAAACCCTACTTCAGGATTGGCGATAATCGCTTTCAATTCAGCCCGTTTACCGGCATATTTCTCTACCAGTTTGGCTCGTTTCAGCTCACGCTGGATCATTGACACCTTTGCCATGAATAATTCCTTTACTTATCTCTGAACGGGAAGTCGAAAGCTTTTAATAAAGCCAGGCCTTCTTCGTTGTTTTTCGCAGTAGTGGTTATGGTGATATCCATACCACGAATCTTATCGATCTTATCGAAATCAATTTCCGGGAACATGATCTGCTCGGTTACACCCATGCTGTAGTTACCACGACCGTCAAATGACTTACGATTCAAGCCGCGGAAATCGCGAATACGAGGGATGGAAACATTAACCAGTCGGTCCATGAATTCCCACATATTGTCGCGCCGCAAAGTAACCTTGCAGCCTACCGGCCAGCCGTCACGAATCTTGAACGTGGCAACTGATTTACGCGCCAGGCGTACAATCGGTTTCTGTCCGGCAATCAGGGTCATGTCATTAACCGCATGCTCCATTACCTTTTTATTGGCGGCAGCTTCACCGACACCCATATTCAGGGTTATCTTGGAAATACGCGGTACTTCCATCACATTACTGAAACCAAATTCTTCCATCATTTGTGGAACAACGGTTTCGCGATAGTGTTGTTGTAATCTTGCAATCATTATTCTAAGCCTCAGATATCAACGACTTCGCCGGTCGACTTAAATACACGCACCTTAGTGCCGTCTTCCAGGATTTTAAAACCAACCCGTTCGCCTTTATTGGCAGCAGGGTTGTACAGCATTACATTAGAACCGTGTATTGCAGATTCCTTTTCAATAATGCCGCCCGCTATATTACGTTGCGGATCCGGCTTGGTATGCCGTTTAACCATATTTACATTTTCAACGATGAACTTGTTGTTATCCATTGCCTGCAACACATGACCACGTTGGCCCTTGCTGCGTCCTGCAATAACGATTACTTCATCACCTTTACGAATTCTTTTCATCTTCTTACCCTGCCTTACAGCACTTCAGGTGCGAGGGAAACGATTTTCATAAACCTGCTGGTACGCAATTCGCGTGTAACAGGCCCGAAAATACGGGTGCCGATTGGCTCTAATTTCGGGTTCAGCAGCACTGCTGCATTGCCGTCGAAACGAATCAGTGAGCCGTCTGGACGACGAACACCCTGGGCCGTACGTACAACAACTGCATCGTACACTTCACCTTTCTTGACCTTGCCGCGTGGAATAGCATCTTTAACGGTAACTTTGATAATGTCGCCAATCCGCGCATAACGCCGCTTGGATCCACCCAGTACCTTGATACACTGCACTCGACGCGCGCCGGAGTTATCCGCTGCGCTCAGCATGGTTTGCATCTGAATCATTGTTTAATCCTCAATTCCTGTGAAACGAGCCTTATTGGGCACGTTCCAGAATTTCTACTACCTTCCAGGACTTTGTCTTTGACAATGGCCTGCACTGGGCAATTTTTACTTTATCGCCTTCACCGCAATCGTTGGTTTCATCATGCGCGTGCACCTTGGTGGAACGCTTGATGTATTTACCATACAGCGGATGCTTGACTTTACGTTCAAGCATGACAGTTACTGTCTTGTCCGCTTTGTTGCTTACAACACGACCGGTTTGGGTCTGTTGGACTTTTTCACTTGCACTCATGCCGTACTACCTTCTTTCTGTACTTGTGTCAGTACGGTTTTAATCCGCGCTATATCGCGGCGTACTTCCAGCAATAAATTGCTTCCAGCCAGTTGACCTGAACCTTTCTGCATCCGCAGGTTGAACTGCTCCTGAAGTTTGTTTTTCAACTCTTCATTCAGCTCAGTCACAGACTTCTGACGTAACTCGCTTGCATTATTCACAGCATTGACCTCGTAACAAAGGTGGTTTTAACCGCCAGTTTTGCAGCCGCACGGGAGAAAGCCTCACGTGCTATTTCTTCAGATACACCCTGGATCTCATAAAGCATGCGACCAGGCTGGATCGGGGCTACCCAATACTCGACATTACCCTTACCTTTACCCATACGTACTTCTACAGGTTTTTTGGTAATCGGCTTGTCAGGAAACACCCGAATCCAGAGCTTACCGCCACGACGAACGTGACGCGTAATAGCACGACGGGCTGCTTCGATTTGACGAGCAGTAATAAACCCGCGAGTCGTAGCTTTCAGTCCATATTCACCGAAGCTTACGCGGTTGCCACGGTTGGCCATACCACGATTACGACCTTTATGGGTCTTTCTAAATTTTGTTCTTTTAGGCTGTAACATCGCTGTTAATTCCTGTTATTAATCCCGACGGCTGTTTTTGGCAGCCGCAGCTTCTGCTTTACGGGTAGTTTCATCCAGGTCAAATACTTCACCCTTGTAGATCCATACCTTGATACCCAGCACACCATAGGTAGTGTTGGCTTCAAAGGTGGCGTAATCCACATCTGCACGTAATGTGTGCAGGGGCACCCGACCTTCGCGGTACCATTCGGTACGGGCAATATCTGCACCGTTCAAACGACCCGATACCATTACCTTGATACCCTGTGCTCCGAGGCGCATGGCAGTACCAACTGAGCGTTTCATCGCCCGACGGAACATAATACGGCGTTCCAGTTGCTGGGCTATGCCTTCAGCTACCAGGTAGGCATCAATTTCAGGCTTGCGGATCTCAGCAACAGAGATGTGTACCGGAATACCCATCAACGCACCAACATCTCGGCGCAAACGCTCAATATCTGCACCTTTCTTGCCGATCACAATGCCTGGTCGCGCCGTGTGGATAGTTATCCGGGCGGACTTGGCAGGGCGTTCGATCTGAATCCGGCTTACAGACGCATCTTTCAACCGTTCCTGCAAAAATGCACGCGCTTTCAAATCTGATTTCAGATTTTCAGCGAAATCTTGTTTCTCGGCGAACCACTTGGCATTCCAGTCTTTGGAAATACCGAGGCGGATGCCTATTGGATGTACCTTCTGACCCATATTCTCGTCCAGTCCTTATGCGTCGTCTGCGACGATTACAGTGATGTGGCTGGTACGCTTGAGGATCCGGGTGCCCCGGCCTTTTGCGCGGGCCCGACCACGTTTCAAAATCGGACCTTCATCCACAAAGATTGTGCTGATTTTCAGTTCATCAATATCAGCGCCTTCGTTATGTTCGGCGTTAGACACCGCAGATAACAAAACTTTCTTGATTATCTGTGCCGCCTTCTTGGTGCTGAACTTTAATAACTGTTCAGCCTGCTCAACCGGCATTCCGCGAACCTGATCCGCTACCAGTCGAACTTTCTGCGGAGAAATCCGCGCGCCTCTGAGTTTTGCTGCTGTTTGCATGTCTATACTCGCTTACGAACTGCGGTTTGCTGTATGACCACGATATGTACGGGTCGGTGCAAACTCACCTAATTTATGTCCAACCATCTGCTCATTGATGAGCACTGGAATATGCATCCGTCCGTTATGGATGGCTATGGTCAGCCCTACCATTTCTGGAAGGATCATTGACCTGCGAGACCAGGTTTTGATCGGACGTTTAACATTATTGGCAACAGCGTCTTCTACCTTGCTTGCCAGGTGATGGTCAACAAACGGGCCTTTCTTAATCGAACGTGGCATATTGGTTACCTGCTACCTTTGCTGCGACTGCGAACAATATACTTGTTCGATGTCTTATTCTTACGAGTCTTATAACCCTTGGTTGGAACACCCCAGGGGCTAACCGGATGACGACCACCAGAGGTACGTCCTTCACCACCACCATGTGGATGGTCAACAGGATTCATGGCAACACCACGAACCGTCGGGCGAACACCGCGCCAGCGACTGGCACCGGCTTTACCGAGCTTACGCAGGCTGTGTTCCTGGTTGGAAACCTCACCGATGGTTGCACGACAGGCGGTAGCAATCTTGCGCATTTCGCCGGAGCGTAAACGCAGGGTCGCATACTGACCTTCGCGGGCAACATACTGGGCATAGGCACCTGCACTACGTGCAATTTGCGCACCCTTGCCGGGTTTCATTTCAACACAATGAACCAGCGTACCTAGCGGGATGTTACGCAGTGGCATGGAGTTACCCGGTTTAATCGGGGCCTCACGACCGCTCATTACAGGATCACCGGCACGCAAATGGCGCGGGGCAATAATGTAACGGCGTTCACCGTCTGCATACAACACCAACGCGATATGTGCGCTACGGTTCGGATCGTATTCAATGCGCTCAACGCGCCCCTGGATACCATCTTTGTTGCGTTTAAAATCAATAACCCGGTAGTGCTGCTTATGCCCGCCGCCGATATGGCGAGTGGTAATGCGGCCGTTATTATTACGTCCACCGGATTTGCTTTTCTTTTTCAACAGGGCCGCATGCGGAGTACCTTTGTGCAGGTGATCATGTTTGATCTGCACAACACCGCGGCGGCCTGGAGAAGTTGGTTTTGCCTTGACAATAGCCATTAGGTAATACCCTTATGCTGCCTCGCCGCCGTCAAGAAGATCGATAACCTGATCAGCCTGAACGCGAACGTAAGCTTTTTTCCAGTCATTCCGTTTGCCAGTACGCTGACGGAATGCTTTTGTTTTACCCTTGACCTTAACTGTCGTTACTGACTCAACGTTAACGCCAAACAACATTTCCACGGCACCCTTGATATCTGCTTTTGTGCTATCAACGGCAACCTGGAATACATACTGATTACTGCTTTCGCCCACACGTGTTGACTTTTCAGTCACCCGTGGTGCAAGCAGTACTTTATACAGCTTTTCCTTACTCAGCGAACTCATGACAGCCTCTCCTGGATTTTATTAATCGCAGCAACCGTCATTATCACTTTCTCTGAACGCACCAGGCTGACAGGATCAAGTCCTTCAGCATCCAGCACATAAACGGCTGGAATGTTACGCGCTGACAGGAACAGGTTGTCATTAACACTGTCACTAACCAGCAGACCTTTGGTAAAGTCATGAGCAGCCAGCATTTTGGCAAGCTCTGCGGTTTTCGGTGAATCCAGGTTGAAGTCTTCAATCACAACCAGGCGATCCTGACGGATCAGCTCAGACAAAATAGCCTGCATTGCTGCACGGTACATTTTGCGGTTAACTTTCTGCGAGTGATCCCGAGGAGTTGCCGCAAAAGTAGCACCACCACCGCGCCAGATAGGTGAACGAATCGTTCCCGCACGCGCCCGGCCAGTACCCTTCTGTTTCCAGGGTTTTCTACCGCCGCCGCTTACGGCTGCACGGTTTTTCTGCGCCTTGGTACCCGCTCGCGCACCTGCCAGATAGGCAGTTACGACCTGGTGGACCAGGGCTTCGGAAAAATCACGGGCAAAGATCGCTTCATTGACCTTGATCGTGTTTCCGCCTGTTACTGTAAGTTCCATCATGCGCTCCTTATGCCTTAGAGGACGGACGTACGAAAACGTGTCCACCTTTCGAGCCGGGTACTGCACCCTTAATCAGCAATAAATTGCGATCTGTGTCTACCCTGATAACTTCCAGGCGCTGTGTGGTTACCCGCACATTACCCATCTGTCCGGACATTTTCTTGCCCTTGAATACACGCCCAGGGGTCTGGCACTGGCCAATTGAACCGTTTGAACGATGCGACAACGAGTTACCGTGTGTGGCATCCTGCATTTCGAAGTTGTGGCGTTTAATACCACCCTGGAAACCTTTACCTTTAGAGGTACCGGTAACATCAACAATCTGCCCGATTTCAAATACATCAGCCTTGATTTCAGCACCGACTTCAATGTCGTTGCCTTCACCTTCATCCAGGCGAAATTCCCACAGGCCCTCACCAGCTTCAGCTTCTGCTTTAGCATAGTGCCCTGCCAGCGGTTTGCTGACGTGGTTGGCCTTGCGTGAACCAGTGGTTACCTGCAATGCACGGTAGCCGTCTGTTTCCAGGCTGCGAACCTGGGTTACCCGGTTCGGCTTAACTTCAATTACTGTGACCGGTATACCTTCACCAGCTTCGGTGAAGATTCGGGTCATGCCGCGTTTACGGCCTACAATTCCGATAGTCATCATCAGAGCCCTATTAGTAAACCTTGAGCTGAACGTCAACGCCGGCGGCGAGGTCCAGTTTCATCAAGGCGTCAACGGTTTTATCGTTAGGATCAACGATATCCATCAACCGCTTGTGGGTACGGGTTTCATACTGATCGCGTGCGTCTTTGTTGACATGCGGTGATGTCAAAATAGTTACGCGCTCGATTTTAGTCGGCAGCGGGATAGGCCCGCGCACCTGAGCACCGGTACGTTTAGCAGTTTCAACAATTTCAGCGGCAGACCGGTCGATTAAACGATGGTCAAATGCTTTCAGTCGAATGCGGATTTTTTGTTCAGCCATTGAACTACTCCGAGTTGGCAGGGGTTAACCTGCCTCTCTTAAAAAAATAATTAATATGTATTACTCGATAATCTTCGCAACAACACCGGCACCTACGGTACGGCCACCCTCACGGATCGCAAAACGCAGGCCTTCTTCCATC
>JADFVZ010000020.1 GCA_015222805.1 Pseudomonadota bacterium
GCATTTGCCTTCGCCACACTTGCCTTCTTTATCGGCTTTAGCATCTTTGTCGCCGCCGCATTTGCCTTCGCCGCATTTACCTTCTTTAGCTTTGTCAGCACCAGCGAGCATATAGCCTGCGTCCATGCTGTCAGCTGTGAAAGGGTTTTCATCTGCACTGGCAACACCAGCCATGCCGACGGTTCCAACAATAGCTCCAATCGCGATAGATACAGGTTTCAGATTCAGTTCATTTTTCATTGTTACAACTCCGTTTATACTTGGGCTTTTGCCCTCAGGGATATTAGCGCTGGGCGCCTTATTTTCATTATGGTCATTCACATGACTCATTTCATACTAACAGTAATAGCATTTGGAATCCTGAAGTTAATCAATATTTTATATCTCAGGAACCAGTGGGTCGTTATATTATTAACAACCTTAGTCATCAAGACCGGAGCTTTTACAGGAATATTACAAATTATTTTTATAGATTAATAATAGAGGCTGAGCACTGGCAGATAATGATTTCGTGGAATAGAATATATTTTATCAAATCATTTTAAGGGGTAATAAAGTTGCATCAAATGCTCTGTATAACTGGTATGCATCGTTCGGGTACTTCATTTATTGCCTCATGGATGGAGCATTTAGGGCTTGTAATCCATGATGGTAGTTATCACGGTGCGGGTACTGGTAATGTTAAGGGGCATTTTGAGGATAAAGAATTTGTTGATATTCATATTCGAGGACTGAAGGTGCGCTATCCTGACTCTAAGGGGTGGCATGTGTTTTCAACTGACAAATTGAGTTTCACCACTGAAGATATGGAAATTATCGACTCCCTGGTCCAGAATCGAATAAAGAAATATCAATTGTGGGGGTGGAAAGATCCCAGAAGTATATTCTTTCTTGAGGACTGGAAGCGACTGTATCCAAATCTCAAGGCATTGCTGTTATGGCGACCATACAATGAGGTGATTAGGTCGCTAATGGCAAGATCAGTTGCGGCAAGTAATGATGTCTATAAAGTTGAAGTAGTGAATGCGTCTAAAATGTGGATGACTTACAACCGTCTTGTTCTTGACTATAAAAGAAATCACCCCGGGGATGCGGTATTATTTAATATTAACGATGTTGTTTTAAACGGAGAAAAAACTTATTCTGCAATCAACGACTTACTTGATCAACAATTATCATACTTTGATCTTATGAAGATATTTGATGCACGATTATTTAATATGCAGCCTGTTAGCAAAGCAGAAATACCAGCTCAAAACGACACTGTTGAATCTTTACATCATGAGTTAAGGTCACTCTCCGAAACTTACTCATGAACAATAAAACTTCAGCAAAAGCCCGGGTTATAGCCTTCTACTTACCCCAGTATCATCCAATTCCTGAAAATGACGAGTGGTGGGGAAAGGGGTTTACTGAATGGACAAATGTTACAAAAGCAAAACCATTATTTAGTGGTCATTTGCAGCCCAAACTCCCAGCTGATCTAGGGTTTTATGACCTGCGCGTTCCTGAAACGAGGAAGGCGCAGGCGGAGTTGGCAAAAGAGCACGGAATTGAGGGGTTTTGCTACTGGCATTACTGGTTCTCTGGAAAAAAAACTCCTTGAAAAACCATTTACTGATGTACTTCAATCGGGAGAGCCTGATTTCCCGTTTTGTCTGGCATGGGGCAATGCCACTTGGTCAGGTATCTGGCACGGCTGCCCAGATCGTACTTTGATTAAACAGGAATATCCGGGAATAGATGATCATCGTGCACACTTCGAATCTCTCATTGATGCTTTTTCAGATGACCGTTACATGAAAGTAGATGGTAAGCCTGTTTTTGTGGTTTTTCATCCAGTTGGGTTCCCTGATCCGAGAGGGTTTACCGATACCTGGAGAAATCTGGCAAAAGAATACGGCTTTAAAGGGCTATATTTGGTTGGGATAGCTGGGCACTCATGGGATCCACAGGAGTTTGGTTATGATGCCGTCTGTATAGATTATTTCTCTACTGCCAGACAACGAATCAACGAGCAAAGTACAGAAGTATTGAAATATCAAGCTATTCCGCAAGAGGCCGAACTACCTGAAATTTATCACTATGAAGAGATCATCAACAACTCTTTTCACACGGATAGATACAAATTTCACGAGCACCCTTGTGTTATTCCAAACTGGGACAATACTCCTCGAAGTAGAGAGTTAGGTGTTGTGTTTGATAAATCAACGCCTGAGCTTTTCAGAAAACACCTTCTAGATGCTATTGACCTGGTTAAGAGCCAAGAAAAAGAGAGTAAACTAGTGTTTTTAAAATCCTGGAACGAATGGGCGGAAGGAAATTACCTTGAGCCTGATCAGGAGTTTGGGGATGATTACCTCAAAGTCATTCGTGATGTGGTAGAGGGCGAGATGTAATTACTATGCGATGTGAATAGACTGGGGTTCTGCCCCGTTTTAACGGTCACCTGAGTTAATGGTGACTCATTTCACGTCTGTTCTATTTTGTGTTTGTATTCACACAAATCCCGGATAATACATTCAGGGCAATTGGGTTTGCGGGCTTTACAAATATAGCGGCCATGCAGGATCAGCCAGTGATGGGCATCGAGCTTGAACTCATCAGGGATTAGCCTAAGCAGACGCTTTTCAACCTCAAGAGGGGTTTTTCCTTTAGCAATTCCAGTTCTGTTACCTACCCTGAAAATATGTGTGTCCACTGCGATAGTTGGGTGACCAAAAGCGGTGTTGAGAACCACGTTGGCTGTTTTCCGCCCCACACCGGGCAGGGACTCGAGTAATGCACGATCATCAGGGACAATACCCTGGTCGCGTTCGATCAGGATTTTACAGGTCTTGATAATATTGGCAGCTTTTGAGTTATACAGACCGATGGTGCGGATATAGTTTTTCAGACCATCGAGGCCCAGGGTAAGGATGGCTTCCGGTGTGTTGGCTACAGGATAGAGCCGACGGGTTGCTTTGTTAACACCGATGTCAGTTGCCTGGGCTGAAAGAATAACGGCAATCAGTAATTCAAACGGGGTGCTGTAATTGAGTTCGGTGGTCGGGTTGGGATCTATCTGCCGCCAGCGTCTGAAGATTTCAATACGTTTATCCCGATTCATCAGCTGTTTACAGGTTGCGTTGATGTATCTATAGACTGGCTAGTGCTTCTACTGCGGGCATTCATTGCGTTAATTCCGGCCACCATCAGCCCGAGGATGATGAAAGCTCCAGGTGGCAGGATGGCGAGCAGGAAGCCGTTAAAATCCGGGATAATAACTACACTGAGGTATTGGCCCAGGCTGCCGAATAAGAAATGCGCATCTTGCATCAAGGTTCCGTGCCCCAACAGTTCGCGCAAGGTGCCCAGTGCCAGCAAGGCGAGGGCAAACCCCAGGCCGGTGGCAAACCCGTCCCATGCTGCTGCCAGTGGCCGATTGCGTGAGGCAAAGGCTTCTGCGCGACCGATGATGGCGCAATTGGTCACAATCAGGGGGATAAATATACCGAGGATGTTGTAAAGCTCATGAAACCAGGCTTCCATCACCAGTTCAATCACCGTGACAACTGCGGCTATGATCAGGACAAATAAAGGTATCCGGACTTCAGGCCTGAGAACCTTACGCAGCAGGGAGACCAGTAAATTGCAAATGATCAGGGTCAGCATTGTTGCCAACCCCAGGCCAAGGGCGTTAACCATGGTGCTGGAAACTGCCAGCAGGGGGCAAAGGCCAAGCAGCTGGATAAATCCGGCGTTGTTATGCCAGACACCATTGGCAAAAATTTCACCCCAGGCGGTGGAATTTGTCGACAATTCCAGGCTGGTAGTGGAGTTGGCTTCTACGCTGCTCATTTTTCTGTTCCCTCTTTAACGGGCTGTTTTGCCTGGTCAGCTTGAACTTTAGGCTGGTATAACTCTGTACGATGATCGCGTTCATATTCGAGCGCCCGGCGGACGGCTTTAACCACCGCCCGAGGCGAAATGGTAGCACCGGTGAACTGATCGAAATACCCACCGTTGCGCTTTACTGTCCACAGTTTTGTAGCCGGATTGCCCAGGGAATGGCTGTTAAATCCCAATATCCAGTCACTACGGCGGGTATCAATTGAATCACCCAGGCCGGGTGTTTCACGATGCCGGGTGACACGTACGCCAACAATTTTCCCGGCGGTATCAATTCCTACCAGCAGGCCGATATCACCATTGTAGCCATCCGGGCTGGTCATCTGCATTATTAATGCGACGGGCTGTCCCTGCCTGCGGGCGCGAAATACGGTTATGGGTTTGGGGTGGTGGAAAAATCCCTGAGCATTCAATATCAGGATATCATCCTGGATATCATTGTCATACTGGTCTGCAGGCAGGATTTGATTGAGGCTGGCAAGTACTGCCTTGCGTCGCTGTTCGGCAATTTGATCCTCGGTAAGCTCCCATGTGCCAGCCAGTAAAACCACCCCGACAAGTGCAACCACAGCCAATGATAAGCTGGCTTTCAGCATCAGCACCAGTGTTGTTTTTACACTTTTAGCCTGAAGGTCTGTCATCGGGGTTTACCATAAGCTCGCGGTCGTGTGTAACGGTCAATCAGGGGCGCAAACATATTCATCAGCAGTACTGCAAAAGCGACCCCGTCAGGGTAACCGCCCCAGAGACGGATGGTTAAGGTCAGCAGCGCCACTCCTAGCCCAAAAATCAGTTTCCCCCGTCGCGAGGCACAGCCGGTCACCGGGTCGGTAGCGATAAAGAAGGCACCCAGAACCAGGGCTCCGGAGAATATATGTTCCAGGGGGATGGGGTTGCTGCTGGGATCATAAAGCCAGGCTGGTAAGGTCAGGATGATTACGCTGGCAATAATCGCTACCGGAATATGCCAGCTGATCACCCGCCGCCAGATTAGCCAGATGCCGCCGAGGGCATAAAAGTTTGCAATCCATTCCCAGCCACGTCCGCCGTAGTTGCCGAACACCGGGGCCCTGCGGATTTCAGAAATCATTCGGTTTTGCTCGACTCCATCTTTTAGCAAGTCTAGCGGTGTTGCCTGGGTAATTGCATCCCAGCTTAGATTTACCGGCAGGTGACCACTGAATATGGTTTGCAGTGATTGCAGCAGTCCCGGGAGTAACTCGGCTTCTGCCAGGCCGCGCGGCGGCAGCCAGCGGGTTAGCTCCAGCGGGAAGGCAATAAGTACGACTACATAGGCCACCATTGCCGGATTAAAAACATTCTGACCCAGTCCGCCATACAGATGCTTGGCTACTACAATGGCGGCAATCATGCCAATCAGGGATATCCACCAGGGTGCCAGCGGTGGAATACACAGGGCAAATAAAATTGCAGTAATGACAGCACTGTAATCACTGAGGAACAGGCGTACAGGCTTGCCGTGCAGTTTCAGCATTGCCCATTCAAGACTGACCGCAAAAAGTACCGACAAGGCGATCTGGATTAAAATGCCGGCACCAAAAAACCAGGTCATGGCAGCGATACCGGGCAATAATGCAAGTAATACCTGCAGCATGATTTTGCCAACCGTGTTTTCCGGCGGCAAATGCGGTGAACCCATGTTGTTAAAACCCCTGCTAAAGTTCATTAGCTGTTTTCTCCCTTGCCAGTCTCGGAGTTTGTATCAGGCTGGTTAGCGGCCAGCACCTGTTTGCGGGCTTTTGCCCGCGCAATAGCTGCGGCGACACTGTCTTTTTTACTTGAACTACCGGCCAGTGCCCGTTTGCGGCGCTGGTGGCGTGCAAGGCGCTCGGCCTGTTGTTTTTCAAGGCGTTGTTCACGCCGTTCAAAACGCAACCTGGCTATATCCGATTCCTGTTTTTCCTTAGCCTGGGCGCGCTGCTCACCTTTGCCGTAGCGGAAATAATCTACCAGCGGGATATGACTGGGGCAGACATAATCGCAGCAACCGCACTCGATGCATGCATCCAGGTTAAGGCTCTCCAGGGCTTCAAAATTCTCTGCCCTGATTACAGTTTGCAGGGTTTGTGGTAGCAGTCCTGCCGGGCAGACGCTGACACAGTTTCCGCAGTTGATGCAGGGCATTTCCGGCTGGGTTGAGGTGATATCTGCATGGGTTAAGGCAAGCACGCAGTTGCTGGCTTTGATGATGGGTAACTGGTCATTCCGCAGACCGAGGCCCATCAGCGGACCGCCCATGACCAGGCGGGCAATACCCGCTGTGTAGCCACCGCAGAAATCCACTAAGTCAGCTATCGGGGTGCCGATCCTGGCGTGTACGTTCTGTGGCTCACGAATACCGGCGCCGGTAACAGTAACCAGTCTTTCAATCAAAGGGATGCCATCGATAACGGCATCCCGGATAGCAGCAACTGTGGCTACATTTTGTACCAGTATCCCCAGTGAAATTGGTAGCTGGCCCGCAGGTACTTCATGACCGCTGAGTACCTGGATTAACTGGCGCTCACCACCTTCAGGGTAAAGCATGGGTACCCGGATGACTTCAACACAATCCCCGGCATTGAATTCACTGATGCTTTGTTCGAGCTCAAGGTTGCAGACATCCATGGGATCTTCGATGGCGATGATGACTTTTTCAATCTTGAATACATGGCACAAAATCAATGCACCTTCGATGATTTTACCCGGAGCCTGCTTCATCAAGGTTTCGTCACAGGATATATAAGGCTCGCACTCAACGCCGTTGAGTATCAAGGTGTTTATTAAGCAGCTGGTGCCCTGCAGTTTTATGTCGGTCGGGAATACTGCTCCGCCCAGGCCTACAATACCGGCAGCCTGGACCCGCTGGATTAACTCATCACAATCCAGTTTGCGGTAATCATCAACCGGCTCAAGCTCAACCCAGCGGTCTTTACCATCAGGCTGGAGCACAATACACAGGCTGTTTAGCCCGGATGGGTGGGGTACAGGGCGTTTTTCAATTGCAGTGATCTCACCCGAAGTGGGAGCGTGTACAAATGCACCCGGCGCATTCCCGGTTTTTCCGGGAGTTGAAAGGGCCTGGCCTTTTTTTACCTGTTGGCCCACACTGACAACGACTTCAGCCGGTTGGCCTAAATGCTGTGAAACCGGAATGCAGTACTCTGTGGAAAGCGGTAAATAGCGAGCCGGCAGGGGTTTGCAGCAAGACAGGGCCTTATGGTGCCTGAGTTTGAGTCCACCAGGAAAATTATGCAGGTATTTGCCGATATTGTCTGTGGGTCGTTGAGCCATCAGGCAACCTCTTCCCCGCGGGTGTCTGCTATTTCCGATATTGTGGTTATAGGTATAGGCTTGCCCCAATGCCAGTTGGTGATATCGATTTTGGTTGGAATCATGTCAATACAGTCAACCGGGCAGGGAGGAATGCATAGTTCGCAGCCGGTACATTCAGTAGCAATTACGGTATGCATTTGTTTGGCTGCGCCGAGAATGGCATCAACCGGGCAGGCCTGGATGCATTTTGTGCAGCCGATACAGACATCTTCATGGATGATAGCGACTTCGGGCAGGGCTTTTTCAATGCCGACATCTGCATCCAGCGGGATGATGTCTTTGCCCAGCAACTCTGCGAGTTGTTTAATCCCCGCTTCTCCGCCAGGTGGGCAGCGATTAATTTCAGCTTCTTCAGCAGCAATGGCTTCTGCGTAGGGACGGCAGCCTGGATAGCCGCACTGGGCACATTGTGTTTGCGGCAGGATGGCTTCAATTTCATCCGCAACTGGATTACCTTCGATACGAAAGCGGATAGCCGCATAGCCTAGCGCCAGGCCAAATATCAGGGCCAACAGGGTTAATATAATGACAGCCGCTGTCATAGGTTTGCCAGGCCGCTGAAACCCATAAAGGCCAGTGACATCAAACCCGCCGTCACCAGGCCGATGGCCGCACCCTTGAAGTGTACCGGTACATCCGCCATGGCGACTTTTTCGCGTACCGCCGCGAAAGCAACCAGGACCAGGCCGAAACCTGTTGCAGCACCAAATCCATAGAGGGCTGACTGGAGTAAATTGTGGTGTTCCTGGACGTTTAGCAAAGCCACGCCAAGGACTGCGCAGTTGGTGGTGATCAGCGGCAGGAAGATTCCCAGTACCCGATACAGCAACGGGCTGGTTTTGTGCATGATCATTTCAGTCAGCTGCACCATCACTGCGATAACCAGGATAAAGCTCAGGGTGGAAAGATAGGTCAGGTCAAAGGGTACCAGCAGCCATGTGTACACGAGGTAACTGCTGGCTGATGACAGGGTCAGCACAAAAGCGGTGGCAATTGCCATACCGATGGCGCCTTCTACTTTGTTGGACACACCCATAAACGGGCACAGGCCCAGGAATCGAACCAGAACGAAGTTATTGGCAAGTACAGTAGATACCAGTATGAGCAGATATTCTGACATGCCGATAATTGGCGTTACTTAATCCGTTGTCCCGGAGTGGCCCCGCTGTCGGGACTGAGGATATAGATCTCACTGCCGCCGGGCCCTGCTGCCAGTACCATGCCTTCGGAAAGGCCAAAGCGCATTTTTCGGGGTTTCAGGTTGGCAACCATGATGGTTAAGCGGTCCACCAGTTCTTCAGGTTTGTAGGCGGCTTTGATGCCGGCAAAAACCTGGCGCTGCTGATTGCCGATGTCCAGCTTCAGGCACAGCAGTTTGTCTGCACCTTCGACTGTTTCGGCACTGATGATTTTTGCCACACGCAGGTCAAGGGCCATAAATTGATCGATGTTGATTTCATCAGCCAGGGGCTCAATTTCTGGCATATTTGATGTATCAATGCTGTTGGTTTCAGCGGTTACCTGAAGATTTTCTTTTGATGCCTCAACCATCGCGGCAATTTTATCAGGATCCACCCGGGTCAATAATGGTTTAAAGGGGTTGATCTTATGTCCCAGCAAGGGCTGCTCAATAGCATACCAGTCGTTCACGGAAACCCCCAGGAACTCTGCTGCAAGTTCAGTGGTTGCAGGAATGACCGGTGACAACCAGGTGACCAGTACCCGGAACATATTCAGCCCCTGGGTACAGACAGCCTGGACTTCAGCTTCGCGGCCTTCTTCTTTGATCATCTGCCAGGGTTTGTGTTCATCGATATAGCGATTGGCATGATCCGCCATTGCCATAATCCGACGTACGGCACTCTGGAAATTGCGGCTTTCAAAGTCAGCTGCAATATTTTCACTTTCCTGAATAAATGTAGCGTATAAATCCTGGTCGGGCAGGCTGTCGGTCAGGCGGCCATCGAAACGCTTGTTAATAAAGCCGGCGGTTCGGCTGGCAATATTGACGACCTTGCCAACCAGGTCCGAGTTTACCCGCTGGGCGAAATCTTCCAGGTTGAGGTCGATATCAGCCAGGCCGTTACTAAGTTTGGCGGCAAAATAATAACGCAGGTAATCCGGGTTGAGGTGGTCCAGGTAAGTGCGTGCCTGGATAAATGTACCGCGTGACTTGGACATTTTTGCCCCGTCAACGGTAAGGAATCCATGTGCATATACCGCTGTTGGCTTGCGCATGCCGGCACCGGATAGTTCTGCCGGCCAGAATAGGGTATGGAAGTAAACAATGTCTTTGCCGATGAAGTGATACAGCTCAGTTTTTGAGTCCGCGCCCCACCACTCATCAAAATCCAGGTCCTCACGGTCGCAAAGTTCACGGAAGCTGGAGGCATAACCCATCGGTGCGTCCACCCAGACATAGAAAAATTTACCCGGCGCATCCGGGATTTCAAAACCAAAATAGGGGGCATCCCGGGATATATCCCAGTCGCGCAAGCCATCTTCAAACCATTCTGCCAGTTTGTTTACAACTTCAGACTGCAGGGCCCCTGAGTTCAGCCATTCTTTAAGTTCGTCCTCAAAAGCTGCAAGTTTGAAAAAGTAGTGCTCGGATTCGCGCAGTACCGGACGGCTGCCGGATACTACTGAGCGGGGCTCAATCAGGTCAGTGGGGGCGTAGTGGGAGCCGCAGGATTCACAGTTGTCACCGTATTGATCCTCAGTGCCGCATTTCGGGCAGGTGCCGCGAATAAACCGGTCGGGCAGGAACATGCCTTCTTCTTCATCATAGAGCTGGGTGATAGTGCGGGTGCTGATATAGCCCGCATCTTTCAGCCGCCCATAAATATTTGCAACCATTTCACGGTTATAGTCGCTGTGGGTTGAGGAAAAATTATCATAGGACAGGTTAAAACCTTTAAAGTCCTGCTGATGCTCGTGGTTCATTTTTTCAATCAGTTCTTCTGCACTGATATTTTCTTGCTGCGCCCGCAACATAATAGGTGTGCCATGGGCATCGTCCGCCCAGGCGAACCAGACCTCATGCCCCCGGTTGCGTTGGAAGCGTGCCCAGATGTCAGTCTGGATGAATTCGAGCATATGCCCCAGGTGTATGGAGCCATTGGCATAGGGCAGGGCACTGGTGACGAGTATTTTTCGTTGTTTTGTCATTTTGTTGTATTTGTTTCAGTTGACTTTGTTGTCAATAGTATAGGCAATCAGGAATTATCGCATGGACTCCCTGTGGCATAAACATCTAAGTGCCAGTATACGGATAAAAATATCAATAAATAATTGCTGAAAATGCAGTATTCACGAGGTTGAATCGCTACAATAGCAGCCTGGATTTTTTAATAACAGGATTTCTATGCCTAGCGAACTGAATCAGAAAGTCGAAACTGCCCTTGCCAGCCTGATTGACCCCAATACCGGCAAAGGCCTGTATGCTTCAGGGTTTATTCACAGTGTCACCGATACGGCTGCCGGGCCGGAGTTGAAGGTTCGCTTTGGTTATCCTTTAGCTGAAAGCCCACTTGCCAATTGGCGTGCACTGATTGAAACCGCACTGGCTGCCGATGCATCGCTGGCAGGCACAATTGTCAGTCTCGACTGGAAAGTTGCTGTTCACAGCGTCCAGGGGGAGCTAAAACCACTGGATTCGATCCGTAATATTGTAGTCATTGCGTCTGGCAAAGGCGGGGTGGGTAAATCTACAACCGCGGTCAACCTGGCTGTAGCCCTGCAGCAACAGGGTGCAAAGGTCGGCTTGCTGGATGCCGATATTTATGGTCCTTCGCTGCCGCGCATGCTGGGGTTGGGCGGCAAACCTGAAGTTAGTGAGGAAAAACAATTTATTCCCAAGATGGCCGGGGGTATTCCGGTGATGTCAATGGGCTTCCTGGTAGATGAGGAAACCCCGATGATCTGGCGCGGCCCCATGGTCACTTCCGCACTGCAGCAATTGCTGAATGACACTAACTGGACAGGCGGAAACGGTGCCCTGGATTACCTGATCATTGATATGCCTCCGGGTACCGGTGATATCCAGTTAACTCTGTCGCAGAAAATACCGGTGGCCGGTGCTGTTATTGTTACCACACCACAGGATATTGCGCTGCTGGATGCACGCAAAGGCCTGGAGATGTTCCGTCAGGTAAATGTGCCGGTAATGGGTGTCATTGAAAACATGAGCCTGCATATCTGCTCCAACTGCGGACATGAAGAAGCCATATTCGGTAGTGGTGGTGGTGAGAAAATGGCGCAGGCCACAGGCTTGCCGTTGCTCGGCCAACTGCCACTGGACCTCAGTATCCGTGAATTGTCAGATGCCGGTAAATCGGTAGTCAGGACGGACCCCGGGGGCGCAGTTGCGCAAGCATACACACGCGCTGCCCTCCGCGCCGTAGCTGAACTTTCACAACAGGGTCGAAACCGTTCGGCCGGGTTACCTGAATTTGTCGTACAAAGCTAAATAATAATTAACAGGAAAAGAGTATGAGTATTAAATCTGATCGCTGGATCCGTGAAATGTCGAAAAACCAGGCGATGATTGAGCCTTTCGAGGAAGGTCAGGTGCGTAAAACAGCTGATGGCGGCAAGGTGATTTCATACGGTGTTTCCAGTTACGGCTATGACGTTCGCTGTGCCGATGAATTCAAGATTTTTACTAATATTAATTCAGCCATGGTAGACCCGAAGGCTTTTGATGAACGCAGCTTTGTTGATGTGAAGTCTGATGTCTGTATTATTCCGCCCAATTCATTCTGCCTGGCACGCACGGTTGAATATTTTCGTATACCACGGCAGGTTTTAACCATCTGCCTGGGCAAGTCTACCTATGCGCGTTGCGGGATCATTGTTAATGTCACTCCGCTGGAACCTGAGTGGGAGGGGCATGTGACCCTCGAGTTTTCCAACACCAGTCCGTTGCCGGCTAAAATTTATGCGAATGAAGGGGTGGCTCAGTTCCTGTTTTTTGAAGGGGATGAAGAATGCGAAGTGTCTTATGCCGACCGCGCAGGCAAATATATGCACCAACGGGGTGTGACTCTGCCTACGGCTTAAAATTAATCCTTTAGTCCTGAATTATCGCGGCGGTGGTTGCTGCACCAGCTTAGCCCGGGTGGTAAATACCCTGTCATTTCGAGAGGCCTCCAGTTCAACAACGGTTCCTGGCGATGTTTGTGCGATTTCAAGCAGGAATTGCCGCCAATTACTAACAGCTTTGCCGTTGGCGCTTAGCAGGATATCACCCTGGCGCAGGCCTGCCAGCCATGCAGGGCCATCCATTACTACCTGTGAGAACATAATGCCATTTGGTCTGGCTTCGGAGCCATCGATCAGCCGGCCCAGGGGCAGGGCACTAAACTCGGCACCCAACCAGCCGCGACGTACATCACCGTAGTCAATAATCTGCTCCATCACCGATTTAACCAGGTCAAAGGGAATGGCAAAACCGATCGACTGGGCACCGGTATTACGCGACAACGAAGCGGTATTAATACCTACAATTTCACCTTTGGCATTAATCAGCGCGCCACCACTGTTCCCGGTGTTTATCGCCGCATCGGTTTGAATGAAATCCTGTAACAAAGGCCCTCTGATCTGGTCGCGCCCGAGTGCGGAGATGATTCCCTGGGTGACTGAGTGGCTCAGGCCTTCAGCGTTACCGATGGCCAGTACGATGTCGCCGACACGCAGCGAGCCCGGTTCTACCGGGGCTGCTACGGGAAGATCTGACAAGTCCACTTTTAAAACTGCAAGGTCGGTATCGATATCTTCACCCACGATGGTAGGTTCGGCAATTCGGCCGTCCCACAGGGCAACCCGAATATCCGTACTGTTGCGGATGACATGATAATTGGTGACAATATAACCGTCAGTACTGACAATTACCCCGGAGCCCAGACCCTGTACTTCCTGGGAAACAGAGTGCCTGCCGGTAAATCGCTGCTGCAGGGGGGTTAACTGCCTGGAAACCAGCGTCCTGGTATAGATACTGACCACCGAAGGTGCGGCAAGGTTAACTGCATCGGCGTAGCTGTAGACCATGCCGGTATTGGCAGCTGCCTGTGTCGCTTGTGTATTTGGCGGTAGCTGGTTTTGTGCCGGTATCAGTTTAAGAATCACAAATGCAATGGCCAGCCCGGCGATAACCGACTTTATCAGCAACAACAGTACATCAGAAAGTTTTTTCAAAAGCCCTATTCCCAATAGACACTGATATAAATCATGGTCCGCTTCAAATAATATAACTATTATATATAAATTGGGATTTAAATCCCCGAATTTACCTTTGTAGCGGAGAATGACGATGAACGAACGGCCACTTCAAGAACATGCGGTATGGCCTGCGGCCGTACGCTGGTTCCACTGGATAAATTTCATCTGTATTTTGGGCCTGTTCGCAATGGGCCTGATTATGCTGAACAAATCCGGGCTCGGCATTACCAGTATGGAGGCAAAAATAAACCTGAAAGTTGTACATGTCCTGTTTGGTTATGTGTTTGTTGCCAACCTGCTCTTGCGGACTGTACTTGGCTTTGTCGGGCCGGCGGCCATGCGCTGGTCAAGAGTTTTTCCCGGACGTGGTTTTGGGGCAGAACTGAAGCGCTTTAAAGCAGTAGAAGCTGCCGGCAGGGGCAATGCCTGGCTGGGGCATAACCCGAAAGCCAAAATGGCGTTAACCCTGATCTACCTGTTGCTTTTTACCATGGCAGTTACGGGGTTGGTGCGTGCCGGAACTGATATTTACTATCCTCCATTCGGTGCTTATGTAGCCAGCCAGGTTGCGGCTGAAGGGGTCGATCCGGCGACCCTGCTGCCCTATGACAAGAGTGCTGTAGATGCCGCGAAATATAAAGCCATGGGTGAGTTCAAGCATAACTGGGGCACGGTACATATTTATTCTTCCTATACGCTTGCTGCACTCATTATCCTGCATATTTTCAGCGTTGTGCTTGTCGAGGTACGCCACCGGGGAAGCCTGATTTCATCTATTTTTTCCGGGAAAAAGATATTCTCAGGCCCTAAGGAAGAATAATTACCCGATATGCACTTGAATCGCTCTTTAATTGTCGTAGAACAATTGTCGGCAAGGGGTGGTTTCGAGTAGAATAAACAGTTGGGTTATGTTGTTTATAAAGCCTGTTTCAGGCCAATAAAATATTAAATCATCGAACCAGTAGGCCAGCATAGGCCTGCAAGATTGGGAGAAAGTCATGTCAAGTGACGATAAGAATCACCAGCAGGGGGCCGATATGGGCCGTCGGCGGATGTTGATCGGGGCAACCAGTGCCCTGGGCGCGGTAGGCGTTGGCTTTGTTGCCGTACCGTTTTTGAAATCCTGGATGCCCAGCGCCAGGGCGAAAGCCGTTGGTGCACCGGTTGAAGTTGACCTGCGAACAGTCAAGCCTGACCAGATTATAAAAGTAATGTGGCGTGGGCAGACTATCGGCATTATGAACCGCAGTAAGAAATTACTGGACAGGATTGGTGGTCACGATGAGCAGTTGAGTGATCCGGGTTCGGCCGTTATCGATCAGCAACCTGAATTTGCAGTTAACGAATTCCGCTCAATGAAGCCGGAATGGCTGGTGCTGAATATGCATTGTACCCATCTTGGCTGTATCCCACAGGTGTTGCCAGAGCCCGGGGCTTATGCCTGGGAAGCAGATTGGCCCGGTGGTTTCTTCTGCCCCTGCCATAAATCCAAGTTTGATTTGTCCGGTCGTGTGTTTAAAGGCGTTCCGGCACCAACCAACCTGATTATTCCTCCTTATAGCTTTCTTGACAATAACACACTGATTATCGGTGTGAGTGGAGCAGCGTAATGGCAAAGCCGGCAAGTAATTTAAAAAAACGCGGTGTCGAACTATTCAACTGGTTTGATAAACGCCTGCCCATCAGCGATTTCTGGGAAGCCCACCTGGCAGGATACTACGCACCCAAGAATTTCAATTTCTGGTATTTCTTCGGTTCACTGGCAATGCTGGTGCTGGTGATCCAGATAGTAACCGGTATTTTCCTGACCATGCACTACAAACCCTCAGCTGAGGATGCTTTCGCATCAGTTGAGTACATCATGCGTGATGTTGAATGGGGCTGGTTGATTCGCTATATGCATACCACTGGTGCCTCACTCTTTTTTGTGGTGGTTTACCTGCATATGTTCAGGGGCCTGATGTACGGGTCTTACCGTAAGCCGCGTGAACTCATCTGGATTTTCGGGATGATTATTTATGTGCTGCTGATGGCTGAAGCCTTTATGGGTTATATCCTGCCCTGGGGCCAGATGTCTTATTGGGGTGCACAGGTTATCGTCTCACTGTTTGGTGCTGTTCCAAAATTCGGCGGTTTGATTACCGAATGGATTCGTGGTGATTACTTTATCGCCGATGCCACCTTGAACCGTTTCTTCGCCCTGCATGTAATCGCAGTGCCCATCATGCTGTTGCTGCTGGTGGTGCTCCACCTGAGTGCGCTGCACCAGGTAGGCTCAAACAATCCTGACGGGATTGAAATCAAGGAACATAAAGGCAAGGATGGCAAACCGCTGGATGGCATCCCGTTCCATCCTTATTACACGGTTAAGGATATTTTTGGTGTAGGCGTATTCCTGTTTATTTTCGCCTTTATTATTTTCTTCTCCCCGGACCTGGGTGGCCTGTTCCTGGAGCATGATAATTTTGTTCCGGCCGATTCGATGGTGACCCCTATACATATCAAACCATCCTGGTATTTCACCCCGTTCTACGCTATTTTGCGGGCAGTTCCCGACAAGCTGGCGGGTGTGATTACCATGTTTTCAGCAATTATTATGCTGTTCCTGCTGCCCTGGCTGGACCGCTCGCCGGTTAAGTCTATCCGTTATCGTGGCTGGATCACGAAATTCCTGATCATCCTGTTCGCGGCTGCATTTATTCGCCTCGGCATGCTGGGATTGGGTGAAGGCACGATTGCTGAGACCATCGAGTCACGGATATGGACTTTCATCTACTTCGCTTTCTTCGCTTTGTTGTGGTTCTTCAGTAAACATGAGAAGACCAAACCTGTGCCAGAGAGGGTAACCAAATGACTCGTTTAATTAAGAATAATGTATTGTTTGCTGCATTACTGATGCTGTTTTCTGCAACTGTTGCCGCATCAGGTGGCGGTGGTCTAAAGCAGGTCAATGTAAACGTCCAGGATACCGGGGCGTTACAGCGCGGTGCGGTGGAGTTTGTGAACAACTGCCTGAGCTGCCATGCAGCAGCCTATATGCGATATAGCCGCCTGGGTCAGGATCTTGGCCTTAGCGATGACCAGGTCCGGGAAAGCTTCCTTCCGGCGAATGCAAAAATCGGTGACACGATGACCGTCAGCATGAGTGATGATGAAGCGAAAGCATGGTTTGGCAATAAGGCGCCTGATCTCTCGGTAATCGGTCGTGCCCGCGGGGCTAACTGGCTCTACGCTTATCTGACTTCTTTCTACCAGGATGATAGCGGTCAGTGGAATAACACGGTATTCCCGGATGTGGCTATGCCGCATGTGTTATGGAACCTGCAGGGTATCCAGAAAGCGGTATACCATGAAGAAGATGATGGCTACGGTGGGGTACATAATGTATTCAGCCATTTTGAAATGACCAGCCCGGGTACCCAGTCGGTTGAAGAGTATGAGCAAACAGTTCATGACCTTGTGACTTACCTGGTCTATATGGGTGAGCCTGCAAGAATCCAGCGCGAATCAATTGGTGTCTGGGTTTTGCTATTCCTGGTCTTATTCACCTTTGTGGCCTACCTGCTCAAAGTCGAATACTGGAAAGATATTCATTAAGTCAATTTTAGACAGGTTAGCCAGACAGTATTACGCTGTGTTATTCTACACAGCTATCAAGAGGGCGCGGCGTAGCTGTGCCCTCGAATTTTATCAATCGGGAGAATTGCTCCATGACCACCCTTTATACCACTCCAGCGGGCCTCGATAGCCACCGGGTACGCTATGTAATGTCAAAAAAAGGAATCAGTGTCAATATCATTGATGTTGAAATTGATTTTGACCAGGCTGCGGATCTTCCCGAACTCAACCCCTACAACGAAACCCCGACACTGGAAGATCGTGACCTGGTGTTATACGGTGCCCGGGTTATTACCGAATACCTGGATGAGCGTTACCCGCATCCGCCATTAATGCCGGTTGATCCGGTATCACGTGCGCGCCTGCGCCTGGTGCATTATCGGGTGATGCGTGACTGGTACACTTTGGCTCGTCAGATCGAAACTGCGGGTCAGAAAAAAGCCGACCAGGCACGTAAACAGTTGCGCGAAGCTTTGATTGCTGCCAATGAGTTGTTTGCCATTCATCCCTACCTGATGCATTCCGAACTCAGTCTGATTGACTGTGCCGTTGTGCCTTTATTATGGCGCCTGCCTTTCTACCGTATTGATCTGGGTAATAAAGCGCCGGATGTCGAGGCTTACATGGAAACGATGTTTAATCGAGAATCTTTCCGTGCCAGCCTGACTGAAACTGAGCTGGAAATGCACGGTATCATCACCTAAAAAGTTTGATCATGGCCTGGATATCCAGGCCATGCAATGATTAATTTTCAGGCTGAATACCCCGTTTGATATGTCAAAAACAGTTGAAATGACGCCTAATCGACCTTACCTGCTGCGTGCATTGCATCAGTGGATCGTTGATAATGGCATGACCCCGCATTTGCTGATCGATGCCGAAGCAGAGGGCGTTGATGTCCCTGCACAAGTTATCCAGAACGGTAAAGTAATCCTTAATGTTTCTCCAGGTGCAGTCCAGGGACTGGATCTTGGTAACGAATGGATCCTGATGGATGCGCGCTTTTCGGGTACCGCCCATCAGCTATCAATCCCTGTTTCTGCTGTTATTGCTGTATATGCGCGTGAAAATGGTCAGGGTATGATGTTTGCTGAAGAAGCAGACGAACTTCATTCCCCAGACCCTGATGATACCAATACCCCCAAAAAGCCTGGCCCAGCCCATCTTAAGGTTGTGAAGTAAGTATTCTGTCACCTCGCTAAACCCACTATTATGGAGCTGTCCAGACTTGTCAGGCAAAATGATTCACAAGTGGGATTCATAAGTGGGATTTAAAATGTATACACTGCATATTGCCAATAAAAACTACTCATCCTGGTCACTTCGCCCATGGGTTTTGATGCGGGAACTTTCAATTCCGTTTGCTGAAAAGGTGACGGCATTTTCTGCCGGCTCCAACTGGAAGGCGTTTAAGGAGTTTTGTCCCAGTGGTCTAGTTCCCTGCCTGATTGATGGCGGTGAGGCAGTCTGGGATTCCCTGGCGATCATGGAGTATCTGGCGGAAAAACATAGCGGTGTCTGGCCGCAGCAAATGCCGGCACGATCCTGGGCCCGCTGTGCATCGGCTGAAATGCACTCGGGTTTTTATGCCTTGCGTTCACAATGCCCGATGAATTGTGGTTTACGGGTAAAACTGCATTCACTTCCGGATACTCTGCAGCATGATATTAAACGTATAGATGAACTCATGTGTGAAGGCCTGCAACGCTTTGGCGGACCATTCCTTGCCGGGGATAAATTTACCGCAGTTGATGCGTTTTATGCACCGGTTATTTTCCGGATTCAAACTTATAGTCTGCCAATGAGTAAGCTGGCAATGAATTACGTAAATACAATGCTATCGCTTAAATCGTTGCGAGAGTGGGAAGCTATGGCCCTGAATGAAGAATGGCGTGAGGCTGCGCATGAAAAAGAAGTACTTGAAATGGGTGTTGTGCTGGAAGACAAGCGAAAATGATCAATTAAATATGGGGGTGTGACCGATATGAATAACAAAATATCCAGGCTATTTGTATTAACGCTTTGCTCGCTAGCTCTGCTACCTGCCTGCAAGCAAACTGAACAAGTGACTGATGACCAGCCGGAGACACAAGTGATTGAAACAACAGTTCCTGCTGCCTGTGCTGAATATAGTAACCATCTGGATGTTTTGCTTTGTAAAAATGAAGACCTTAGTGATCTTGCGACCAGTCTTGCGAGCCTGACTGCGAAGGCTGGTGTAACATTTTCTGATGAAGAGCTTGAAGGCTTGAAGGAAGACCAGGCTGATTGGGATAAGCTGAATACAGCCTGTCTGGATTCCACAGATGTATTGAATTGTGTTCGTGCAAGCTATCAGTCCCGTATTAGTGAACTGCAAATTAGTACCGGTTCTAGGGCAATCAACAGTTCAGCCAACTATATCTGTGATGCTGATAAACATGATTATATTACGGCCGTTTTTTATAATCAGACTGAACTGCCAGCAGTTGTCCTGACCCGTATATCCGATAGTATGGATGGACAGAAAATGGCCTTCAGAGTTCGCTCAGGCAGTGGTGCAAAGTACCAGGGAAGAGATGTGATGTTCTGGAGCAAAGGGGATGAGGCACAAGTCCTATGGGCTGATGACTCCCTGAGTTGTACACAGCAGGAGCAGAACTCCGCTGGCATTTAGTCATGTTGATTTCATCCAGGCGTTCCATCAGGTACTCATTCGCCTGGATTGACCGAGGGTAGCGATCAGGGTTGTCCCTGGTAATACAGCCAGGCAGGGTTCTGATTTCAAAGTCCGGATTCGGGTGCAGGAAAAAGGGGATCGAGTAACGTGATTGCCGGGCTTTCTCACCTGGCGGATTCACTACCCGGTGGGTCGCGGATGGCAGCACATGGTTGCTCAGGCGCTGCAGCATATCACCTATATTTACAGCGATTGTATCTTCCGGTGTGGTCATGGGTATCCAGTTACCATCACGGGACAGCACCTGCAGACCCTCTTCATGCGAGCCCACCAGCAGGGTGATAAAGTTAATATCTTCATGTCTGGCCGAACGTACCGCGCCGTCTTCAACTTCGTTGCTGATAGGTGGGTAGTGGATGGGTCGCAAGACACTATTTCCATAATTAGTTTTATCTGCAAACCAGCTTTCATCGAGTCCCAGATACAGTGCCAGGGCACTGAGTACTCTGTTTCCTAATGTATCAAGCGCCTCATAGAGTGCATATCCGTGTTCTCTGAATTCCGAAATTTCAGCCGGCCAGAGATTACGCAGGAGGATATTAGGGTAGGGGTTTTCGAGTGCTATCTGACGTCCAATATGCCAGAATTCTTTTAAATCGGGTACGTTGTAGTCTTTAGCCTGCTCAACACCAAAACCAGTAAACCCCCGCTCACCGGCACGGTTTTCCATATGGTAGTGTTCTTTGTCAGCGGCAGGCAGGGCAAAAAACTCACGAAATACCGTATAAGCATTCTCAATCAGGTCGTTGCTGATTCCATGGTTTCTGATGCCACAAAAACCATACTCACGGTAAGCTGCACCTAGCTCATTTACAAAAGCAGACCGATCGGAATCAAAGCGGCTTATATCCAGAATGGGTATTTCCTGCTGCATACGTGTTTCTCTATAGGTGAGCAATAAGCTAGTTTAGCTGATAACCTTTCAAATAAGAATTATTCTCAATAAAAGCTTAATGGCTTGTTATCGGGATCAGGATGGCCGCAACCGGTCGGTCTTCACTCATCAGTATATTAAAAGTACGGCTGGCTGCCCGGGTGTCCATGGTTTCAATACCAACCTGTGCATTTAACCAGTCGAGGTACTGATTGCGGGAAGGCCGCAAAAGCGTAGCTCCAGTACCGATAAGAACAACATCCGGCCCATCCGCAAGGGCAGACTCAATCAGCTCATTGCAAATATCTGCCAGGCTGTGGATTTGAGGTAACAGGGTGATCTTGCTGTCGGTCAGCAGGAGACTCTGCTGATAACAGTCTTCACCTATCTGGATTCCTTCGGCGTTGATGCTGCGGACAGACAAAAACTCTGTTGAATGATGACGAAGCAGGTCCATAATAATTCAGCTGACTATTCGGGAAGGGCAACCCGGGGTTTATCTTTGTTTTTGCGATACAGGCAGGCTACCTGGCCAATGCTTTGCACCAGCTCAGCTTTACATTGTTTATCGATTGCCTGTAGCCATTCTTGCCGCTGGGTTTTATCCCCGCGGAGTTTGATTTTAATCAGTTCGTGATGCTCAAGTGCCAGCTTGATTTCAGCCATTACGTTGTCTGAAAGGCCTTTGTCAGCAACCATAACAACAGGACTCAAATTGTGGCACAGTCCTCGCAGGTAGCGGTTTTGTGTTTTAGTTAATTTCATTTTGCAGCGCCTGGTACTTTTGGGATATTGGATAAATTACATGAAGGGTGTATTTTAGCATGCTGGATTCATCACAAACCATGTAAAATGTGAGTCATGGCAAAAACCAAGAGCAGCAAACGCTGGTTGAATGAACATTTTGAAGATCACTGGGTCAAACAGGCGCAGCAGGCAGGCTACCGCTCAAGGGCAGCTTTCAAATTGATTGAAATCAACGAGAAAGACAAATTGATCCGTCCGGGAATGGTAGTCGTAGACCTGGGGGCAGCTCCAGGCGGCTGGTGCCAGGTTGCAGAACCGCTGGTAGGCAACAAGGGCATGGTTTTTGCCCTGGATATCCTGCCAATGTTGAGATTGCCGAGGGTTCATTTTATCCAGGGTGATTTTACCGGAGAAGAATCCTTACACCAGTTGGAAGCCCTGCTGGAGAAATCAGGAGTATCCAGTGAAGACACGGCGGGTGTAGATCTTGTATTATCAGATATGGCCCCCAATATTAGTGGAATGGATGCCATTGATCAGCCGCGAGCCATGCACCTGGCTGAGTTGGCCGCAGATTTTGCTTTACAGCACCTGCGGCCGGGTGGAACATTCCTGGTCAAGGTTTTTCAGGGCCAGGGTTTTGATGAATATTTACGCGGTTTACGTGCAGCTTTTAATAAGGTGATCACGCGTAAACCAAAAGCGTCCCGGCAACGCAGCCGGGAAGTTTATTTGCTGGCAAAAGGACTACGGCAGCAATAATAATGACCATGAGGTATGTACTTTGAACGATCTTGGAAAAAATCTGATTGTCTGGATTATCGTTGGCGCGGTTCTATTGTCGCTGTTTTCGCACTTTACCGAGCCACAGGAAAAGGCCACAGAAAAATCGTATACGGAATTTATCACCGAGGTGCGGACCAATCGCGTCAGCAAGGTAATTATCCAGTCAAATGGCAATATGAATACGATCACCGGAGAAACACTGGATGGTCAAAGTTTCGTGGTTAATGGACCCATGGACTCCAAATTGATTGATGATTTACTGGAGCACAATGTTGAATTTGTTGCTGAGCCACCTGAAGAAGGTTCTCTGATATGGGACCTGATAATCAATATTGTCCCAGTGCTGCTGTTAATTGGCCTGTGGGTGTTTTTTATGCGCCAGATGCAGGGCGGTGGCGGCAAGGGCGGACCGATGTCTTTCGGAAAATCCCGCGCCAAACTGCAGGGTGAAGATGATATTAAAGTCACCTTCAAAGATGTTGCCGGGATAAAGGAAGCCAAAGAAGAAGTATATGAACTGGTTGAATTTTTGCGTAATCCAGGGAAATTCCAGAAGCTGGGTGGGCATATCCCGCGTGGGGTGTTGATGGTGGGTTCGCCGGGTACCGGTAAAACCCTGTTGGCACGGGCAATAGCAGGCGAAGCCAAAGTTCCGTTTTTCTCAATATCAGGTTCGGATTTCGTGGAAATGTTTGTCGGTGTCGGTGCATCCCGTGTCCGCGATATGTTCGAGACCGCTAAAAAGCACGCCCCGTGTATTATTTTTATTGACGAAATCGATGCCGTGGGCCGTCACCGTGGTGCCGGCCTGGGTGGCGGGCATGATGAGCGCGAGCAAACCCTCAACCAGTTACTGGTTGAGATGGATGGTTTTGAGGGTGGTGAAGGTGTTATCGTAATTGCTGCAACTAACCGCCCGGATGTGCTTGATCCAGCTTTGTTGCGTCCCGGTCGGTTTGATCGCCAGGTGGTTGTTCCGTTGCCGGATATCCGCGGGCGTGAAAAAATACTTGAAGTGCATATGCGCAAAGTGCCGATTAATGACAGTGTAGATGCACGGGTAATTGCCCGCGGTACACCGGGGTTTTCCGGAGCAGATCTCGCCAACCTGGTCAACGAAGCAGCTTTATTTGCAGCGCGTAATAATCGCAAAGATGTCAGCATGACGGAGTTTGAAAAGGCCAAAGATAAAATCATGATGGGTGCGGAACGCCGTTCCATGGTGATGTCAGAAAAAGAACGTAAGCTGACGGCCTACCACGAAGCCGGGCATGCGATTGTCGGTCGCCTGGTGCCGGATCATGACCCGGTTTATAAGGTCAGTATCATTCCGCGCGGGCGTGCCCTCGGAGTAACCATGTTCCTGCCGGAACAGGATAAATACTCGCAGAGCAAGCAGGCACTAGAAAGCATGCTCGCCAGCCTGTTTGGCGGTCGGGTGGCTGAAGAGCTGGTGTTTGGTAAAGACATGGTCACCACGGGTGCTTCAAATGATATCGAACGGGCCACTGAAATTGCCCGCAACATGGTCACGCGTTGGGGGCTGTCTGATGCCCTCGGACCGTTAACCTATGGCGAGGCAGATGAAGAAGTGTTCCTCGGCCGTTCGGTTACCCAGCATAAAACGGTTTCTGATGAAACCGCCAAACTGATTGATGATGAAGTGCGGCGGATTATTGATGAAGGCCATGCCCGGGCAAACCAAATTTTATCGGAACACCGTGAGAATATGGATCTGATGGCAGCTGCGTTGATGCGTTTTGAAACCATCGACAGCAAAATGATTGACCAGATCATGAAAGGTGAAGAACCTGACCCGCCAGCAGACTGGGATGAAAAAGAGTCATCTGATGATGATTCAACAGACAGTCCTGAAGCTAAAATGGAAGAAAGTCCTGCTGACAAACCTGATGATTCCATCGACGGAGATACTGCAACGCAGCATTAAGTCAGATGCGTAAAACATTTGCTTGTGGTGGTCGGGTGCTGGACTTAAGCCAGCCGCAGGTGATGGCCGTGTTGAACATTACCGAGGATTCATTTTCTGATGGTGGTCAATGGCTGGATCCTGTGCGCGCACTGGAACATGCCTTGCAAATGGCTGCTGAAGGTGCGGCGATTATTGATATCGGGGGTGAGTCTACCCGCCCAGGTGCTATTCCGGTTAGTCTTGAAGAAGAGCTGGATCGTGTTATTCCGATAATCGAAGCTATCTCGTCTGCCATCGATATACCAATTTCTATTGATACATCCAAGGCTGAAGTGATGAGCGCAGCTGTCGCTGCGGGTGCCGGTATGATTAACGATGTCTGGGCGCTGCGCCAGCCCGGCGCCCTTAAAGCTGCGGCCGCTGCCAAAGTTCCTGTCTGTCTTATGCATATGCAGGGTGATCCCGGGAGCATGCAGAAAAATCCGGATTACGAAAATGTAGTTGATGAAATTAATGGTTTTTTCAAGCAACGCCTGAGCGCAGCCGCGAGCGCAGGAATAGAACATGACCGCCTGCTATTGGACCCGGGTTTCGGCTTTGGTAAAACTCTTGAACATAACCTCCAGATACTCAGTCATGTTGATGCATTTGATCATTTTGACCTGCCCCTGTTGGTTGGTCTGTCACGAAAATCCATGCTGGGACAGATAACCGGCGCCGGTGTTGATGGACGCTTACCTGCCGGTATAGCTGCAGCGACTATTGCAGCAATCCAGGGTGTAAAAATCATTCGTACACATGATGTTGCTGCCAGCGTTCAGGCGCTGAAGCTAAGTTACGCGGTGATGTCAGTTGATTTATAATGAACCGTTGAAGTCATAATTCAAACAGGACAGATCTCATGGGGCAATACTTTGGTACCGACGGCATTCGTGGACGGGTTGGTGATGAGCCGATAACCGCTGAATTTATGCTGCGTCTAGGACGGGCTGCAGGGCAGGTGCTGGCGGCCAATGACAAACGTCCGGTGGTGATTGGTAAAGATACCCGCATTTCCGGTTACATGTTTGAATCTGCGCTGGAAGCGGGGCTCGCATCTGCAGGTGCCAATGTCGCTTTGCTGGGACCCATGCCAACACCTGCAATTGCTTACCTGACGCGTACACTGTATGCCTGTGCAGGTATTGTGATTAGTGCTTCACATAACCCTTACTACGATAATGGCATCAAGTTTTTTTCCGCAGATGGCGAAAAACTACCCGATGTAATCCAGGATGAAATCGAAGCGGCAATTGATGCGCCTTTCACCACGGTAGAATCTGCGAATATGGGTAAAGCCTGGCGTATTGATGACGCGGCTGGTCGCTATATTGAATTTTGCAAGGGCACACTGCCATTTGGAACAGACCTGAATAAACTTAGAATTGTGATGGATTGTGCCAACGGCTCCAACTACAAGGTTGGTCCTGCTGTACTGCGTGAACTGGGTGCAAAAGTAATACCCATCGCTAATAAACCCAATGGTTTGAATATAAATGCTGATTGTGGTTCGACCCATATGCAAAACCTCAGCCAAAGGGTACTCGAAGAGAAAGCTGACCTGGGTATTGCTTTTGATGGTGACGGTGACCGGATGCTGATGGTTGATCACCGGGGTGATCTGGTCGATGGTGATCAGTTACTGTACATAATGGCTACAGCCCGGCATGCAGCTGGTACCCTCGGTGGCGTAGTGATTGGCACAGTAATGAGCAACCTTGGCCTGGAACAATCCCTCAGACAGCAGGGTATTGGCTTCGAGCGAACTCCGGTTGGAGATCGTTATGTGCACCAGCGTCTGGTTGCGGAAGGATTAACCCTGGGTGGTGAATCCTCCGGCCACATTCTCAGCCTGGACCGCACCAGTACCGGTGATGGCATCATCAGTGCCCTGCAGGTACTGGAAATTATTGCCAATAGCGGTAAAAGTTTGCGTGAGCTGGCAGCCGGTATGCAGCGCTATCCGCATATTATGTTGAATGTACCGGTGACAGGTGATGCAAAACTGCGCCTGGCAGAGAATAAAACAATTGAAGTTGAAGCAAAACGGGTTGAGTCCGAACTGGGTGACAGCGGGCGTTTAATCCTGCGTGCTTCCGGTACTGAACCATTGGTGCGGGTGACAGTAGAAGGGCAAGATGGACAACAGGTTGAGCGCTTGGCTGAAGAGCTTGCTGAAACAGTTCGTTCTGAATTAGCCTAAACTATTTTTCACCTCCCAGTGCGTTACGCCCGGCTTTGCCGAGCTAACAGCGCCCTACAACGAGGCACTTTGGCCAGGGTGCGTTAAGCTTGCGAACGCACCGGCGGTTTCCGACTACTGCTTGGGGTAATCATCCCCTGGCGTATCTAATGGACTACACTCCAGTCCATGAATACAGACCCGCGCATCGGTACTGTGGAAGGAATAGTCCACCAACTTACCGGTCTTCTTATCAATCCGCACGATAGTTGCGGGTGAAAATCCAGTAAAAATATACTTAGCATTAATCGCCAATCCGCGTAAATACAACGGCTGTACGGTAGACTTTCGTTGGCTGCTGAAGAATGAAGTACCCAGTTCTTTCAGCGCCCGCCGGATTGGTCGCCAGAGCAGGGCTTTAATGCCCCGCATCTTCTTGATGTCTATCGCCTAGATTTGCCTGCCGCCCTCGCTAATAGGCGCTGTCCTGACTATGGTTCCGAAATAAATATCTACCCGTTGCTACCTCAAACTTTGTGTAACTAACTAATTCGGGATATTTCAGCTGAAAACAGTGTCCCGGTAGTGGTTGCCGGTTGTTTGAACCCAGCGGGTGAGGACTGTATAATCAGCACACGGACTTGATCATTTGCGACAGGTACCATAAATATGACAAATTACACCATCATCGGTGGCGGTCGTCTGGCTCGCCATTTCTCACACTATTTCCGTTTACTCGGAATACCCTATACCCGGTGGCAGCGTAGCCCGGTTAAAGATACCTGTGATCTTAAACAAGCTGTTGCTGAAGCCAGCCATGTGCTTTTATTGATCAGTGATAAGGCAATCCCCGGTTTTCTGGCTGAGAATCAATTTTTATACAAAAAGATCCTTATTCATTGTTCTGGCGCGCATGATTTTCCGAGTGTTGCCGGGGTTCATCCATTGATGACCTTTGGTGAAAGCTTATACGACCTGCCGGCTTATACGGCGATTCCGATGATCTGTGAAGAAAGTATAAATCCTGATTTCCAGTTCAGTCACCTGTTTCCGCAATTAAGGAACCCTGTACATATTATTCCTGCCGGAAAAAAGGCTTTGTATCACGCTTATTGTGTCTGTGCCGGAAACTTCAGCCAGCTGCTCTGGCAGATGAGTAGCGATGGTTTGCAGTCTGAATTAGGTTTGCCGGCAGATGTGCTGCAAGCATACCTGCAAAAAAACCTGGAGAACTACTGCAGCCAGGGCAAAGCCGCCTTGACCGGGCCGCTGGTTCGTGGTGACAAAGAAACCATTAAAGCAAACCTGGCTGCGCTAGAAAACCAGCCATTAGAGACGATTTACCGTCAATTTTCCAAACTCGATTTAACAGCGGCTGAATACGGCCCTGTTAAGGAGCGTGCAGCATGAATATCCTTGAACTAAGCGCACGTAAGCAGGCCGGTGAAAAACTTGTTGTGCTGACCTGTTACGACTATTCATCAGCTGCGATCCTGAATCGAACCGATGTGGATATTTTACTGGTCGGCGACAGTGTAGCCATGGTCGTGCATGGTGAAGAGAGCACATTGCCGGCCGATATTGAAATGATGGTACTGCATACCCGCATGGTAGCTCGCGGTGCACCAGATAAATTCATCGTTAGTGACCTCCCGTTTATGAGTTATCGGGGTGACCGGCAAACCAGTATTGATGCGGTTGCCGAACTGATGCGGGCAGGCAGCCATGCGGTAAAGCTCGAAGGCATTGCCGGGAATAAAAAAATCATCAGGCGAATCGTTCAATCCGGGGTGCCGGTGATGGCGCACCTGGGCCTCACTCCGCAATCGGTCAATGCCCTGGGTGGTTTTAAAGTCCAGGGCAGGGATGAAGCAGCACGCAAGCAGTTACTGAAGGAATCACTGCAGGCGGAGCAGTTGGGGTGTTTTGCCCTGGTACTTGAATGTGTACCCTCGGATTTGGCGGCAGAAATCAGCCAGCGCTTGAAAATTCCAATAATTGGTATCGGTGCTGGGGCCGCTGTCGATGGGCAGGTACTGGTATTCCACGATTTACTCGGATTGGCAGGGGATTTCAAACCAAAGTTCCTGCGCCGTTATTTAAATGGCGGTGAACTGATAACAAATGCAGTGAATGCCTATGCCAGCGATACCCGCAGCGGGGCGTTCCCATCCAGGCAGGAGGCTTACGACTAATGCTTGTCTTTAAAACCTTAAATGAATGGCAGCAATGGCGTTCACAACAGAGCATCACTGCTGTACGGTCGCTCGGCTTTGTACCCACCATGGGTGCATTGCATGCCGGGCATTTGTCACTGATAGGTGAATCGCTAGCCGGCAATGCATTAACTGTGGTAAGTATTTTTGTTAATCCCACCCAGTTCGATGAAGCGGGGGATCTGAACAGTTATCCCCAACCATTGGAAAAAGACCTGGCGTTGCTTGAAGAGCTGCAGGTCGATGCCGTCTTTTTACCATCTTCAGAGCAGGTTTATGCAGATAACTACCGCTATAAAGTCAGCGAGTCAGAATTGAGTGAACGCTTTTGCGGGGCCTCGCGGGAAGGACATTTTGATGGTGTATTAACTGTGGTAATGCGATTGTTCAACCTGGTTCAGCCCACACGGGCTTACTTTGGTGAAAAAGACTGGCAGCAGCTGGAACTGATTCGTGGCATGGTTACAGCTTTCTTTATGCCGGTAGAAGTGGTCTCAGTAGCAACCCTGCGCGAACAGGATGGCTTGGCAATGAGCTCGCGTAATCAACGCTTATCCAGCGGTGAGCGTAAATTGGCGCCGGCATTCCATCGGATTTTACAAAATGCTAACTCTGCCAGCAGTGCCCGGCAACAATTAAATGCAGCTGGGTTTAAGGTTGATTATGTCGATGATGCGAACTTTGATCAGCAGAAAAGACGCCTCGCGGCTGCCCGGCTGGGCAACACCCGCTTGATTGACAATATACCGCTTGAATCCCAGGCTGGAACCCAGCCACATGAGTAATATCCTGCTGCTGATGTCCGGATCTATTGCCTGTGATAAGGCAAGCGGCCTGATCCCTGAATGGCGAAAACGGGGTGATTCCGTCCGCGTCGTCCTCACAACAGCTGCCCGCCAGTTTGTCAGCGAAACAACAGTAAAAGACTTGGGTGCGGAAGCCGTTTTTACTGATACCTTTGCTGAAAATGAAGAAATGCAACATATCGACCTTGGGCATTGGGCGAATATGATCATTCTGGCACCGGCAAGCGCCAATACGATTAACAAGCTGGCGGCGGGTATTGCCGATGATATGTTGTCTACAACGATGCTGGCGGCCTATGGCCTGGGTAAGCCCACGATTATTGCCCCGGCAATGAACACACGCATGCTGCTCCATCCGGCAACCCGGGCAAGTTTAAAAAAACTGCATAGCTGGGGTTATCGGGTGCTGGAAACTGCAACCGGTGAGTTAGCCTGTGGGGAGCAGGGAGCCGGGCGCTTACTTGAAGTTGATGAATTACTGGCTGAATTTGATCTGGTACCACTAAAGACCGAAAGCAAGATCATAAGCAAGACCAATGGGAATAAAGGTCAATTGCTTATCACAGTAGGCGGTACTCGCGAGGCGATCGACAGTGTGCGTTATATCGGCAACGGCAGCAGTGGCAGAACAGCGAGTATTATTGCAGATCAATTAGCTGCTGCCGGTTACCGGGTAACTGCCCTGTGCGCAGAATCTGCGATTAAACCGAAGCTGGCGAATATCATCAGCTTTGTAAGCTTTGCAGATTTAGCCCAGCAGTTGAAGTACCAGCTCAGTTCACAGGATTACCTGGCGGTGATTCACCCGGCTGCAGTCAGTGACTATTCAGTCGAAAGCCTGCTGGATGAAAATAATCATCCCATCAGCAGCCAGGGCGGCAAGTTAAGCAGTGATGCAACAATGCTGATCAGGCTGACGACTAATCCGAAACTATTAAGTCAGCTCCGTGGCTGGTCGAAGAATCCTGAGGTTAAAGTTGTGGGTTTTAAATTAACCGACAGTACGGATCTGGACGTTCAATTACAGGCGGTGAATAAGTTGTTACAACAGGATTCGATTGATGCGGCAGTTCACAATGACCTGGCTGAAATAACCGCAGAACAGCACCGTTTCCGCTTCTATTTCGGTGATAATGTTACTGAATATGATGGTGCTTATGAATTAACTGCAGGGCTGCAGCAGTGGATGGAGAATGAATTATGATTTTATGCCTGGATATAGGGAATAGCCATATTTATGGCGGTATTTTCCAGCAAGATCAATTGCTGTTGCAATTTCGTAAAAGCTCTAAAACGGGTGCTTCCTCCGATGAATATGGTCTGTTTTTGCGTGGAGTACTTCGGGAAAACAATATTGAGCCTGATGAGATTAAACATATTGCAGTTTGTAATGTTGTCCCGGAGGTCCAATACCCCATCAGTGCCGCCAGCCAGAAATACTTTGGTGTTACGCCATTTATTCTCCAGGCCGGGGTTAAGACCGGTTTGAAAATACGCTATCGAAACCCCCTGGAAGTCGGTGCCGACCGGATTGCCAATGCAATCGCTGCAGTAACCCTTTACCCGAATGAAGATGTCATTATTATCGACCTGGGTACTGCAACGACCTTCTGCCTGGTGACCAGTGATAAGAGCTACCAGGGCGGGGTAATCCTGCCGGGTTTAAAGCTATCCATGGCTGCACTGAGCAGTGGAGCCTCACGTCTGGGCAGTGTGGAAATTGTTAGGGCAGAACACTGTCTCGGCAAAGCCACAGCCGAAAGTATTCAATCGGGCTTATATAACGGCCATCTGGGGGCCATGCGGGAAATAATCTCCCAGATTCAAAAACAGGACCTTGATGGGAAACCCGTCAGGGTTATCGGCACAGGTGGATTTACCAGCTTGTTTTCCAATGAGGATATCTTCGACGATATCGTTCCAGACCTGGTGCTTAAAGGGTTATTTATTGCCCAGAAAATGAACCTCGAATAACCCGGGTAGGGTGGGCATGAATGCCCACGCGTAAAGGTAAAAATCAATGAGCAAAATAGAAACCAACCAAAAATATTTCCAACTGGCAAAGATTTTCATAGAAAAGGTCCCCTTCAACCAGGTCATCGGGCTTGAGCTCAAACATATCAGTAGCGAACGCTGTGAAATTGGATTTGGGATGAAGCCGGAACTCATCGGTAACTTCTACCAGAAAATCCTGCATGGTGGCGTGGTGGCAACTACACTTGATTCAGTCAGTGGCAGCATGGCAGCGGTTGGACTACTTGAGAAACACGCCTTTCCGGAAGATGAAGAATTTGCCGAACGAATCAAAAAACTCGGCACTATCGACATGCGCATCGATTACCTGCAACCGGGCCGGGGTGAGTTTTTCACCGCATCGGCTAAATTACTGAGGGTAGGTAATAAAGTCGCAGTTACCCGCTCTGAGTTACATAATGAGAATGGTGAAATTATCGCACTTGGGACAGCTACCTTCCTGGTGGGTTAAGTGATACAGCAATAGTTTTATGCATAATGCGGGTAAACTGGTTGATACATATGCTCACGAATATCAGCCATTAAGTCCTCAGGCTGTTCGCGTTCGGTAAGACCGGTTTCCCAGGCTATTTTTGCCACATCCAATGCAATTAATGCGGATACTTCACGAATACGTGAGAGGGCTGGATAAACACGACCCCGCTGCAGGTCGGCATCAGTCACCTGGTCGGCCAGTGAAAGTGCAGCGGCATAAAACATTTCATCAGTTACCCTGCGGGAACGGCTGACGATGACGCCCAGGCCCACCCCGGGGAAAATATAGGCATTGTTTCCCTGACCAGGGACGAAGGTTTGGTCACCGATTGTAACGGGGTCGAAGGGGCTACCGCTGGCAAATATTGCCCGGCCTTCGCTCCAGGTATAGGCCTGTTCTGCGGTACATTCGGCTTTGGATGTCGGGTTGGATAAGGCCATGATAATAGGGCGCTCATTGATTTCAGCCATGGCTTCTACAACTTCCCGGGTGAAGGTGCTGGGTTGTCCAGACAGGCCAAGGATTGCTGTTGGTTTTAATGTTTTCACAGCGCTGAGAAAATCATCAGTGGGTGCATGCTCATGTGCGTAGGGACGTTTTTGTTCAGCCATCTGTTCGCGTGCGCTGATCAGTAAGCCCTGGGAGTCTACAAACCAGCATTGTTTCCTGGCAACTTCAGCAGCAATGCCTTCATCAGCTAATGCAGCGACAAAGGTATTGGCAATACCGATACCAGCTTCACCGGCACCGAGGAAAAGCAATTTTTGATCGGCCAATTTGCCACCAGTAATTCGCATTGATGCGATAATCCCGGACAGGGCTACAGCGCCAGTACCCTGGATGTCGTCATCGAACAGGCAGGCTTTATCACGGTATTCTTCCAGCAGGCGGAAAGCATTAATATTGGCAAAGTCTTCCAGTTGGATGGTCACGCCGGGAAAGACTTCCTGTGCCGCATCGATAAATTCAGCAAACAGTTCATCAAATGCCGATCCCCGGACCCGCAACCGATCCAGTCCATTGTATAAAGGGTCATTTAACAGGGACTGGTTGTTGGTTCCAACATCTAACATCACCGGCAGGCACTGGGTGGGATGGATGCCCGCACAGGCGGTATACAGGGAGAGTTTCCCAATCGGGATGCCCATGCCATCAGCACCGAGATCGCCAAGGCCGAGAATTCTTTCACCATCGGTAATAACGATGATTTTGACTTCCTTGTGTGGCCAGTTTTGCAGGGTTTCACGGATGCGCCCACGATCTTCCAGGGAAACATAAAAGCCCCGGGGCTTGCGGAAAATATGCTGGAATGCCTGGCAGGCATCACCAACGGTCGGTGTATAAAGAATCGGCATCATTTCTTCAATATGATTCATTACCACCCGGTAAAACAGGGTCTCATTACGATCCTGCAGGGAAATTAAATAGAGGTAGCGTTCGAGGTCTGTGGGTTTGGCGCGAATGTTGCCGAGGACACGCAGTTCCTGTTCGGCAAATGAATGCACTCGTGGTGGGAGCAGCCCCTGTAAGCCAAGGGTTTCACGTTCTGCTTCGGTAAATGCTGTGCCTTTATTACGAATCGGGTCGTGCAGGATTTTTACACCGCGGTGTAGTTTCGAAATGCTCTTATCTACCATTACTGCTCTCCTTGATCATTCAGGAGTGGCTAAATTAGTCACTAATCCAGATGCCCTATTAATACACCCTGTGGCAGGTTAGTACTATGACCTGAATCAGCTGGGAATGGTGCAGTAATCGCCCTGGATTAACCTTAGATTAGCCTCAGGTTAATGACGTGTTCAACACTTTTTATCAACTCGATAACTTCATCGTTGGGGTGCTCATCCAGGTCGATGATATTGTAGGCAACATCATCGCGGCTTTTGTTGACAATATCGATCACGTTGAGGTTTTTATCAGCAAAAACACTGAGCAAATGCCCGAGGACACCGGGCACGTTTTTGTTGGTGAAGGTAATCCGACAGGCTGAACCTCCCCGGCTCATCGAGGTTTGTGGGAAGTTAACCGAGTTCTGTATATTGCCGTTTTCAAGGAAATCCCGCAGCTGGTTAACTGCCATGATGGCACAGTTTTCTTCAGCTTCTGCAGTGCTTGCACCAATATGCGGTACCGCGATAACTTTTTCATGCCCGATCAGGCAGGGTTCAGGGAAATCGCATATATATTGACGCAGTTTATTGATATCCAGTGCAGCAACAATCGCCTCAGGGTCAACGATGGCACCGCGGGCAAAATTCATAATGGCTGCATCGGATTTCATTAACTCAAGGGTTTCCGCATTAATCATATGCTGGGTAGCCGGGATGGCCGGCACATGTAGTGTCAGAAAATCAACTTCGCCCAGCAAATCTTCCAGGCTTTCCATCCGCCGCACCCGGCCTGGCAGCTTCCAGGCGGCTTCTACAGAAAGGGCAGGGTCGAAACCGACTACATCCATACCTAATGCCAGGGCAATATCCGCTACCATTGAACCAATTGCACCGAGGCCGACTATCCCCAGGGTTTTTCCATATAATTCTTTGCCGGCAAAGCGTTTTTTCTCTTTTTCCAACAGCTTGGACATTTCATCCGCATCACTGATATGTCCAAGGGTAGCAACAAAATCATGGCCCTGGATTATTCCGCGTGAGCTCAACAGCAAGGATGAGATCACCAGCTCTTTTACCGCGTTGGCATTAGCGCCGGGGGTATTAAATACCACAATGCCCTTGTTTGAATAGTCATCAACAGGGATGTTGTTAGTACCTGCTCCTGCACGGGCCACCGCGACCACGGAATCCGGGAGAACTTCCTGGTGAAGTTTTTGGCTGCGCAGGAGAATAGCATCAGGTTGGCTGATGTCATCGGCAACAGTATATTTTTCAGCAGGGAAACGACTGAGGCCCTGATTAGAGATTTTATTGAAAGTGCGGATTTTAAACATGTTACTACCTGTTATAAGAATCGTTAAATGGAACTAAGCAATACCCGACTTTGCCGGGATCAATTGCCAACAACCTGCTTATAGGCCCAGGTCATCCAGGGCATCAATGCTTCAAGGTCGGAAGCTTCTACAGTGGCACCGCCCCAAATACGAATACCGGCTGGTGCATCCCGATAGGCTCCTATGTCATAAGCCACTCCTTCTTCAGCCAGTAAACTGACAATGGCTTTTACCTGCTCAGGCTCGGCTTTGAGGGTTAGGCATATACTGGTATTGGAATTAGTTGCCGGATCCCGGGCGAGGAAATCAATCCAGTTATTCTCAGCTACAAACTTTGCTATGACTGCAAGGTTATCTTCAGACTTTTTAATTGTACCCGCAACCCCGCCCAGGCTTTTTACCCAGGCCAATGCATCAAGGTAATCGGCCACACACAGCATGGAAGGAGTATTGATGGTTGAGCCCTTGAATATACCTTCATTGAGCTTGCCGTTTTTGGTCATGCGGAAAATCTTGGGTAGTGGCCATACAGGGGTATAGGATTCCAGGCGGGCAACGGCCCGGGGACTTAATATCAACATTCCGTGAGCGCCTTCACCACCAAGGACTTTTTGCCAGCTGAAGGTAATGACATCCAGTTTTTCCCAGGGTATATCCATGGCAAATACTGCGGATGTGGCATCACAAATTGTCAGGCCCTCACGATCATCCGCAATCCAGTCCCCGTCGGGTACTTTTACCCCGGCTGTTGTGCCGTTCCAGGTAAAAACCACGTCCCGATTAAAGTCCACCTCTGAAAAATCAGGCAGTTTGCCGTAATCGGCTTCAAAGCAGCGGGTGTTTTTCAGTTTTAACTGTGTGGTGATGTCGGTAATCCAGCCTTTACCGAATGATTCCCATGCCAGCACATCAACGGCTCTTTCTCCGAGTAGTGACCACATTGCCATTTCAACTGCCCCGGTATCTGATGCCGGGACTACTCCGACCCGGTAAGCTTCCGGTAAACCCAGTAATTCGGCTGTTTCACTACAGACCTTAGCCAGCCTGTCCTTACCCAGCGCAGAACGGTGGGAACGGCCGAGGGTGTCTATTTTTAACTGCTTGAGTGAGTATCCAGGGCGTTTTGAACAGGGTCCTGAGGAAAAATTTGGGTTTTCGGGTCTAATCTGGGGTTTCATCGCGGCTCTCTAAGATGTGTTTTTTTACTGTATTATTCGCCTGTTAAGTATGCCATTTAAGCGTAAGGGTTGATAGCCGTTAAGAATGAATATTTGAGGTATTTATTACTCTGGTTCAGTCATGTTTTAAGGTCGGTATATCAAGCTGATATTAAACTTATCCGTATAAGGACTGTCACACTATTTCAACCGGGAGAAACACCATGGAATTACGTAAGCTTTCAATCATCCTGCTCGGCCTGGCTGTGCTGGGATTTGCCTCCTCTCCGGTATTGGCAAAGAAAAGCCAGCCGACGGTCAATGATGACGGAATGCTGCTGGTTAAAGACACAAAAATGACTACGGTTTATTCTGATCCGGATGTGAACCTGGGCATTTATACCAGCATCATGTTGGTGAATGTTAGCGTCGCATTTAAAAAGAACTGGCAGCGCAACCAGAACAGTATCTCCCGCGGTGCTTCAAACAAAGTTAAAGACAGTGATATGGAGCGCATCAAAGAAAGCATTGCTCAGGACTTTATCGGTATTTTTGCAGCCGAACTGCGGGCCGGCGGTTATCAACTGGTTGATAAACCGGGTGAGTTTGTATTGGTTGTTCAACCGGCGATTGTTGATCTCGATGTTATCGCGCCTGATGTCAGGGGCGGCAGCCGTTCGGGGACTTTTTCAGATTCTGCCGGTGAAATGACTTTAAAGCTTGAATTGTTTGATTCACTTACGAACGATAAAATTGTCACTGTCAGGGACCGTAAAAGAGATTATCCAGGGATTGCCGAGTGGCGAACCAGAGGCAGTAACCGCACGGATTCTATCAGGATGATGGATGCATGGGCCACGGCTTTCACGGAAGCATTGAATGAAGCGCGTGCATCGGTGCAAAAATAGAATGCATGAGGATCGCTCTGAACAGAGCTTTCCTGCCAGATGTCTGTGATAACTTTTTTAAACAACATAAGTATACTGATAACTTTAGACGAGCAAAGGCTGTCAGGTGATGGCTGCCAGGAGAAAAGAATATGCGAACAAGTAGTAAAGTACTCATCCTCACTGCACTGATGACTGCTAGTCTGGTCGCGGGGCCATTGTGGGCAAAAAATGATATGCCGGCTATTAATGCTGAAGGCATGGAGCTGGTTAAAGACACCAAATCGACTACGATTTACTCTGATCCCGGTGCAGATCTGGGTATCTACACTGCTGTTATGCTAAGTGATGCCAGTGTGTCTTTCAAAAAGAACTGGAAACGTGATTACAACAGGGACACCAGGGATCTTGCCGGTAAAGTAAAAGACAGTGATATGGATCGTATCAAAGAAGGTGTAGCAACAATATTCAAGCAAGCTTTTACCGAGCAACTGACGGCTGGTGGATACAAACTGGTGGATGAACCCGGTGAATTTGTCTTAAGAGTTAAGCCGGCTATTGTTGATCTGGACGTGTATGCCCCCGATATCAGGTCGGCTTCGCGCAGCCGCACTTATTCTGAATCAGTCGGTGAAATGACCTTGAACCTTGAACTGTATGACTCTCTGACAAATGACAAAATTGTCAGTGTTCGCGACCACAAGCGGGATTTAGGGCATGGATATGCCCAGTGGAGGACCAGTGGCAAGAATAAAGCGGATGCTCAACGGATGATGAACGCATGGGCAAAAGCATTCACGGAATCGCTGGATGAAGCAAAGGCGTCGGTAGGTAAATAGGGATCAAAAAGGCCGGGCTGTAAAGCGAACAGCCTGGCCGGTTTTCTTTTTAGCTAAAAACTTTCAGCTTATTGGCTGTCAGGCAGGGTAGCCGTTGCTTTACTCAGGTCGCTGGAATCAGAACTTAAGGCTTGTTTAACCTTTTCCATATCAACCGAATCTGCTGCTTTTTCTTTGTCTACTGACTCATAGGCTTTTTTATAGTCAATACCTGTGCCGTCTACGGCACCTTTGAGCTGCTCAACATCGACAGACTCTTGTGCTTTGTCAGTATCGACAGCTTCAGCCAGTTTACCGAGATCAGCAGCGCCTGAGAGTGTTGGCAGGCTTAGCAGTAATGTGAGTAATACAGTTTTTATTTTTCATAAGAATAACTCCCGGTAGTTTGAATGTGGTCGGGGAGTATGCCAATAAAGCTGTAGTGCTGAGCTAGGGGCTAAGTTTTAGGTGTTCCAGATAACCACTCGATAGTATCACCCTCACTGCGTTCGATAGTGATCATTTCAGGCTGTTCGCCTTTCATCCAGATGCTGCCGTTTTTACGGGTGACGCCGTCTTCGCTGTAGTCGAAACGAAACAGCCGCCGCAGGGTTAAACCACCGCGTGGGTTGCGGGCGATTTTCATTCCAGCCAGGGCTACCGTTTGATCAAGCAGTTGCAGCTGGTATTGCTTGCATAAGCGGGCAACTGCAATACGCGCCCGATCGCGGGCACGCATGGTTGTCAGCCATGAAACTGAGATAGCAACCAGGATAATGATGAGCAATAATTCCATCTTTTATATCTGGTGGCTTTGACCATTGCTTTCAATGCCTGTGCTGGTTTTCAGTAAGACACAAAGTGCCCCGCTACCGCCATCGGCAGGTTTTGCTGAGACAAAAGCTATTACTGCCGGATGTCGTCGCAGTAAGTGATTGCACAGGGTTTTAAGTACCGGACCGCTGTTATTTGAGCGTAAACCCTTGCCGTGGATAATCCTTATGCATTTGAGTTGATCGTGCACAGCATGAGCGATAAATTCAAGTATTAGATTCTCGGCATGTTGCTGTGTCAGGCCATGCAAGTCGATCTCATCCTCGATTTGATAGTTGCCCCGGCGTAATTTGCGCAGCACTTGCTTGTGCAGGCCGGGTCGAAGAAAAACCAGCTGTTCATTTGTTCTCAGTTCAGCGATATCATCGGCATGATCCAGCAGCTCTTGTTGATGAATTTTTTTACCCTTGCGCGGCAGTGGCTTCTGCTTAGGTCGCTGGATATGCCGGTTTTGCATTAGGGCCAGGGGACGGGTATCCGCCATGGCTTCCAGAAACAGCTGGTAGTCTTCTTTACTGAGATTTGTCTTTGGAGGTTTTTGGCTCATGCTGATTCGGTGCTGGTTCAATCTGACAACTACAAGCATATCAGCTTATCTCCTACTGGTTTTCAAAAGGGGGTGGTGGTGCTGGTAAAAAACCCGCCTCGCACAGGTGTTTCAGGTATAGTTAGCAGTTAATTCATAGCGCAGAAACCCCCCAATATGCACCTGTTAGTAAGTAATGATGATGGCTTCCATGCAACCGGAATTGAAGTGTTGGCTGCCCGACTGGCCGAGTTTGCCAGGGTTACTGTTGTCGCGCCAAGCTCTAATCGTAGTGGTGCCAGCAATTCATTGACCCTGGATGGTCCGATTCGGGTGTCTGAGATGAGCGATGGCCGCTTTAAATTATCCGGTACACCAACTGATTGTGTCCATATTGCCCTGACCGGGATGCTGGAAAAAGACCCGGATATGGTAGTTTCCGGTATTAATGCCGGCGCAAACTTGGGCGACGACGTACTGTATTCTGGTACCGTAGCGGCGGCAATGGAGGGGCGGTTCCTCGGCTTGCCTGCATTGGCCGTTTCCCTGGTTTGGGACATAGGCGAATGGCACTATGCCTCAGCCGCGGAGGCAGCAACACTAATAGTTGAAAAACTAAAGCTGGATCCCCTGCCTGCAGACACCATTCTTAATGTGAACGTACCCAACTTGCCATGGGCGGAGATCAAAGGATTTGAAGTTACCCGCCTGGGACATCGTCACCGTGCTGAACCGGCAATTCCCATGCAGGACCCCCGCGGACGATTGCATTACTGGATTGGCGGGCCGGGTGAGGAGGAAGACTCCGGTCCCGGTACTGATTTTGATGCAGTCAACCGCGGTTATATATCGATTACTCCGATCCATGTGGATTTGACCCGTTATCAGGCACTCGATCAGGTCTCCAGATGGGTTGGAAACTTGCTCCCAGGCGACGGGAATGACTAGATAATGCGAACACCGCATCTGCAACAGGCTGCGATCCATGGGCTGGGGATGACTTCCCAGGCGACCCGCAACAAGCTGGTCGCGCGTTTACGGGCTAAGGGTATCAGTGATGAACGCGTCCTGCAGGCGATCGCTAAGGTACCGCGGCACCTGTATGTGGATGAAGCGCTATCCTCACGCGCCTATGAAGATACGGCATTACCTATCGGTTCAGGCCAGACAATTTCGCAACCCTATATTGTCGCATTGATGACAGCAGAGTTGCTGAAAAACGGGATTCCGGAAAAAGTACTGGAAGTGGGTACAGGCTCCGGCTATCAGGCAGCCGTACTGGCACAACTGGTGCCGACTGTGTTCAGTGTTGAAAGAATTGATAAGCTACTGCGCGAGGCCCGACGCAAGTTTCATCGCACAGGCCAGCGCAATATTTATACCCGACATGCTGATGGCAGGCTGGGCTGGCCCACACAAGCGCCCTTTGACGCAATTATATTGACGGCGGCCGGGACACAGCTGGAAGAGGACTTGCTCGATCAGTTGGCTGACGGGGCCAGCCTGATCGCTCCATTGGGCGATGCGGGTATGCAGCGACTGGTAAAATACACACGGACAGGCGATGATTATCAACGTGAAGAATTATGTGATGTCAGTTTTGTGCCCTTGTTGAGTGGCTTGAGCTGAAGCTGAAGCTGAAGCCAGTGACCAGGGATTTAATACATGTTTAAAAAACTCTATGACCGCACACTGGAATGGTCAGGACATCCACAGGCACCACGCTATCTTGCGGGCCTGAGTTTTGCAGAAGCTACATTTTTCCCTATACCACCGGATGTAATGCTGATTCCCATGCTGATCGCGAAACCGGCGAAAGCCTGGCGCTATGCGTTCATTTGCACGGTTGCCTCAGTTTTGGGCGGTATTTTCGGCTATATGCTGGGGCGCTGGGGTTTTGAGCTGTTCTCCGGTTGGCTGGAAACATCCATGTATTACCCCGCTTTTGTACAAACAACCGAAGCGTTTGATCGCTGGGGTTTCTGGTTTATCCTGGTAGCTGGTTTTACCCCGATTCCCTATAAAGTATTTACCATAGCGGCCGGTGTGATCGGTATGCCGTTCCTGATTTTTATGGCAGGTTCTGCCGTCGGTCGTAGTGGACGTTTTTTCCTTGAAGCTGCAATCATCCGTATATGGGGTGAGTCGGCAGCCGGGCAGATTCGCCGCTGGATAGACTGGCTGGGTTGGGGTGTTATCGTGGCTGTGGTTGTTCTTATCATCTACCTGAAAATCCTACATCCGGGTTAATTCATATGCTGAATTCCCGTCTAATTTTATTACTCTGTTTAGTCATTATTGGCACGGCTGCCTGCAGTAATCGCTGGGCAGCACCTGTTGAAGAACGGGCAGTAGGCGGGGAAACATCGAAGCATCCACTGGGGAATACCCAAGCTGCTATCTATACTGTAAAACGGGGAGATTCCTTATACACGATCGGTTTTCGTTATGGCCTCGATTATCATAGTATTGCTGACTGGAACCGGATCACAAAGCCTTTCACTATCTATCCGGGACAAAAACTGCATTTGCAACCGGGGCAAAAGCCGTTCAGCAAACCGGCAACAGTAAAAACCCAACCGTTAAAACCAGGCTCAACTACAAAAAGTACAACAAAGGTGGCTGCTAAACCGGTCGCAGCGACAACTTCAAAAACGGCAAGCACAAAAACCCCGGTTAAAACCTCAAGCAAAACGCCTCCCAAGTCGATTGATAAAAGCTCGAGCACTACATCGAGCCGCAGTAGTGTACGCTGGCAATGGCCGACCAACGGCACCATTATTGAAACCTACCTTGCAGGTGACCCTACCCGTAGCGGTCTTGATATAGCTGGCAAGGAAGGGCAGGCTATCAGGGCGGCAGCCAGTGGCTCGGTGGTATACAGCGGCAATGGCCTGCTTGGCTATGGCGAACTGATAATTATCAAACACGATGACCGTTTTCTTTCAGCCTATGCGCATAACCGGGTGCGTTTGGTTACCGAAGGTGAGAGTATTCGTGCCGGTCAGAAAATCGCTGAGATGGGGCGCGGTGAAAGTGGTCGGATTAAGTTGCACTTTGAAATCCGTGCCAATGGTAAGCCGGTAAATCCACGCCAGTATCTTCCCCGGCGATAGTCAAAATATTCAGCAATTCATAACCGCCCCGTAGTTTCTTGCGAGAGTATTGCAGTCAACTAGCCGACACTCTAATTAATTAAAATATTGCAGTTTCATTTAAGATCGGGTAGCGTATGATTTCTGATCCAAACCAGCGTGTTGAGAATGGTGCTTGAATGTTAATATTATTCGAGTAAGGATTAGTAAAATAGTTATAGCCAGTAATAAAATTAATTATAAAAACATTTAACCGTGGGAGAAGCTAATAATCATGAGACGCAGGACATTATTATTTACTGCAATTTCAACATTCCTTGCTACTGTTGCCAGCATGCCGCTGGTGGCGCAGGAATCCGATGAAGAAGAAAATTATCGCCTGGAAGAAGTCGTAGTAACTGCTCAAAAGCGGGTAGAGAGCATCCAGGAGGTGCCGATTTCGATATCAGTCTATTCAGGCGATTTTCTTGAGGATACAGGGGTGAAAACGCTCGAAGATGTGGCGCGCCTGGCACCCAATTTTTATATATCGAATTCTTCCCAGCAAACCAATAACCGAATCGTTATCCGTGGTGTAGGTTCTGTAGGCAACAGTGGTATTGAACCTAGCGTCGGCGTATTCATTGATGGTGTTTACTATCCACGCCCAGGGTCTGTCATTGGCACCATGCTAGATGTTGAATCTGTGGAGGTCCTGCGCGGCCCTCAGGGTACACTTTTTGGTCGTAATACACCCATGGGTGCACTTAATATCACTACCAGAAACCCGACGGATGAGAAAAATGCCTCATTTGAACTGGGATACGGTAATTATAATGCCCTCGAACTTGGTGCCATGGTTAGTGGACCGCTGGGCGAAACAGTTAGCGGACGATTCGCGATCAAATATGCAGACCGTGATGGCTACGGCCACAATACCTTTGATGGTAAGGATTTCGGTGCCCGTGACGACCTGGTCATGCGGGGCAAACTGAATTTTGATTTCAGTGATAACCTCTCATTACTGCTTACGGTTGATTATGCCGAAATCAATTCCGAGGGTACTGCAATAGAAGTACTAAACTCCACTTCCAACCCGGTGTTCAATGGCACGCTGAATGCACTATTTGGCCAGAATGCAGAAACCGATGACCCATATGACTGGAAGATCAACCAGGATCATAGAGATACCCTGAATGATGAGCAGTATGGTTTTTCAGCTGACCTGAACTATGATTTTGCCAACGGCATCCGTTTGCGTTCAATTACTGCAGTACGTAATTGGGAAGCGGCAGTTTTTGAAAGTGCCATTCGTATAACAACGGATATTGCACCGCGTATTACTGACTATGAAACCGATACGTTTTCCCAGGAATTCCAGCTGATATCAGCCGGTGGTGAAACCATTGACTGGGTAGCGGGACTATTTTACTACGATGAGTCATATGACATTGTCCAGGCCTTCAATGCGGGTGACAGCTATTGCATTCCTGTGGTGTTTGCCATCCTTGGTGCAACCGCAGCCGGGCAATGCCTGCAATTCCCGCAGGACCGGTTTACCGAAAGCTTCTTTGAGCAGGATCTTGAGAGTTTTGCAGCCTATGGACAGGCAACCTGGAATATTTCCGAATCATGGGCAATTACCCTGGGCGGACGCTGGACCGATGACCAGAAAGATGGTGATTTTATCCAGGCCATAACCAATCCTTTTGCGGCATTGGTGCGTGCTCCGGAAGAGGTATTGGGGATGCAGCGTGATGACACAAAATTCACCTATTTCACTAATGCCAGCTGGTTTGTGACAGATGAGACCATGCTCTTTGCTACCTATTCAACCGGCTACAAATCTGGTGGGTTTAATTCAGAAGGCGGTGGTGTACCCCTGGGACAGAAACGTATTTTTGGTCCGGAAGAGACCACCAACTATGAATTGGGCATTAAGAGTACGCTGTTAGAAGGCACCATGACTGCCAATGTTACAGCCTACCGGACCGACCTGGATGATTTCCAGGATCGCCTTTTTGATGGCCTGTCTTTCGTGGTGGTTAATGCCGGTAAACTGCGCCAACAGGGTATCGAAGCCGATATTAACTGGATGCCAATGCGACAGTTAAGGTTGATGGCTGGCATAAGCTACCTGGATTCCGAGTATTTAAGTTTTGCTAATGCACCGGGCCTGCCTGGTGGACCTTCACAGGACCTGAAGGGTGAAAGGAAAACTTATTCACCCGAATGGCAGACCTCATTGGCTGGCGACTGGACCGGGACCCTGAGCGAGAGCATGCAGTGGTTTGTTGGTGCAGGCTGGCAGTTTGTTGATGACCAGAATATTGGTGCCAACAGCAGTAATAATCCGCAGTCTGTACAGAAGTCGTATTCCCTGTTTAACGGTCGTGTCGGTATTAGTGCAAATTCAGGAAAATGGGACTTAACCCTGTATGGCAATAACCTGACTGATGAGGGTTACTGTATTACTATCTATGATCAACCGCTGGGAGGTGCACTGGGTGCGCTTGATCCGGTTAATAACACCATGGTTCAGCGTTGTGTGGTTGGTGCCCCAAGGACTTACAACCTTAAACTGCGGTGGTGGTACTAAGACTATCTCAGGTCAGTTGTAACAACTGGATTATTGACCTTGTACTAGGCAAAGCCGGGATATATTCCCGGCTTTGTCCTTTTGTATCTGTAAAAGAATGGACCGACTGTGGCGGCAATTACCTAGATCCCCGTAAAGTGACTTATAACCCTTCAATCTCAGATTACTATATCCGTATTAGTCTCTATATCCAGAAAGCTTGACCTTGATCAACTGCCTTACATACATTAAGACAATATAATATACGCGGTTTCAACCTGAAGGAATATCCTTCACAAAAACAAAGGCCAGAATTGTGAAATCAGTTGAAGAAATCCTTGATTATGCCATTGCTCGTGAACAACAAGCAGTTGATTTTTATACGAAACTGTCAAATATGGCACCCGGCATCCAGTTACAGCAGCTAATGCGTGATTATGCCGCCGAAGAACAGCGCCATAAAGATAAGCTGCTGGCAGTCAAAACGGACGGGGCGCTGGACAACGCGCATAAACAGCCTCTTGACCTGAAGATGGCTGATTACCTGGTTGATGTTGAAGAAACCCCTGAAATGACCTATCAGGATGCGCTAATTATTGCGATGAAACGTGAACAGGTCGCTTTCCTGTTGTATACAGACCTCGCAGAAAAGGTTGAATCCCCCGAGCTGAAATCGCTGTTTGAAGCACTCGCCAGGGAAGAAGCCTCACACAAAAACTATTTCGAGTCCGAGTATGATGACAAAATCTACACAGACAATTAAATCAGCAAAAGGCAGGGTGACGATAAGCCTTTTTGTCAGCCTGTTTGCTATCTGGTTGATGCTTAACTCCACACTCGCCTGGCAGGTTTGGGTGCTTGGGCTGGTACTGGCGATCGCCGGAGCTGTTGCGTTTAAGGATATTGCAACAGCTTATTCAGGTATTCGCTTTAGTCCAAAATCACTCATTTACTACGTTGCATACCTTGGCCTGTTCCTGAAAGAACTGGTTATCGCAAACCTGAATGTTGCGTGGTTGGTGCTAAAGCCTGACCCGAATCTTCAGCCTGCCATTATTCAGGTGAAAACTGATTTAAAAACGGCTGTAGGCCGGCTGGCTTTGGCAAACTCAATCACTTTGACCCCGGGAACTCTGGTGGTGGAAATCAAAGATGATTCCTTATTCATTCACTGTATCGACGTCAGCGAGGCCAACCCGGCCGATGATGTTCGCGAAAGTGTGGCTCATTTTGAAAAATACCTGAAGGTGGTGTATGGCTGATACCATCCTAAATCTAGCAATGTTTATCATCATGGTGGCTATTTCACTGGGTATCTATCGACTGGTCAAAGGCCCGTCGGTCGTCGACCGGGTGATCGCAGTCGACTTGTTGACCCTGATTTCCATAGCCCTGATCGCGCTGATTGCGCATATCAGTTCACGTTTTATCTATATTGATGTGGCGCTGGTTTATGGACTGCTGAGTTTCCTCAGTGTGCTCGCAGTGGCACGCTATCTTGAGCGGGGATTATAACCATGTTGACATTTTTAACCCTGCTGCTTTGTATCGGTATTTTAATTAGTGCGCTACTGGCAACCTATCTAAGGAGTATGGTTGCTGCCATAGTCAGCGCAGGCCTTGCTGGTCTGTTTGCCTCAGTCACCTATGTGATTCTTGCAGCACCGGATGTGGCGATGACAGAAGCGGCTATCGGCAGTGGGATTACCACGGTTGTGTTCCTCTTTGCCCTGAGCAAGACTCGTAGTAAACCCGGGAGTAAAGCCAATGACTGAATTAATTGGCAGCCTGGTTATCCTGCTGGGCGCAATCTTTTTACTGCTGGCCAGTATCGGTGTTGTGCGCATGCCCGACAGTTATAACCGCATCCAGACCGGAACCAAGGCGACAACCCTGGGTTTGATCCTGGTATTAACCGGTATTGCAATTTACCATCCCGGCTGGACCTGGAAACTGGTCATACTTATTTACTTTGTGCTGATCAGCAACCCCGCATCATCGCATGCGTTGGCACGAGCGGCCCACCGCCTGGGTATTTTCAAAACCGATACTACTGTGATCGATCATTTGGAAGAATTTGAAACTGTGGCTGAAACAGAAATTGACACTGATGCTGGCGACTCTTCCGGCACTGAGCAGGAGCAGTCATAATGTTAAAAAGACTATTTATGCTTATCGCCCTGGTCCTCATTGCTATCCTGTTTTTCGATGTTGCCAGTAACTTCACCGAACGCAGTGAATTAAGCGGTATTTCCCAATACTACGTAGAGCAGGGTGCAGAAGAACTGGGCGCTGCCAACCTGGTAACTTCGGTTGTGGTTACTTACCGCGGACTGGATACCCTGGGTGAAGTTACGGTGCTATTCATCTCAGCGGCTGGCGCTTCACTATTATTGCGCCGGCGTCGTAACACCAACAAAAAGCTTGTTGTTGAAGAATCGTCAGAAATTGTGCAAACAACCCTCAGTATTATGTTTCCTATCATCATGCTGTTTGGTGTTTACATCTTTATTAATGGCCACCTGACCCCCGGTGGCGGTTTTCAGGGCGGTGCGGTTGTCGCTTCTGCCTTGCTATTCTTCATGCTGGCCCGGCCCAATGATTCCATCAGCCATAAGTTATTAATGAAGATCGAATCCCTGTCCGGCTTCACCTATGTGGTGCTGGGGGTGCTGGGTGTCATCCTGGCCGGTGGTTTTCTCGATAACCGGGTACTTGGACTGGGTGAATTCGGTTCACTCTTCAGTGCCGGCCTGATCCCGCTGATTTATATCCTGGTGGGCCTGAAAGTTGGTTCAGAACTCGGCAGCCTATTACAGAAGTTCAGGGAGTAGGGAATAACTATGTTTGAATTTAATCTACCCCTGGCAAATATTGTCCTGGTAACCGGGTTTTTACTTATCCTGAGTGGCTTGTGGGCGATGTTTATCCATAAAAATATCATTCGCATGATTATTGGTTTCTCCTTAATGGATACCGGCATCCACATGATTATGGTTGCGCTGGGTTATATCACCGGCGGTACGGCCCCGATTTTTGATGATGCAGTCGATGGCATGCAAATGGTCGACCCGGTTCCCTCCGCGCTGGTACTGACGGCAATCGTGATTGGATTAGGTGTGACTGCGGTCATGCTCTCCTATGCGGTCAAAATCCACCAGGCTAAAAATTCCCTCTCTATTGACGATTGTGCAGAACAGAAATGGTAACTGAACTCCTGAGTCCGCTGAATATCATTATTATTGCGCTGGGCGCAGGCTTTCTGCTGCCCCTGATCCATGCCAGGTCCCCGCGCTTTGCCGGGCAGGTAATGTTTGCAAGTTTATTGTATTTTGTGATTATCAGCGCCTATCACTTTTATACTTTGATCGGCGGCGCACCAGCCGTTGAAATTATTACTGCCGGCATCCAGCCGCCATTTGCTATCAACCTGCGCTTTGGCCTGGCTGAAGCCTTTGTTTTACTAGCTGTCAACACGGCTGCCCTGTTCGGTGCCAGGTATATGTTTGATGAGCTTAGAGAACATGCTTCGGCAATGATCCTGTTTATTGTCTGGATCATGGGTATCAACGGCATGGTGATGACACGTGACCTGTTCAACCTGTTTATTTTTGTTGAAATCACTGCGGTCAGCAGTTTCGTGCTGGTTGCCATGCGTGCTAATTCGATTGCGCTTTCAGCCGGCTTTAAATATGTCATTGCAGGTACTATGGCTTCCGGATTCCTGTTGCTGGGTACCATGTTGTTGTACTACCAGACTGGTACCTTAAATATTGATGACCTGATCATTCATCAGGAAATGATTACCGGCCCCTTCGGCACGGCGGCATTAATGCTGGTGCTGGGTGCCATCCTGGTTGAGCTCAAACCCTTCCCGGCCAATGGCTGGGGGCTGGATGTATACCAGGCAGCTCCTGCAGGTATTGCCGCGCTACTATCGGTTGGTGTTTCCGCCGCTTACCTGTTTGCACTGTATAAAATCCTGCCGTTGCTGACCTCATTTTTACCTGTGATTGCAGCCACCGGTTTGCTGACTTTTGTGGCTTCAAACTTTATCGGTTTGCGCCAGTCAGACCCGCGGCGTCTACTTGGGTATTCATCCGTTGGCCAGCTTGGCTTAATGGTGACAGCATTAGCCCTGCTGACTAAATTCTCTTTAACAGAATATATTCCACTGGTTGTGGGCGGTCTGTTTATCAGTCATTTCCTTGCCAAAGCCGGCTTGTTCTGGCTGGCTGGAATCATCAAGGGTAGTGAACTTGGCGACTGGTCACAACTGCGCAGCAAACCTGTACTGATCATTGCCTTCCTGTTTTTGATCACCGCATTGGCCGGCCTGCCGCCATTCCCCACTTTCTGGGCGAAATGGCAGCTGGTAATGAGCCTGATGGAATACCAGCAACATGGCTGGGTATTCTTTATCCTGCTGGGATCGCTGCTGGAAGTGGTTTACCTGTTTCGTTGGTTTGGAAAAGCGGTTAGCAGTCAGTCTGATAAAGCGCTGGATATCTCGAGTAGTGGTAATCGGCAATGGCTGCCCGTGGTCTTGTTTGTTGGTTTGTTACTCGCTTGCGGGCAGGTAATGGCCAGCAGTTTTGACCTGCCGGTGATGGCTTTGCTGCCAGTTTACGCAGGTTTATTGCTGATGCTTATTGATGGCCTGGGTGAAAGGCTTAAACAGATTGCTTCCTTGCTGGTTATTATTGCCTATAGCGTCTATTTGATCCCTTCACTGGATGGTCTCAACTGGATTTTCGGCTTGATGCTGCTGCCGGGTTCCATCCTGATACTGATAGCATCTACTTACCAGCAGGGCACTGCAAGACCCGGATTTTACCCCCTGTTTGTGATGCTGGTACTGTCATTGGGTACTTTGCTTGCGGCAGAAACCATGCTGGGCTTCTTCCTCGCCTGGGAGCTGATGACTGTCAGCTCATACCTGTTGGTGAGCCTGGGTAAAAAAGCCACCCGGCCATCCCTGGTTTACCTGGTCTTTTCCATCGCCGGCGCCTTTTTGATCCTGTTTGCTTTTGCGCTAATTTATGCACAAACCGGTTCCATGCAGCTTTCAGCTATTGGTCAGGCGGGTATTGTTTCCAATTGGCCGTTTATCCTGCTGCTTTCAGGCTTCTTTATCAAGATGGGTGGACTGGGCGTGCATGTCTGGCTGCCAGATGCTTATGCAGAATGTGATGATGACTTTACCGCGATGATGTCATCGGTAGTCAGTAAAGCCGGTGTGTTTGGACTGTTTGTCGTTGGTACACAGATGACCGCACAGTTGAACGACATGGATACCATCCTTACCGTCGTTGGCTGGGTTGGGCTGATCATGGCACTGGCCGGTGCGATCATGGCGGCCATGAGTGAAGACATTAAACACCTGCTGGCTTATTCAAGTATTGGCCAGCTTGGTTATATAGTTACTACGTTCGCTATAGCCAACCATACCGGTTGGGTTGCAGCTATGTACCTGGCAGTTAACCACCTGTTGTATAAGGGCCTTATATTCCTCGCTATTGCCGGTGTACTTTACCGGGTTAAAACCCGTTATATGTACCAGATGGGCGGTCTGATAAAAAATATGCCCATCAGTTTTATTTCAGTATTGATTGGTATTATCACTATCTCCGGTGTACCGCCCTTACTGGGTTTTGGCGGCAAATGGCTGCTCTACAATGCTTTACTTGAGCGGGGCTGGTATCTGCAGGCTGGGCTGGCATTTTTCGCCAGTGCGGTGGCTTTCCTCTACCTGTTCAAACTGATCCATACCATTTTCCTGGGGCAGCGCAAGAGCGAACACGAGCATGTCAAAGAAGCCCCTCTGGCCCTGTTGATTCCACAGATTACCTTTATGGTACTGATAATGGCCTTCTCGATGTTCCCGAACATCCTGATCCAGCCGCTTTCTGATGCTGTAGCTCCGTTCATGGCCTCAACCTTTACCTGGGAAGGCTACCTGTTGATCACTGAAAATGGTTACTGGAATGGCTTCCTGGTGATGAATATTGTAGGTGTCCTGTTTATGGCACCGGCAATCCTGCTGTGGCTGGTTTCGAAGAAGATGAAAGTACAGAAAGTGAAACAGTTCAATATTGTGTTCGCGGCGGAAAGGCCCTTTACCCCGGCGACTACACATTATGCGTATAACTTCTATGCGTTCTATGACAAAGCCATTGGCTTTTTAACCCGGCCGGATGCAACTCGCTTCTGGAATGGGGTCTCCGAATGGGGGCATACCGTCGGTGCTTCGCTGCGCAGGTTCTATACCGGTAACGGACAGACCTATGCCGGCTTAATTCTGTTTTATATCGGCGTAATGTACCTCGCCGTGAGGACACTGTAATGAACTGGGCTCTGAGTATTTTTTATTACATCGTCACAGTGTTGGTGGTGCTAGTTTACGGATTGCTGCTTTACGCTTTTATCGCCAAAACCATGGCGCGGGTACAGGGTCGGATCGGCATTCCGATTTACCAGCCTTTCCTGGATATTATCCAGACTTACGGCAGGCGTACAGCGGTTACCCATGGTTATATGTTTGACCTCGGTCCGGTCTTCCGCTTAACCGGTGGACTTGGCACATTGGCGTTTATACCGGTGATCTACGGTAGTGAAATATTCGGCAATTTCCATTTTGCCGGTGACCTGTTGCTGGTCATGTACTTTATCTTTTTCGGCCAGCTGGGCATGGCGCTGGGTGCCGGTGAGAGTGGCCATCCCTATGCACCCATGGGTATTGCCCGTGGACTGGCGCAGATGACCGCTTTTGAAGTACCGTTTGCACTGGCAGTAATTGCGGTATTCATGCAGTACGAAACCGCTTCGATTACGGAGATTGTTGCCGCCCAACAGGGCTCTATTTACAACTGGACCCTGTTTACCAACCCGTTTGCAGTGCTGGCAGCGATGTTTGCCTTCCTCGGCATGTCGATGTATCCGCCGTTTGACCTGGTGACTGCGCCCAACGAGATTCCGATTGGTCCGCCAACCGAATATCACAGCGCCTATCTGTCGTTACTGCAAACCAACCGTGCGATCTTTGCCGGTGCCAAACTGGTACTGTTTATGAACCTGTTTTTCGGTGGTGCCACGAACTTACCCATCATGGTGCTGAAAACCTGGGCTATCTATATGATCCCGGTTTTAATCGGCGTGGCTTTCCCGCGCTTTAAGGTAGAAAATTCCATCCGCTTCTTTTTAGGCGTGCCCACACTGGTAGGCATTATCGCAGTACTTTATATGCAGTACTGGGGAACAGTATGAACAAACAAGATAAAAATCCTGGTAACAACAGGGAAAACCTGATCAAGCTCGAAAATGCGGGCCTGACTGCGGAAGAACAGCAACTGTTCTGTGATGCAGTACCGGTACCGTATGAGCCTTACTCACTCGAATTTGTTGAGCGTTTCCACAACTGGATCCGCGCCAACTCACTCTGGGTGCTGGCTTTCGGAACCGGTTGTGGCGCGATCGAACTCAATCCGTTAATGACCTCGCGTTTTGATGCCAATCGATTTGGGGTGATGATGCGGCCGACACCCCGACAGGCATCGGTATTAATTGTTGCCGGTTATTCATCGGTTAAAACACTAAAACGCATCATCCGTAGTTATGAACAGATGCAGGGTCCGAAGTTCGTTATCGGCCTGGGTATATGCACCATCAATGGCGGCATGTACTACGACAGCTACAACACCATTAATTGCCTGGACCGCTATATTCCTGTTGATTTATATATCACCGGCTGTATGCCGCGGCCAGAAGCCCTGCTGGCGGGTTTTATGGAGCTCAAGCGCAAAATTAAAGCAGGCGAATGTGACGGTGCCAATCGCTATGTAAAAGATTTCGACTGGTATAAAGCCAATCAGAAGAAAGTCATTAAAAAATGGGATATGCCGGATTACAATTGGTGAACACTATGTTTATGCAAGAATTATGTGAACGCATGACCCGGCAGTTTGACTGTGACCAGGTGATGCATCAAAAAGACGACTTAAGTTTCCTGCGGGTTGACAGGGACAGGCTCGAAAGTGCCCTGATGTACTTAAAAACCCATGAAGGTTTTGTACATCTCAGCTTTGTGACTGTAATCGACTACATAGAGGATGGTTTTTTCCGTCTCAACTATATGCTCTACAACTACGACAAAGCCACCAATATTGGCGTGCAGGTGGATATCACCCGGGAAAATCCCAGTATGCATTCCATTCACCACCTCTGGGCACAGGGATGGACCTATCAGCGCGAGTTGAAAGAAATGTACGGTATCGACTTCCCCGGTAGCCCCCGTGTTGATGAAGAATTTGTACTTGAAGGCTGGGATGGAATTCCACCCATGCTGCGTGAATTTGATACTGCCAAATTCTGTGAAGACCGCTTTGCCAAGCGCGACGGCAGGGAATCCCAGGACATTAAACAGACCATGCGCGACAATTTGTACCCCGAAAGAGGGGAGAGCTAAGCTATGTTTGATTTAAAACGCTACTCTGAAGCCGAACTGGAAAGCGGTAAGTTTACCAAGCTCTGGCACGGCCCCCAGCACCCGGGTATTACCGGTAACATGTCGCTCGAACTGACACTCTCCGGAGATGATGTGGTGGAGTGCAAAACCCATGTGGGTTACCTCCATCGCGGCTTTGAAAAGCTGATGGAACGGCGTACCTATATCCAGAATTTTCCGGTGGTTTGCCGGATTGCTGTACCGGAACCCACATTCAATGAATATATGTATGCGGCGGCGGTAGAAGAGTTGGCTGGCATTGAAGTGCCTGAGCGTGCCGAATGGCTGCGCTGCCTGAATCTCGAGATGATGCGTCTTGCCAGCTTCCTGATGTGGCTGGGTGGCGCTTGCGGTTCCTTCGGTATGAGCACGGTCTATCAATGGACTGTTACCCATCGCGATTACATGCTGGATCTGTTTGAAGAAATGACGGGCGCTCGAATTTACCATATGTACATCTCCCCCGGCGGTGTGCGTGCGCCATTACCTGACGGTTTTAGCGAACGCGCGCTGAGCGTAATGAATGGCATTGAAAAACTGCTGTATGAAATTGAAAGGGTTGCCCTGAATAACCATATCTTCAAAATGCGTTCCCAGGATCTGGGTATTATTGACCCGGAAATGGTTGATCCTTATGGAATCGTTGGTCCGAATGCACGCGCTTGCGGATTTAAACGGGATGTCAGGAAAGATGCCCCCTACCTGGTTTACGACCAGCTGGATTTTGAAGTGATTACTGCCGATAAATCCGATGCCTATACCCGTACATTGGTACGCTACCAGGAAATGCATCAATGTATTTCTTTGATTCGCCAGATGCTTGAACAGATGCCAACCAAAGGTTCGTTCCATGCCGACCTGCCGAATGTACTGCACTGGAAAATTCCTGCCGGACAGACCTATGTTAAATCTGAATGTACCCGCGGCGAGTACGGCTACTTCCTGGTATCCGACGGCAGCGAGTACCTGCGCCGGGTCACTATTCGCGGCCCCAGTTACACCCACGCCATTGCGGTGATGGAAAAGCTGGTTGTGGGCGTCAATATTGCTGATGTCGCTGGTTTGATGGTATCACTGCATACCTATCCGCCAGAGATTGAACGTTAGTTTGGGATAAAGAAATGAAACTGAAAGATCTAACATCTCCCTTTTATGTCTGGCAGCGGGCTTTCGAAAAGCCTTACACGCAGAGCAAGCCCACCCTGAATCGGGAAGGTGCACATGCCTATCGCGGATTCCATATCAATGACATAGAAAAATGTGTTGGCTGTGGTACCTGCGAAGAAATCTGCATGAACAACGCTATTGATATGGTCGAAATTGCTGCTAAAGACAGTAAAAAAGGTGATAGTGGACTGGTTCCGCGTTTTGACTACGGACGTTGCTGCTGGTGTGCCTTGTGTGTGGATATTTGTACCACTGGCTCATTACGAATGAGTAATGAATATACCTGGGCCGCGGATGATCCGGACAGTTTCCGTTTTACCCCCGGAGTAGATGAGACCAGCTGGCAGGATAGCGAACATGGCTATCGTCGCCACCCGGAGTACGACTTACTCAAGCTGGTGCGCCCTGAAATGGAAATGCTGTCACCTGATGAAGGTTTGAAATCCTTTGATGAAGTAGTCGCCGGTTATACTCATGAGCAGGCAGTAGTAGAAGCCGACCGCTGTATTGAATGCGAAATCTGTGTCGCCACCTGTCCTGCGAATATGGACATCCCCGGATATATACGTGCGGTACGTGAAGAGAATTTTGAAGAAGGCCTGCGTCTTCTTTATGACACCAATCCCTTCTCAGCTACCTGTGGGCGTATCTGTACGCACCGTTGCGAAGACGACTGTACCATCAGTACCTTCGGTAAACCATTGGCAATTCGCTGGCTGAAACGTTATATCGTTGATCAGGTTCCTGCTGAACGTTTTGCCGAAATATTGAATGATGAAATCACTGAAAACGGCCACCATGTTTCCATCGTGGGTGCAGGCCCTGGTGGTATGAGCGCGGCTTATTACCTGCGCAAGAAAGGCTATGGTGTTACTGTTTATGAGGCCGGCGCCAGTGGTGGTGGTATGTTGCGCTACGGCGTGCCGTCGTATCGCTTGCCGGACGACCAACTTGATAAAGATATCGATTACATCGTTTCCCTTGGGGTTGAGGTTAAGTACAACACCAAAATCGGTCATGATATTGAGTTCCAACAGTTGATGGATAAGAGTGATGCCATCTTTATCGCTACCGGCATGGACCAGCCATCCAGTATGCGCATCAAGGGTGAAGACCATCCGCGTGTTTTATCCGGGTTGACGGTATTGAATGATGTTGCCAGTCATAAAGACCCGGGCGTTGGTAAAAATGTTGCGGTTATCGGTGGTGGTAACGTTGCCATGGATGCGGCCCGCGTCTGTCGTCGCCTGGGTGCGGATGTAACCGTACTGTACCGTCGCCGCATCGTGGATATGCCAGCCGATAAGGACGAGATTAAAGAAGCCCTGGAAGAAAACTGCAACTTCGTATTGCAGGCGATTCCGGTACTGATAGAAGACGCAGAATCCAGTGACCAGGTAACCATTCAGTGGGGTGAAGCCGAGATGATAGCCGAAGACGGCAAGCGACCACGGCCGGTATTACAGGAAGATCGTATGCATACCGACACCTATGACTCAATCATTTCAGCTATCGGCCAGTCCGGTGACTTCAGTTTCTTGCCACAGGAAATCTCCGATCAACTGAAACAGCACTGGGGTAAATTCGAAGTCGATCAGCGCCAGCGTACAGCGGTTGGCAAGATATTTATTGGCGGTGATATTGCCAATGATGTTGCCGATGCGATCAGTGCAATTGCCGATGGCAAAAATGCGGCAATAGGTATTGATGCATTTGTGAGCTCTTGATAGATTTTGGCTTTATATAAATTAGAAATGCCGGCTCCTTCAGAGCCGGCATTTTTTAAGCAGTATCGGTTATTATTCACTAGCTCCCTGGAACGGATTCCAGTCTTTATCTACTTCAATAATATTATTTTTAGCAGTATGAGATTCATATAACGCGATCATGCTTTCTAATTTCTCTGGGTTTTCTATTTCTAATGGGTGTGTTTCAGATGGATCCGTTACTACATTATACAAGTGCCATTGGCCATCACCGAACATTCCAGTTCTTACTTTCATGGCTTTTAATTCCCCTTGCATAACATAACCATTTCCAAACAATTCAAATGCCCACCAGTCCTTTTCTGATCTTACGACTTCCGATGTTCCATCTAAAAATGGCTTCATGCTTATTCCGCTTGGAGGTACAATTTCCCTACCCTTGTATTCGGTCATAGGATGCTTAATATTTGCATATTCGAGAATAGTCATTGGGATATCTTTTGCATACGCAACAGCGTTAGATTTTTCACCTGAACGAGCGTATTTTTCATTAAATGCGCCAGGGGGAACCACCATCATTGGTACTCTAATCCCACCTTCACCAATAAACCATTTCCACCATTGCAGTCCACCTGTTGCGGCATTTGCCCACGATGTGCCAATGACATTTTCTGAATTGGCTGTACCAATTGCCTCAAAAGAAGAATCAAATTGATTTTCAATCCATTTTGCCAGCTCTGGATTACCTGTTTTTGGATTGGTAGGCTCTAATCCTTCTGGTCCATTATCAGTTACATAGACAATCAATGTATTGTCTAGCTGACCAGATGCTTTAAGGTAATCTAAAATCTGACCTATTCTAGAATCTTGGTCTTCAATCATTGCAGCATAAGTCGCCATTATTTTTGCTTGTTTTTCTTTATCTTCTTGTGAGAGGCTTTCCCACTTTCTTGTTAGATTGTTAAATGGTGCTTCTGTTGCTTTGTGAGAGATTAACCCGTGTTCTTTGAGGCTCTCGTATCTAGCTTTCTTCAACCCTGCATACCCTAATTCCAGGTATTTAGGATAATATTTCATAATCAACTCTTCAGGAGCTTGAATAGGGAAATGCGCAGTTGTAAATGCCATATACGCAAACCAGGGTTTATCTTTTTTAACCCCATCTTTTATAAACTCTAGCATTTGGTTTGTGTAGATTTCGCCAGAATATATTCCATCAGGCCTGTCGTATGCTTCTCCGTTTAGTGTCCATTCTTCAACACGTTTTTTATTTAAGCCATCTGGATCGTGAAAATCGGGTGTCATGGCTAAATTATTCCAGTGATTTGAACCTCCAGAATAAATACCAAACTCTTTGGTAAATCCAAATCCTAAAGGCCCTTTGCTTCCTGGTTTGTCACCGCCCAGGTGCCATTTTCCAACTTTGTAAACTTCATAGCCTTCATCTTTCAATAATTCAGAAATAGTGACAGCATCATCAGTTAAGTAAGTTTCATATCCCTTCTTTCCCCTGGTTGGAGGATATACAGAATAATCAAAAGCACCCAGGCCTACTTCGATACTATCATTTCCAGTAAAAAGCATTGACCTGGTAACAGAGCAAACGGGTGATACATGAAAGTTTGTAAAGCGGATGCCTGCATCAGCAAGTTTATTCATATTCGGAGTTTTAACTTCTGAGCCAAAAGCGCCAATGTCTCCAAAAGCAGTATCGTCACCAACCAGCAATAAAATATTTGGCTTCTTTGCTATTTCAGTTGAAGGTTGTTCCTGGTTGGGAGCTTGTGTGCTGCAAGCAGTTAAAAATATACTGATCACAGTAAAAATAAGGGTGGTAAAAAAATATGGTTTTCTCATGAGTTCCATCTTGTGTTATGAACTGATTAGCCGTGAAATTAAAGTCTATTCGTTGGCCCTAAGGTGTTACGACATTAAACCAGAAGCTGAAATCATCTAAATGGTTAACTTCGCAGCATAATACATTACGCAATTTAGCCATGTAAAATGCATTGTAATGTTACATGTGATACCTTAAATGCATTATGACTACATTAACTCAATTAGCTCATGCAATTGCACTATATGAATACGGTAATTTCCGGCGGGCTGCAGAATCACAGCATATCAGTCAGCCAGCCTTTTCTCGAAGTATTCAAAAACTTGAGATATTACTAGAAGTAAAGTTATTTAATCGCCAACGAGGTGGCAGCATAACGCCGACAATATATGGTGAGTCATTATTGATTCGTGCAAAAACCATCTTTGGGGAGACTGATGAGTTAAAACGTGAAATTCAACTTCTTAAAAGTGTTGATACTGGTAATTTGTCTATTGCTATCGGACCACATGCTGCAGAAACATCAGCTAATAAAGCCTTAGCCGAGCTAGCCAAATTACATCCAAATGTACAATATAAGACTATCGTTACTAGCTGGCGTGAGGTGACTGATCTTGTGTTATCTGGTGAAGTTGATATTGGGATCGCTGAGATTTCTATGGCGAAAGAGATTGATGAGGTAGAGGTAGAGCTAATTGCTCAACATGATATGGTCTACTTCTGTCGAAAAGGCCATCCATTGTCACAATGCAACAAATTTTTAAAATCAGAGCTTAATAACTATCCTCTGGTATCACTTCGGCTACCACCTCGTGCAAAAGATCTGATTTTAGGCCAGCATTCAATAGAAGCAAAATCAGGAGATGTAATTCCATCCATTGAGATAGATAACATTAGTTCGGCGAGAGCGATTGTATCAGGGTGTGATGCTATTAGTATTGCTTCTCCTTTGCAATTAGAACCATGGCTTGCTAGTGGAGAGATACAAATTTTACCTTGCGGTGATACTCAGCTTAAGTTGGGATATGGTTTTATTTTCTTACGGGATCGCATGTTATCGCCATCGACAGAATTGTATATGCAAAAGGTTAGAACCCTTGAAACAGATTTGATGCAAAAAAATAAATTATTACTAGATAGATTTACATAATGTTGGGCCAAATCAGTCGATTTTAAGTAACGTTGCTTGTATTTCTGTCAGCAATCTTCAACTTCAACTCATGGCAAAAACGGGAGTGCTTCTGTCGAGTGCCTATCCTGCCTATTACAGGAAGACCGTATGCATACCGACACCTATGACTCAATCATTTCCGCCATTGGTCAGTCCGGTGACTTCAGCTTCCTGCCACAGGAAATCTCCGATTAACTGAAACAGCATTGGGGTAAATTCGAAGTCGATCAGCGCCAGCTTACAGCGGTTGGCAAGATATTTATTGGCGGTGATATTGCCAATGATGTTGCCGGTGGCAAAAATGCGGCAATAGGTATTGATGCATTTGTGAATTCCTGATAGATCTGGTCTTTTTCTAAAACTCGAAATGCCAGCCTCTTTAGTGCTGGTCTATTTACGTTGTGATAGACCATAAACTACCATTGCACACCCAAATACCATTGTAAGGCCTACACTTACAAGGCCGAATGTTATTAATTGCTCTTGCCAGATTTCACCGTTGTAGCCCTTGCCTGCAATAGGTGTCATTTCACTAGTACCTAATATTGCTGCTAGCGTTATGAAAAACCAATTAGCAAAAGTACCGTACAGTATGAGCCAGAAAGCTATTTTCTCCAGCCTTGGGGAAAGCACAACATATGACCATGCTGCACCGAGGGCAATAAGGAAAGTGCCGTTCATCATACCTTCAAGATGGCTTGCCAGGCCCATTCGAGGGTTCACAAACCCTGGAACAACAAATCCCGTAAATAAACCAAATAAAAAAAGGATTGCTCCAGCCGCGATCATCTTTCTTTGAGTAGCATTATTCATAGGCATCTAATAACCTTTGTTAAGTGGTGCGGCGAATCCGCGTTTGGTGGAGCCAGTTTTCGGGTGAAACCGACTTAAACGATTTGGTATGCATGCTCCTCACTGCAATACGTTTGGAAATGTCCTTCAATCGCATTTTCTCCAGGTCCTCTTCTTGAATCTCTTCGGGGTCATTAGTCTTCCGGTATGGGCAATTTCCATCAACTAACATTCTGAGACTAAAGAGGTATTCTTTCGCGATAGCCTGATACTCCTCATCCGAAGTCAGGATATCCACCGAGAGGGTCTCTGGACTTTTACCGGTAATTTTATTAATGGCCTCAGATAATTCATTCTCCAACTGGTCGCGGCTCAAGCCCACAACGGAAAATCCGGGCATTTCTAATATCGTGATGGTTGCCTGGTTTTCGATTTTAACTACATCTAAAATCCGATTCCCCCATTCTGAACAGTCTTTAAGAGCGCTTCTGACAACAATGTAACTACCCTCAGCGGCGGTTTGAGCCATACCAATAGTTGGGCTGGAAATTAGCAAAATGTAGAGAATTATTTTCATGCCGTATAACGCACACAATAAACGGCACAGAACTTCTGCATCCAGCGAGCAGGGGGAGCATATTTGATTGTCTGGTTAGGGTTGTGTTTAGAATGGGGCACAGGGTGTTCCTTGATGAAATTCCATTTGCCAACCACAATTATTTTTCTTCCAAATAGAGCTACGAAGCGAATAATGGATGGTTTCTTTAGCTGGAAATTTTATTGTTGCCCTATATATGAGTTGAACAACATTTTCTTCCAGTTCACGCACCTCAAAACTGTTTGAAGTGAATTCTGGTGAGGTTTCACCTGGTATCCTTGCTAGAGCTTCAGCTTTGCCAAAGCTATCACCAGTACTTGTAAATTCTAAGAAATTGTCAGAGAGCAAGTAGCTTAGCTCTGATTCTGACGATCTGATTTCAGGTTTTAAAAGGTATAGTTCCAGTTTTATTAGTTTATGTTCTAAATTTTTCTCCATGAATTGATTGTAACCCTAACTTTGAATTAGGTGAAAATACCTGATTACCTGGGAAATATTCCATATATGCAGAGCCATTTAATACATCTTGTATTTAAGACTGTTGATTTGCAAGAGGATTTTTTGTTTTATGTGTTTTTCCTCTATATTTATCACTGCGATCCTGTTTGCTGTTCAAGAATGAATTCTGAGCCCAGTGAATATATTGGATGACGTATCATCTCAGTATTAGCTCACTTACCGGCATGTGTTAACGGGGCAATAGTGAATTATGCAGGATTATTCTTAATTGTTTGGTGCGGATTATTACTAAGTTGGTTAGTCTGTTTAAAGCTCTCAACAATTCTAAACAAAATAAGGCCTGATGGACCATGAAGTTTATCCCACCATTTATGCATTTTATGTTTGCCGTTTTGACCACTTACTTGTTGGCTAGTATGGTCGGAACACAGTTGGTGCTGGCAGATATTTTGAGTTTTGGCCTTAGGGTTTCGTTGAGAGACAGGCTTCTCGCCACTGTTCACGATCTAGTTGGCCTGATGCCCGCTTTATTCCTGTTGATCACGGGAGCTTTCCTGGTTGCGTTCGTGGTCGCGGCTTTGTGTAGGCGGTTCCTGGGCGGCAAGCAAGACTGGTGGTATCTGGCTGCGGGTTTTACTTCGTTACCTGCCGCGTTGATGCTGATTAAATACTTTATGGGCGCTACATTGTTTGCTGCAGCACGGACGAGTTTCGGTATGTTGCTTATTGCCCTTTGTGGCCTCGCTGGTGGTTGGGTATATACCCGCCTGTCTCAAAACAGGGGTGTTTAAATGAAGCACCTACTCAAAGTCTTTCTGCTATGTCTCCTCCTGGGAACAGCCAGTGCCGGGGAGTATAAAATTGAACTGGTAGCCGATGGTTTATCCTATCCGTGGGCCATAGCCTTTTTACCGGATGGAGACATGCTGGTAACAGAACGCTCTGGACAACTGCGCCGTATAAGTAACGGGAAACTCCAGCAACAGGCTATCGGCAATCTGCCCGATATGTTTGTAGGCGGGCAGGGTGGTTTGATGGATATCATCCTTGATCCCGACTTTGCACTAAATCAGCGCTTATACATTTCATTATCAACGGGTACGAAAAGTGCAAATTCAACCCGGGTCATCAGTGCAAGACTTATAGAGAATACACTTAAAGACATCAACATTATTTTCACAGCATCGACCAGTAAAGATACACCCCATCATTTTGGCGGGCGGCTGGCATTTTTACCCGATCAGACGTTACTGATTACAGTGGGAGAGGGTTTTGATTATCGTGAAAAAGCACAATCCCTGGATAACCATTTCGGTAAATTGATTCGAATAAATAAAGACGGTACGATTCCTTCCGATAATCCCTTTATAGGCCGTGAGGGGGCGTTACCTGAAATTTGGAGCTATGGTCACCGTAACCCTCAAGGCCTGCTGGTTTCCGCTGATGGCACTGTCTGGCTGCACGAACACGGCCCTCGCGGTGGTGATGAACTGAATATTATTGAACCCGGTAATAACTACGGCTGGCCGGCGATCAGCTTTGGCATGGATTATTCTGGCGCCTATGTTACGCCCTATACCGAGGCCCCCGGAATGCAACAGCCGGTGATTCACTGGACACCCTCTATTGCACCTTCCGGATTTTGCGAATACACAGGTGCTGTTTTTGAAAACTGGAAAGGTAATTTGTTTGTAGCTACCCTGGCAGAAAAGAGTGTCCGCCGACTGGTTATGCAAGGCGGCAAGGTGGCGTCACAGGAAATCCTGTTCACTGAACTCGACCAGAGAATTCGTGAAGTCAGGGCTTCAGCCGATGGCTACCTTTACCTGTTGACTGATAGTGAAGACGGTCAGCTGTTAAGAGTGTCACCCTCGGTTAATTAAGCCCTGTCTATATTTAGGACTTAAAGTCCCTGGTATCACTGGAAAACACTCGAACTACCCAATGCTGTGCATGAATAGACCAGAGGTCTCACTGGTAAACTATTTCCATTTCATCAAGCACATTATCGGCACCGTCCACATACTCCATCACCCAGAGCATATAGCGTGAATCAACACTAATTGACCGGTTTAGGTCATTGTCGTAATCCCAGTCACCAATGATGCTTTCATAAACGCCATCAAATACCAGGCCAACAAATTCTGCCCTTGCATTTAATGTTGGTGAGCCTGAGTTACCGCCGGTGATATCCAGTGTACCCAGGTAATTTACCGGGACTGAACCGAGGTCCTTTTTGAGGTATTTCCCGTACTGCTGTTTTTCGATTAACTCCAGCAGTTTTTGCGGGGAAGCGAATGGATATTCACCTGTTTGCTTGGCAGCTATACCTTCCAGCATTGTGAAAGGTGTTGCGGTGATACCATCCTCGGGTGAATAACCTTTTACATTGCCATAGGTGATCCTGAGGGTGCTGTTGGCATCGGCATAAACCGGTAGTCCTTGATCATTATAAAATGCGATCAGGGCTTGCATGTATTTTGGACGGTAAGCCTGGATATCACCAGATAGTGCTTTAGCCTTTTCACTAATTGCTTCCCTTTCCTTAAATGTGGCCACGGCCAGTTTGATAAAGGGGTCGCTGCTGTTGTTGAATTCTGCCGGTGACTTATTCATCCAGGCCAGGCGGGTTTCTTCATCGCCCAGTTTTGTTTCAGCAAACATACCATCGAGTAATTTTCGTAATGACTCGATACTGGATTCTTTGCTTATATCAAAAAAGTTATCCAGGGATTTGACATGCTGAATATGCGGGATGGTGGCATACAACTTGATAAAGTGCAGGAGTAAAGCTTTGTCAATGTCACTATCATAACGGCGATCTATAGATTTCATGCGCTGCTCAAAACGTGGTAGATCACGCAACTGATAGCCGCTATCTCGTTCGAGATCAGGTTTTTGGGATTCATTAGCCAGTTTATACAAGGCGTAGGCCGTACTCATCATGGTGGTTCTTCCCATATAAGCCAGTACCATGTCCCGATCCTGGTATTCCTGGCCTTGCAGTATCAGCTGCTCGAGTTCTTTTAAAGAAGAACTATAGAGCTTACTGCGATCAGGTAGCTCTGCTATCCAGCTGGATAAATCTTTTTCCAGTTGGTCTTTGCGCTGCTGGGTAGTACCTTTGTTATAGCTGGTTATCATGCTGCCGTAATTCTTAGCATAGTTAGCCAGGCCGGCGAGATTACTCTCATACTTGATGCGTGTGTCGCTGCCCACAGCACAATTGGACTTAATGATATCGATATAATCTTCACGGTAGGCTTTAGCCGTTGGATAAGACCAGGTGAATTGATTTTTTACTTCGGCTGCGGTTCTATAGCGATTGGTCCGGCCGGGATAACCCAGGACCATAATATAGTCACCTTCGGCAACACCTTTTGCGCTAATTATTAAATGGTGCTCCGGTTCATAAGGAACATTATCTTCATTATAATCTGCTGGTTGGCCGTCTTTGCCTACATAAGCACGGTAGAACCCAAAATCTCCGGTATGCCGTGGCCACATCCAGTTATCAACATTGCCGCCAAATTTACCAATACTGGTGGCAGGAGCGTATACCAGGCGTACATCCCGAATCATTAACTGCTTAAACAGGTAATATTCCATGCCGCCGTGGAAGTTAACTACCCGGCAGCGATAACGGTCATCGTGTTCACATTCCGCAACCAGGGTTTTGCTGTTTTTATCAATTGTTTTATAGCGTTCAATACCAGAAATGCCAGTACCCATGTCACCGGTTATATCTGCGGTAACTTGAGTTATTTCTTCGGTGACATAGACTCGTGAACCCGGGGTGGCCTGTAGTTCCTGGTTGAGTGTCTTTGCCAGGAAACCTTTTTTTAATAAATTATTCTTTTCAGTGGAATTGTATTGAACTGATCCGTATACACAATGATGATTGGTGGCTATCAGCCCCTTTGGGGAGACGAAAGACGCTGTGCAGCCTCCCAGGCTAACTATCGCCCCCATCGGAAACCCGGTTAATTCTGTGAGCGTACCGGGATCAAGCTCTAGCCCGGCAGTTTTTAACTGTTGCGCAATTTCCGGCAGTTGCTGTGGTTGCCACATGCCTTCATCTGCCTGGCCTGAGGCAGCAAGAAAAGTGATGCAAAGGGTTGCGTAGACAGCGAGACGGCTGATGTTTCGATTCATGAGAATTTCCTTAAGCGTATTTATACTTTAAACAAACTTGTGATGATGTTTTGCTTTGAATAACTGATACTGTAATAAATGTCATATAAGTCGGGTCTGATCTATGTCACAATACTGTGATGTTTAAAGGATAAGTAAAAATGAAAAAAGCCCTCATAATGATATTCGCAGCACTAGTTCTCAGCAGTTGTGCCAGTAGCCAGCCTAAAGTTAAACAATCCAGCGTAGATTTTGCTAATGCAGAAACACCAGAGGGTGAGGAATTAATTTGTGTTTCAGAATATAAAACCGGCACTCACATTAAAACCAAAACCTGTATGACCAAGGCTGAAAAGGATGCAGCGCGAAAAAATTCTGAAGAATTCGTTAACCAACTGAAGCGGATGCCTGAGTTTAAAGGCGAAGGACCGGGCTGAGACCGACTTATTGACTAAATAATTGGTGTTCTGACTATGAAATGTATTCTTAATGTGAGCTTTTGTCTCGGACTATTGCTGACATCAGCGGTAATTGCTGCGGATGAATACCCGAGCTATTCACTTGCCAGTAGTGATGCTTATGATTTTAGCCGGATTGAAGCCTACACAGGTAAGCATGAGGGTGTCTACGCCCATATAGACAAAAACCTGGAAGGTCACTTCAAAAACCTTCAACGTTGGGTGAGTCAGCCCTCAATCAGCGCACAAAATATCGGCATCACCGAAATGGCTGAGTTATTACGGGACGACCTGGCAGCCATCGGTTTTTCAGAAACCACCCTTGTACCCACCTCCGGTCATCCGGGTGTGTGGGGCTATTATGATGCCGGCGCAGAAAAAACCCTGCTAGTTTACATGATGTACGATGTGCAGCCGGTAAATGAAGATGACTGGGAAAGCCCGCCTTTTGAAGGCAAGCTTGTTGACAGGGATTTTGGCCGGGTAATGATGGCGCGGGGTGCCACTAACCAGAAAGGTCCTGAGCGGGCGTTTTTAAATGCCCTCGACTCAATCATCAAGGTCAACGGTACATTACCGGTAAACCTGATGCTGCTGGCAGAAGGTGAAGAAGAACTGGGTTCACCGCATTACCCCGAGTTGGTGGATGTATATGAACAGCGTCTCAAGACTGCAGACGGGGTTCTGTTCCCGTTTAATTCGCAGAATCTCAACGGTGAATTAACCGTGCTGCTCGGCGTGAAGGGTATCCTTTATTGGGAACTTGAAAGCAAGGGTGGTGCCTGGGGTGGGCCGGGGCGTAGCGAGATTCATGGTTCATACAAGGCAGTCGTTGATTCACCCGCACAAAGGTTGATCTCGGCTATTGCTTCAATGACCAGTGCCGATGGCAATACTATCCTGATCGAAGGCTACTACGATGATGTCAAACCGCCTACAGTAGAAGAGTCCATGCTGATAAATACCATGGGTAAAGACTGGTCGGGAGAGGACTGGAAAAAAGGTTTGTCCCTGAGTAAGTTCATTCATGGGCTGGAAGGGCAGGCTGCCCTGATGCGGTATTTGTATGATGTTACCCTGAACGTTGATGGTATCTGGAGTGGCTACACCGGTGAGGGGGTCAAAACCATATTGCCCCACATTGCCACGGCAAAAATGGACTCGCGCCTGCCCCTGGGTGTCGATCCTGATACCCAGCTGGCACGGATCCGTAAACATCTTGATGACAGTGGTTTTAGCGATATTACCATCCGTAAATTATCCGGTTATCCGGCTGCCCAAACATCGGTGGGTGCACCGCTGGTGCTGGCGGCCATGGGTGTCTTTTCCAAATGGGCGAGCATTGATAATGTGATGCCGCGTATCGGTGGCAGTGCACCGTTTTATCAGTTCACAGAGCGACTGGGCTTGCCTCTTGTATTCAACGGCCTGGGACATGGAACCGGCGCGCACGGCCCCAATGAATATATGTTGATATACCCCGCCAAAGGGTCAAGCATTGCAGGCCTGGCCGATATTGAAAAGAGTTATGTGGACCTTCTATTCGCACTGGCCAAGCCTGCGCAAGATTAATCATGCCGGGTTGACTGGCTAGTGCTACTGTTAAATAACCCTGCCTCAAGGATGTTTTATTGTTTATGTTTTTCCTGGCTTTGTATATTTGGTGCCAATGAAAAAGATAGTTGCCGATCCTAATATCCTCTTGCTGGATAATTTTGCCGCCATCGGCGAGGTTATTAAAGTTCCTGGAAGAGAGTGGAATAACAAACTGGTCAGGGAAGCTGATGTTTTACTGACGCGATCTGTGACCCGGGTCAATAGTCAGTTGCTGGAAGGCTCGAAGGTCAAATTTATAGGCACTGCCACCAGTGGATTTGATCACATAGACCTGGGCTACCTTAATCAGCAGGGCATAGCCTTTGCCTATTGTCCTGGCAGTAATGCCAACTCCGTCGCCGAGTATGTGCTTGCAGCAATACTTGCAGTTACACCGCCGGATAAGCCCTTGCGGGGAATGACGGCAGGCATTATCGGTTGCGGACATGTTGGGGGGCGAGTTGCTGAAATTCTGGAGGCTGTCGGCATTGTGACAATCTTAAATGATCCCCCACTCAGGCAACAAACCGGTGCGACTCGATATCGACCATTGGCAGAGGCCCTGTCTGCCGATATTGTAAGTTTGCATACGCCGCTGACTACATCTGGTGAATTCCCAACAAAAGGTTTGATCGCCACTAAAGAATTAGAGTCGATGCAAGCTGAAGTAATCCTGATTAATGCCGCCAGGGGTGGGGTGATTGATGAAACGGCTTTGCTGGAAAAAATGAAACATTGCCCGCCAATGAAAACAGTGATTGATTGTTGGCAGAGTGAGCCATCAGTTAATCCACTGCTGCTACGTGATGCAAGCCTGGCGACACCACATATTGCTGGATATAGTTATGATGGCAAGCTAAAGGCAGCAATGATGTTGCATGATGCACTTTGTGATTACCTGCAGGTAAACAAGAACTGGGAGCTATCGCGCAGTGGGGTGAAAAAAGTTTTAGACCTGCATAAGGTGGAAAGCGAGAAAGCCTGCCTGAGCCAGGCAGTGCTCTCTTGCTACGATATTAGCGCAGACTCATCGAAGATGAAAAAGTTACTCTATTTTTCATCAATAAAAGCAGCAAGTGCATTTGACAACCTTCGAAAAAACTATCCCGTTCGCCGTGAGTTTGATCAAGCAAATATACTGACTGAGCTATACCCGATAGTTTTTGAGAGCCTGGGTTTCTCAAATTGAAGAATAACTAAAGTGCTCGCCAGGGCATTCCTGACTTGTTGTAATTTAACCTTGTCAGGCAATTTCTTGTGTATTTACATACAATAGCTTGATGATATTCAGGAATTTTTTTATTGCAGTCGCTTTACTACTGCTGTCTGCCTGTTCTGGACAAAATAATATTGATAGCCAGCCTGTTGATATCTCCGAACAATTCCTGTTGGCTACTTCTCCGTGGAATACACATGATCCGCTGGATGTTTTGGCGGGAAGGGCAACCGACCTTGAGTTTAAACCTGTTATAACCCCGAGGCAGATAAAAAGGGATAAAAATGACATGTGGCTGAAACTTGTTCTACAGTCAGTTGAGGGTTTGAATTCGCCCAGGATCCTCGAGCTTCCGGGACACTTGTTTGCACGTGTTGATGTGTGGTTCGAGCGTGTTAATGGACAAATTATTACTTTGCACTCGGGCAGTTCATACCCATATAAAGATCGTGTAATCAAACATGCAGGCATTGTTTTTCCAATACCCGCCACCAGCAGTGAACCAATTAAAGTTTTAATTAAATATCAAACGGGGACCCCCGTTAACTTTGCAGCTTTAATCTGGCATGAGGATGCCTGGAATGATTATTTATTTAATCTACGGGGCTGGTATGGTTTTTTTTTTGGTGCAGTACTAATCCTGTGTTTCTATAACTTTTTTCTTGCATTTACCCTCAAGGATAAATCGTATTTATACTATGTAGGTTATATTCTTTCCCTTGCAGGCGTAGTAGTTCTATACAGTGGTCTGGCAGAAGAATATTTATGGCCACTAGGAAAGACCCATACTTATATCCTTATGGTATCCGGCTTTGGGATATTTTTTGGTGTGGGGTTTGTAAACAGTTTCCTGAGGATCAGGGAACGAATTCCGATACTGTTTTGGGTATCGTCAGTGGTCACCGTGATGGCATTGGTTTTTGGGATATCCCATGCCTTGAAAATTCATTTTGTACCTTATCAGTTACGCGGTACATTAATGCATGCTCTGCTGTTGCTCGGCTGTTTTTACTTTATTGGTGTCTCAACTGTCAGTTACCTGATGGGTATCAAGCAGTCACGATTCCTCGCTTTAAGTATGCTGGCATTGCTTAGCGGTCTGGTGATTTACCTGCTGTATACCTATGGCTGGATAAAATACAACCTGTACTTGATACATGCATTGGAAGTGGGTTCTTTGATCGAGGGTGTGCTGTTATCCCTGGCGCTTTCAGACAGGATAAACCTGCTTTCACAGGAAAAAGACAGGGCGGAAAAAGAAGCACTGGATTCACAGAGGGAATTTTCTAAACGCCTGCTCAAAGCCCAGGAGGCTGATCGTGAAAAGTTCTCAAATACAATGCACGACTCTATCGGGCATGGAATGTTGGTGCTGAAGCAGAACCTTCAAAGGATTTCCAGGGCTGCAAGTTCTGACGAGAACCCTGAGCTTGGGGGTTATTTAGGCCAGGTTCAGGAACAGGCTGGGTATTGCAGTGAAATCCTTGATGATATAAGGCGTATGTCGCATGACCTGCATCCGCATCTGCTTACACGCCTGGGATTGAAAACAGCAATCGAGTCTACCCTCGATCGGGCATTTTCCAAGCTGGGTATTGAGTGGCAGGCAGATATTGTCGATATTAGCGGAATGTTGGACAGCGACCGGGAAATCATCATATACCGAGTCATTCAGGAGTGTATTAATAATATTTTAAAGCATGCAAATGCAAGTGAAGTTGTGTTGTCACTGGGTGTTTACAGCGGGGTTGTGAACGTGAATATCAAAGATGACGGTGATGGTTTTAATGTCAATAAAACCACCCAGAACAGCCTCGGCCTTAATGAAATGAAGGACCGACTGACATTGTTCGGGGGCTGGTTTGAGATTGCCTCGGAAGAGGGCTCAGGTACCCATGTGAAATTTGGACTGCCCAGTGGCTGACCGCCTGTCCCTGGAAGTCATAAGTACTACTACTCATTGTGGCTAAGTGCATTCCTGACTACAATTAATAAATGCGGTGGAAAATCTATTTTGGGTTGTACTGCCTCATGTCAAGAATACCTAAGCAGGGTTGATAGAGCGTGACGGAAGAACAGAAAACATTGCTAATTGCGGATGATCATCCAATTTTCAGGCAGGGTATGAAGCAAATCCTGGCGCCGATAGAATGGCTGCGTATTGTGGCGGAAGCTGAAAGCGGTGAATCAGCACTTACCCAGATCAAATATATCAAGCCGGACATTGCCATGCTGGACCTGGCTATGCCGGGTATGGATGGCCTCAAGGTACTGGAAGAGGTTAAGGCTGTATTACCCGGCTTACTGGTAATTATTGTGACCAGTTATGACGATAAAGCCTATCTGGAACGAGCACTTGAGCTGGGTGCAAATGCCTATGTTGTCAAAGACGGCGCTGCTGAAAATATGGTCCACTGTTTTGAATCCGTCAGGCGTGGCGAAATTTATATCAGCCCCTCCTTAGGTACCCGCTCACCATTACTGCCGCAGCTGGATGCCGGAGCTTCAGAACTACTTAAATTACTAACTGAAACCGAGCAAACTATTCTTGCCAAAGTTGCCCAGTTTCAAACCAGCAAAGAAATTGCCAGGGAACTGAATGTCAGTTTCCGCACCATCCAAAACCACCGCGCAAATATATGTACAAAGTTGAATCTAAAAGGTTCACATCAGCTTATGAGCTTTGCGCGTAAATACAGTGAATTGCTGGAAGCAGGGTAGTAATTGGTTGAATCTAGAACCATTTGTCGCGCATATCAAAGCATGCTGGATCCAGGTTTTCGAGTAACTGCAATAAGTGAAATACTTCCGGAAGCTCCCAGGAAATAAAATACCTGGCAGTTTGGACTTTTCCATCGAGAAAGTCTTTTTGTGCAAGATTCATGCTCTTGCCGGTTAATTTCCCCTGGGCAATTAAAGCCTGCTTTAACCACAGCCAGGCCACTACAATCCTGCCAAAACTATCCAGGTATAAACTTGCATTTGCCAGGGTTTTATCCGGCCCTTCTGTGAGCAGGGATTTTCCGAGTGTTTGAGTCACTGCAGCCAGTCGAGAGGTGGCCTTGTTGAGGGTGCCTGCCTCAACATTTAAATCACTGTTATCCGCTAATTCAACAGTTTCAGTTATTAGCTTGAGAAGTTGCTTGAAAGCACCGCTGTTGGCTTGCCACAACTTCCTGCCGAGTAAATCCAGTGCCTGGATACCATGGGTGCCTTCGTGAATTGGGTTTAAACGATTGTCCCGGTAGCATTGCTCAACCGGATAGTCACGGGTATATCCGGAGCCTCCGAGTACCTGGATGGCGAAATCATTAGCTTTGGTTCCGTAGGTTGATGGAAATGATTTGACCACAGGTGTGAGCAAGTCAAGTAACTGACCGGCTTTTACTCTTTCATTTTCATCTATTCCAGCTTCTGTCTCATCCATCAGTTTTGATGCATACAGGCATAAGGCAAGACTTCCTTCAACATAGGACTTTTGTGCCAGCAACATCCGCCTGATATCAGCATGCTCAATCAGCATAATGGCCTTGCTGGATGGGTCGCGGTTAGATGGCAGCCTTCCCTGTGGTCGGTTACGTGCGTACTCGAGGGAGCTTAAATAGCCACGGTAACCAATCATGGCGGCACCGAGGCCAACTCCGATTCGGGCTTCGTTCATCATCTTGAACATATACATTAAGCCCTGGTTCTCTTCCCCCACAAGGTACCCCCGGCAGTCATCCTGTTCACCAAAATTGAGCACCGTAGATGTAGTTCCGCGGTAACCCATTTTGTGGATGAGTCCTGCAACCTGCACATCATTTCTTTGCAGCTTAGAACCATTCTGGTCGACCAGGAATTTTGGGACAATAAATAGCGAAATTCCTTTAACTCCTGTTGGTGCATCCTTAATCCTTGCCAGTACCAGATGTACGATATTTTCACTGAGTTGGTGGTCGCCGGCAGAGATAAACATTTTCTGGCCTTTAATCAGGTAGCTGCCATCAGCCTGCAGCAGGGCTGATGTTTTTAGGTCCCCAAGCGATGATCCGACCTCTGGTTCTGTCAGCGCCATTGTTCCGAATATCCGGCCATTCAGCAGACCGGGCAAGTATTGTTTTTTCTGGGCTGTTGTCGCAAATGCTGCGATCAGGTTTGAGGCAGCTGTGGTTAAAAAGGGGTATCCGGCAGTGGATGGATTGGCGGAAAAAAAGAAACTTTGACATGCGGATGCAATAACTGCGGGCAGTTGCATGCCACCATTTTCATATAAGTGCCTGCACCCAATAAAGCCTGCATCTGAATATTGCTCAAGTGCTGGTTTTACTTCAGGAATAAGCGATATATTTTCACCGTCAAAGCTGGGTTCATGCACATCTGCTTTAGAGTTGTGGGGAAGAAAATATTTTTCTGCTATTTTTTCTGCAATCTCAATGAAGGCATCAAAAGTTTCCCTGCTATGTTCTTCATAATGTGGGTAGCTAAGTAAGGACTCTGTGGCTAGTACGTCATAGAGTACAAACTCCAGGTCCCGGAGGTTAATAAGTTGATCCATGTATAGACTCGTTGGGCATGTCAGCAATGTCAGCACGCATTATGTACGATGGTGTCAATTTTTCCTACTTAAGTCTGTGTAATCGCAGGTCCCTAAAATTTATCGCCGAAACCACGGGTTGTTACTATTTTAAGGATCATGATAAGCGATCGATATAGTTGCAATATGGGGCGGCATGTGCTAGCGTTATTTTTCGTTTTACGAATGATTGATATTTAATATTGAATAAAATAGCCTATTACAGGTTGTTTTCCGGCAGTCAGCTTTGTAGCTTAACCGGGCATTTGTAGACTGTTAATTGCTTTGTTGCTACGGGGGGTAGGAATGGCTAGATTAAATCATATATCCAGAGACTGGGTTTCGATACCTAAGCCTCATGTCGCGCCGGTAATCAAAGCCAGTGGCGCTAATATCAAATTTGACCATGCGAGTGGACGTGTTGCCACAAGTACCGATATCACCCGGATTTATCTAAATGAAATTGGCCGTTGGTCTTTGCTCAATCGTGAACAGGAACAATCACTATCCAAAAAATTACATGCTGGCTGTGAACGCAGCAGGCGGCGGATGATTGTTTCTAATTTACGCCTGGTTGTCAAAATATCCAGGAGCTACCTTAACCGAGGTCTTAGCCTGTTGGATTTGATAGATGAAGGTAATCTCGGGTTAATTCGTGCAGTTGAAAAATTTGATCCCGAAAGGGGTTTTCGCTTCTCTACCTATGCAACCTGGTGGATCAGGCAATCAGTAGACCGCGCGGTTATGAACCAGAGTCGTACGGTACGCCTGCCAATCCACGTCATTCGGGGGCTGACCTCATATTTAAGGGCTATCCGCAACCTGGAGCAAAAACTGGGGCGTTGTCCTGATATTGAAGAAATCGCCAACGAGGTCGGGATTACCAGGGAACAAGCTAATAAGATGTTTGTGGTCAACGACCAGGTGGCAGTGACGGGTGACCTCAAGTTGAAAGACGGTAATATCAGTTTGCTTGATTCATTACCTGACACAAGCAATGAGATACCAGATCAGTTATTTGCGAAAGACTCAGCCAGTCGGCAACTAAATGTCTGGCTGACTAAATTGAATAAGCAGCAAAGAACCGTAATGATTCACCGTTTCGGACTGGATGGACACGGTGGCCGCACACTTGAGGAGGTTGGTGCAATTATGGGTGTCACCCGAGAAAGGGTGCGACAGGTCCAAATGTCGGCATTAGTTCGCTTGCGTGAAATATCAGCTCGTTCTGGAGTGACAGAGGTACCGCTTTTTGATTAGCCGGGCTGCTTGAAAATAGATGTTATGTGTTATTGGGTCAACACCAGGCTCGCCAATCCTACAAAAGCAAGGATACCGATGACATCGGTAACTGTTGTCAGTACGACGCCCCCGGCAAGCGCGGGGTCTACGCGAATTTTTTTCAGGGTTAATGGTATCACTGCTCCGGCAATTGCACCGGCCAGCAGGTTGATTACCATGGCTGCTGCCATCACGGCACCCAGTTTATAATCCTGATACCACCAGGCGGCTATCGCCGCGACGATGCCAGCGAAGAAAATACCGTTGAGTATCCCTACCGCGACTTCTTTGCGGAAAATAGCCCCGGCATTGCTTATGCTCACCTGACCGGTTGCCATACCACGAATCATCAGGGTTAATGTCTGTGTTCCGGCGATGCCGCCCATACTCATTACCACCGGAAATAATATGGCCAGGGCAACAATTTGTTCGAGTGTTGGCTCGAAGAATGACAACACAAGCGCAGCAATGAAAGCAGTTACCAGGTTTACTGTTAACCAGACCCAGCGACGCTTTGCAGTCTGCACAACGGGTGCAAACATATCATGCTCTTCGTCCAGGCCCGCCATGGTTAAGACCGAATGCTCGGCTTCATCACGAATAACATCAACCACATCGTCAATGGTAATGCGTCCGACGAGGATGCCATTTTCATCAATTACCGGTGTGGAAATCAGGTCGTGGTGTTCAAATTCCTGGGCTACCTGGCTATCGGGCAGGTCCGCCTGCATGGCGACTATGCCTGTATCCATGATGTCGGAGACAATCAGGTCCGGATTCAGGGTAAGCAAATCGGTTAATTTAACGCTGCCGAGATAACGACCGCGACGATTGACCACAAATAACTGATCGATCATTTCCGGTAGTTCTGCCCTGAGGCGCAAATAGCGCAGCACGACATCAATACTGACATCCGGACGTACCGTGACTACGTCCGGGTTCATCAATCCGCCAGCAGAGTCTTCCGGGTAGGAGAGTACTTGTGCCAGGCGTTCACGATCCTGGCGATCCATAGCTGTGAGAATTTCCCGGATTACCGTATCCGGCAGGTCATCAAGAATATCGGCGAGGTCATCGAGATCAAGATCACCTGCTGCCGCTACCAGATCCTGCTGGCTCATGTCTTCAATCAGGCTGGCTCGTACCTGGTCATTTACATGAACCAGCACATCGCCCTCTATAACAGGATCAACAAGGTCCCAGACAACCAGGCGTTTTGCCAGGGGCAGGGATTCCAGCAGTTCGCCAATTTCAGCACCGGTGAGGCTGTGCAGCATTCCCTCGACCTGGGTTTTGGTACCGCTGCCTAACGCTTCGGAGACCCTTTGCAGGTGGCGAGCCGTTTTTTCTTCGTATTTGTCTTGCATCACGGCCTCCCCCGTCTTCGAGTGTTATTCCAGTATCAGCTGCTTATTATGCGATGTGTAAGGGTTCAGGTCTATATTTGAGAATGAGGCAGGATGATTAAACAAGACATGTACAACTGGAAATGCATATTTCGCAGGTGTGTAGCCTTGCTTATTCAAGCTCCCGGTGGACCACCTGAACCTTCTGGGTTTTTCCTGAAAGTAGTTCTGCCAGCCTTTCCGCCAGGTAAACCGAGCGATGCTGGCCACCGGTACAACCTATGCCAATGGTGACATAACTACGCTGGCTGGCAGCAAATTTGTCCAGCCAGCGACCCAGGAAGGCACTGGTATCTGCAAGGTAATCGGTGGTCATATCGTCATTACCCAACCACTCAATCACAGGCCCGTCACACCCGCTGAGACTGCGCAGCTGCGACTCCCAGTGTGGATTGGGAAGGCAACGTACATCAAAAAGGAAATCAAGGTCTTGCGGGATACCGTGTTTAAATGCAAAGGACTGGAATACAAGAGTCATCTGCGTTGACTGCTCATGCCGTGTAAGTTTGGCAATTTGACGGCGCAACTGATGCAGGTTGATATCGCTGGTGTCGATAATAAAATCAGCACTTGTCTTCAGCGGTTTAAGAATTTCCCGTTCAAGATCCAGGGCTGCGGGCAGTGTTACATTTCTTCCGGTTAACGGGTGGCGCCTTCTGGTTTCACTAAAGCGCTGCAACAGGGTTTTACGGTCTGCTGTCAGGAAGAGTAATTTGCTCTCTATTCCCCTGTCTGCGAGCCGGGATAGCCAGCCGGGGATATTGCCGAGGTCCTGGCTGCGATCACGTGCATCAATGGCAACTGCAACTGATTGATAGCGCAGTGGCTGATCGAGTATCTGAATAATGAATGCTTGCAGCAGTCCGGAAGGCAGGTTGTCAACACAGTAGTAATCCAGGTCTTCAAGTGCGTGCAGGGCAATGGTTTTGCCACTACCCGAAAGTCCGCTTAGCAGGACGAGCTGTTGCTTGAGTGCAATTGGTTCTGGTGGCTGTTGGCTAGAACTCATGATGCTGTTGTACAGCCTCTGTGCATAAGGCAGGGAGATCCCAAATGGATTCTACTGTTTCCAATTGGCCAAAAGTTCTTGCAGGCTGGCTGGCGAATCTGCTGCACGGAGTTGTTCCCGAAAGGTCGAATTAGAAAACATACCTTCTATCTGTCCCATTAATTGCAGGTGATCCTCGGTACAGTGTTCTGGCACGGTGATGGCAAAAAGCATGTCCACAGGCTCACCATCATCTGCTTCAAATTGAATGGCTTTTCGTAACCTGACAAAAGCAGCCCGGGCGCCGCTGGAAGCGTGCACCCTGCCGTGCGGAATGGCAACACCGTGTCCCAGACCGGTACTGCCAAGTCTTTCACGCGAACACAGGCTTTCAAATACCAGTCTGGCATCAGCCCCGTCTTCCTTATCAACCAACAGGTCACTAAGGATTTCCAGCAGTTTTTTCTTACTGCCGGCGTGGACGTTCAGGCTGATGCGCTCAGGCGATAGTAAGTCACTAACTTGCATCTTTCACTATTCTCTTTACAAACCCCTGTGGTGATTTTTCAGGATTTCTTTATGACGAATGACCTGACGATCTAATTTGTCTGTCATCATGTCGATTGCAGCGTAAAGGTCAGCCTCAGTCGCGCTTGCAACTATTGCTTTCCCGCCACCGGCTATATTCAGGCTGGCCTCGGCAGTGTGGTTATTTTTCGCCACATCTAGTACAACATGGGCTGACACAATGCTATCAAAATGTTTGTCCAGGCGGGTGACTTTTTCAGTCACGTATGCACGCAGAGAGTCGGTAACTTCGATGTGTTTACCAGTGATGGTTAGCTGCATTTTTTTCTCCTTGTTGTCTGAAAGATATCCCGCCCTGCAGGTAGCAGATGCGGAAGCCTTCGTTTGGTGCAGTCTTTCGGGATTTTTGACCCATTGAAAAATGAGAGGGTAGCAGGACTACTTTCATAACTTAATTTTATACTCGTTTGCGGAAAAAGCCTAGGTTTTTTCCCGGATAAACTCCAGTGGCAAGTCAACCAGGCAATACAGCAGTTGATATAGCCAGGGTTTCAATCCCTGAAATTTTTATATTGCAGGGGCATTTCACAGGGTGCATTTTTTAGCAGGGTTATTGCAGTTTGCAGGTCGTCACGTTTTTTACCGGTGATACGCAGTTGTTCACCCTGGATAGCCGTTTGCACCTTCATCTTGCTGTCTTTGATTAACTTGATCAATTTTTTTGCTTCATCGGTTTGGATGCCCTCCCTGACCAATATTTTTTGCACCGCCGTATTTAGATGAATAACCGCTTCCTGCGGGTCGAGGCACTTTAAATCGATACTGCGCTTTACCAGTTTCCCGGCCAGAACATCATTCATCTGCTGCAGTTGGAATTCAGCCTGGGCGGATAGGGTGATTGTGTTGTCTTTTAAATCAAAATTGGCACCACTACCTTTAAAATCAAAGCGTGTTTTGACTTCACGATTGGCCTGGTCAACTGCATTACTGAGTTCATGATGGTTGATTTCTGATACTACATCAAAAGAGGGCATGTTATCTCCGGTGATTAGGGATTAAATAGTACGGCGTCTAAAAATGACGGAGTCTCTCACGTCGTTGGCTGCGCCGCCTTTCTGCTGATGAGCCAATCCCGAGGGCTTCCCGGTATTTAGCAACTGTACGCCGTGCAATACGAATACCTGAGAGCTGCAACTGTTCTGATAATTTCTGGTCACTCAGGGGTTTTGTTTGTAGTTCGGCGGCAATTAAATCTGATATTCTGGCTTTTACTGCAACCGAACTTACGGTTTTTCCATCCAGTGTATTCACATGGCTGGAGAAAAAATATTTTAGTTCAAAAATTCCACGCGGGGTTAGTGTATATTTGCGTGTTGTTGCCCTTGAGACAGTAGATTCATGCAGCCCGGTTTCAGCTGCAATTTCCCTCAATACCAGCGGTTGCATGGCTTTCTTACCTTGTTCCAGGAACAGTCGCTGATGTTTTACGATTGCATTGGATACCAGCATTAATGAGCGGTTGCGCAATACCAGGGCATTCATCAGCCAGCGAGCTTCCTGCAGGTGGCCTCGCAGGTAGTCAGATTCTTTTTTACCTTCCGAGCGTAACAGGCGGATGTAATAACTGTTCAGTTGCAGGCGGGGTTCGTTGTCCGGGTTGAGTGAAACCCGCCAGTCGTTTCCCTGTTGCAGGAAATAAACATCGGGGACGATGTATTCATCCCGGCGGTTGTCATAACGGGCGCCCGGTCGTGGCTCCAGGGATTGTATTAACTCAATCGCCAGGCTTATTTTTTCAGGAGTAGAGTTAAGTTTTTCTACCAGTTCATCGGCTCGGCCGTCTATCAGCAAATCCAGGCCATCACGGGCGAGCCTGGCGGCAGTATTCCTGGCGGGCGTATCCTGGGGCAGGGCAGCCAGCTGGACCTGTATGCACTCCTGGGCATTGAGGCAGGCAACACCCACCGGTTCCATCCGCTGGATACGATGGAGAACTGCCATTATCTCATCACTCGAAACGGATACATCCTGTGACAGGGTGCGCTGGATGTCTTCAATACTGTCTGCAAGGTATCCATCTTCATCCAGGGCAAATACTATGACCTCGGCGATTGCAGTATCGGTTGCAGAAAATGAAGTCAGGTTGATCTGCCAGAGTAAGTGGTTTTGCAGGCTCTCATCATCCTGATCAGGCAGGGTATCGAGGATATAGCCGCTGCCTTCTGAGCTACTTTGGGTGGCGGGTAATCCTTGGGAACTTAGCCATTCCTCGGTGCTTAAGTCTTCAGCTGATTCTGCAACTATTTCATTGCTGTCCGGATCAAGGCTTTCCTCACCCTCGCGTTCAAGCAGCGGATTGCTGTCCAGGGCTTCCTGTACGTAATCACGCAGCTCAAGCCGACCTAATTGCAGTAATTTGATGGCCTGCTGCAACTGCGGCGCCATGGCCAGTTGTTGTTTGAGTCTGAGTTGAAGCCTTTGCGACATGGAATGATATAACCTGTGCGCTTAAATGGTAAAAGAGTCACCGAGATAAACTTCTCGTACGGATTTATTACTGAGGACCTCTTCCGAGGTGCCGGCAGCCAGCTCTTTGCCTTCACTAAGAATGTAAGCATAATCGCAGATATCCAGCGTTTCGCGTACATTATGATCAGTAATTAACACCCCGATGTCACGGCTGACCAGGTGAGTGACAATTTTTTTAATATCACTGACAGAAATCGGATCCACTCCTGCAAAGGGTTCATCCAGCAGCATAAAACGCGGATTTGCAGCCAGTGCGCGGGCAATTTCCACACGCCGTCTTTCACCGCCCGAAAGGCTTATACCTGCCTGGTCTGCAAGGTGGCTAATTGATAGCTCATCCATCAGGTGTTCGAGTTCAGCACGGCGCATTTTTTTATCCAGGTCCGAGCGCATTTCGAGGATGGCAAGAATATTGTTCTGAACCGAGAGCTTGCGAAATATCGAAGCATCCTGTGGCAGGTAACCAATGCCTTGCCGGGCCCGAAGGTTTACAGGTTTGTGGGTCAGATCGTGACCATCGATAGTGATCTGTCCCTGATCCACGGGTATCAGTCCAACAATCATATAAAAGCAAGTAGTTTTACCGGCACCGTTGGGGCCAAGCAGCCCAACTACTTCGCCCTGTTTAACTTTCAGGGAGACGCCACTAACAACTTCACGGCCCTTGTATTGTTTGTGCAGGTTAGTTGCGCGGAGCATTATTTATTACCACTGTCTTTCTGGTCGCTGGCAGCACCTGCCTGACTGGTTGAAGGTTTATTCACACCTTGCTCTTCTGTTTTGATGCCGACCGGTTTTTTCTCGGCTGGAATGATGCGAAAGTGGACTCGGTCATCGCCACCGGAACTTTGGGTGAGAAAACGCTCCCTGGTAAGATCATATCGAACCTGATGGCCCTTGATTTCACCCTGTGGATGGTTGATCTGGACGTTTCCAGTTAGTACGATAAGTGCTTGCGCAACCTGATAGTTGATAGTGTTTGCCTGTGCGTCCAGAACACCTCCTTCTGGCAATTCCTGATGCCAGGTCACCGGGCTACCTTCAAGTTCAATACGTACAACCTTAGAGTTGCTGGTGTGGATTTTTCCAAGTTCAGCAATAATTTCTAGTTGTCCCTGCTTTATGTGGACATTTTTTCGCAGGATAGTGACGCCATCACCAAGTGCTGAATCACCTCTGTCGGCGCTAATATCAATGGGTAAGTTGCTTTGTGTACCAAATGCCGCAGCATTTAAACCGGTACTGCTACTTATCAGTAACATCAGAATTAAAATTCTATTGAGTTTCATATCGTCCTTTAACCTGTTGCTGCAGGCTGATTTGATCAGTCTCGAGGCTGGCGCTCATGCCTACTGAACTGAGCTGGATTCCGGGGGCAGTAATTGAGACAGGTACCGAGCTGGTAAGCAGCCGGTCCTTTTGGTAAAAAATCAGTTCTTCGGTCAGGATAATGGTTGGTTGAATTTCATTCTGGCTGTCAGTAACCTGTGATTTTACAACTACTTCCCCAGTTAATCTGATTTCGTCCTGGTTGCTGCTGATAAGCCCTGCATTGGCAACCAGGGTGATTTTTTTAGCATTCTCTTTTTGCGGCCATTGTATCCGCGGGCTGGTTATATAGGTTTCACCCGTATAGGTATTCCGGCTCATACGCGGAGCTGTCATTTGGAATATCAGGTGTCCGTTTTCATCGAAGTTCCTGGCAATAAAGTTCTCGAGGTCATAATCAATCGCGCTGCTTTGAGTAGTTTGAGCTGTCTCTGCCGGGTCCAGTTGCTGATTGACAAGCCAGCGGCTGGATAACGCAAGCCCGGTAAATAACAATATGGCGATAAATGTCCTTTTACGCATCAGCCTGGTCGCTGCCTGGTGCCGAGTGGGCCGGTATCTAAGCATTCAGCCAGCCAGAGCTGTTCGCTACCCTGGGCCTGCATGATCAAGTGGCAGAGTTCACGCACGGCTCCACGGCCTCCATTTCGAGAAGAAATCCAGTCAACACGTTTACGTACTTCGGGTTCACCATCAGCAACTGTCGCCGACAGCCCAACCTGTGACATAACTGCAAGGTCATTCCAGTCGTCGCCGATATAACAGGCCTGTGCATCACCAAGCTTGAGTTTATCGATTAGCTGTTTATAAGCGACGATTTTATTGTCCTGGCCCTGAAATAAATGTTTGATTCCTAATTGCCGGGCCCGTTGTTCGAGTAAGCTGGAGTATCGTCCGGTAATAATTGCGAGTTCAATACCATAACGCTGTATGGCTACTAAACCGAGGCCGTCACGTGAACTGAAAGCTTTGATTTCTTCACCCTGGTCGGTAAAAAACAGGCGGCCGTCACTAAGAACACCATCCACATCCATGATCAGTAAACGAATGGGTTTGGCTTTTTCAATAATTTCAGCAGAAAAACCTGTCATACCACACCTGCCTGGAGTAAATCCTGAAAATTGAGGGCGCCAACCAGTTTGTTGTTATCAGCAACAACCAGCAAGCCCTGGATTCTGTGCTTTTGCATTTTGTTAACAGCATTCACTGCAAGGTCACCCGGAGTAATTGTGATCGGGTTTTCATGCATTAGTTCAACGATTGCCGTGGTTGTCGGATTTTGTCCAAACTCCAGGGTGCGGCGGAGGTCACCATCGGTATATACGCCAAGCAATTGCTCATCATCATCAACAATTGCCACCATGCCAAGACGTTTTTCCGTCATCTCCAGGATACCCTCAGTAAGCATGGCAGACTTGCCTACATGCGGTATATCGTCACCTTTGTGCATAATCTCATCTACATGCAGCAATAAACGCCGACCCAGTTGCCCGGCAGGATGGGACTGGGCAAAATCCTCGCGGGTAAAGCCACGGGACTCAAGCAGGGATATCGCCAGTGCGTCCCCCATGACCAGCGCCGCCGTTGTACTGGAAGTGGGTGCCAGCCCAAGGGGGCAGGCCTCTTTATCTACGGATACATTGATATGCACATCGGCGTGGCGTGCCAAAGTTGATTCCGGATTGCCGGTCATGGCGATAGATTTTGTCCCTAATCGCAGTAATTGAGGCAGTATCTGGTTAACTTCGTTGGTTTCGCCTGAACTGGATATAATCAGCAGCACATCTTCAGTTGTAATCATACCGAGGTCGCCGTGGCTGGCTTCTGCAGGATGTACAAAAAAAGCAGGGGTACCAGTACTGGCAAGGGTAGCTGCAATTTTGTTGCCAATATGTCCAGACTTCCCCATACCTATTACGATGACCCGGCCTTTGCAGGTGAGCATGATTTCACAGGCGCGGACGAAATCATCATCGATACGCGACAGGAGGCCTTTGACTGCATCGAGTTCGGTTTCGATAACTGCAGCAGCCAGTTGTTTGATTGCCGTTTGATTCATGGGTGCCAGGGAACCTCTGATTTATTCATGAATGAGCATCTTGAGTCCATAATTTTCAATAGCTGCGTTAGTAAGTACTCGCAATAGCGTTGCTATTACTTGTACTTCCTGTCTTGCTCTTGAAGAATTCTGGTTCTCAATCTGTATCTCCAGAATAAATCAGAGGCTCCCTAGTTTAACCTGCTTGGCACAACTATTGCAGTGGCATTTCCCGGAATTGAATTTACGGGTGGATTCTACGCTTATGCCAGTGTTTGCCAGACAACCACGCTGGAATAGGTCAGGTAAAGCACTAACAGTACAAAACCTGCAATGCGGCTGATTCGGCCGGCTCCTTTGAGGCGCCAGGCGAGGGCAAATAGCAGCAGGGTTAAGCCAAACATGGCAATCACATCACGAGTCAGTACAAAGCTCTCAAGTGTAATGGGAGTGATTGCTGCGCCGATGCCGAGTACACCGAGTAAATTAAACATGTTTGAGCCAATCACATTACCAATGGCAATGTCGTCTTCGTGCTTTAGCGCGCTGGAGATAGATGCGGCAAGCTCCGGCAGGCTGGTGCCGAAGGCCACGATCGTAAGGCCGATAACGGTATCTGATATTCCGTATGTTGAGGCAATGGTTACCGCACCTTCCACCAGGAAAGCCGAACTTGTGGGGAGTAAAATCAGGCCAATAACCAGCCAGTAAATTGCCGTTTTCATAGGCATGTCGCGAGGTATTTCGGCTGCATACTCCTGAATCAGCGGGTCTGATTCCCCCCGTTCCATGCCGACAATAACCATATAAGTCAGCAGGACAATTAGACCTGTTAACAGCATGTAACCATCAACCTGCGTCAGCACACCGTCCCACATCAGCAGGGTTGCCATTATCATGATGAACAGCAGGATAGGGAATTCCTTACGTAATAACCCCGATTCAACCGTTAACGGGTAAATGAGTGCGGTAATTCCAAGGACCAGGCCAATATTGGTGATATTTGAACCGATGGCGTTGCCTACAGCCAGCCCCGGGTTTCCCTGCAGGGCGGCAATCGCCGAGACCACCATTTCAGGTGCAGATGTGCCGATACCAACAACGGTCAGGCCAATAACAAGGGGGGAAATCCCAAGGTTGGATGCACTGGCCGCGGCACCCGCGACTAACCTGTCCGCTGCCCACACCAGCAGGATAAAGCCACCGATAATCTGAATCAGGGCAATTAGCATGGTGTATTCAGGTAACCAGTGGTTTTGATTATTTTCAGGCTGATGGTCCGACAATCATAAAAAAGTCGGAATTTAGTCAGAATCATGCAATTGTTTCCATATTTTTATGCTGATAAGGCTGTTAAAATGCCCATTCTAAATCGCCGTTTATTTTAAAACCAGCCGGTCTGGCGATCATTAATAGTGGATAGTCTATGGATAGCAACGCAATAGAGCAACTGATTCGCGCCGGATTACCGAATGCGCAGGTCAAAGTCAGCTCAGATGACAATGTGCATTTTGAAGCAGTGGTTACCAGTTTAGCATTTGCAGGGAAAAATCCCCTACAACGGCATCGGCTGGTTTATGCCACATTGGGAGAACTGCTTGGCGGTGAAATTCATGCTTTATCTATCCAGGCAAAATTGCCGGAAACCCCGGAAAATAATTAATACCAGCAGCAAAGAGAAACCGTAATGGCAAAAATTTTAATCAATGGAGGTCCTGTGCTTAACGGGGAGGTGTGGATATCGGGCGCAAAAAATGCGGTCCTGCCCATTCTCTTTGCAAGTATTCTTGGTTCTAAAACATCCAGGATTGGCAATGTACCGCATTTGCAGGATGTAACCACCAGTGTAGAGCTGATGGCGCAAATGGGCGCCGGTATCTCTATTGATGAACGTCTGCGGATTGAGATCGATCCTACGACTTTGAATAATCATGAAGCACCCTATGATCTGGTAAAGACCATGCGTGCTTCCATCCTGGTGCTGGGGCCGTTGTTGGCCAGGCATGGCCGCGCTACTGTTTCATTGCCGGGTGGTTGTGCAATTGGTTCGCGCCCAGTTAACCTGCATATTCACGGGCTGGAATTGATGGGTGCTGATATCCAGGTTCGTAATGGCAATATTGAAGCGACTGCTAAACGCCTGAAAGGCGCACGGATTGTGATGGACATGGTGTCTGTTACCGGCACCGAAAATTTGATGATGGCTGCAACCCTGGCTGACGGTATCACCATGATTGAGAATGCTGCGCGTGAACCGGAGGTTGAAGACCTGGCTAACTACCTGATTGCCATGGGTGCAAAAATCAGCGGGGCAGGTACGCATACCATCACTATTGAAGGTGTGGAAGCATTGGGCGGTGCTGAGTATGATGTCCTGCCTGATCGAATTGAAGCAGGAACCTACCTGGTGGCTGGTGCTATCTGCGGTGGCAGGGTCAAGGTAACTTCGGCCCGGCCTGATACCATGGATGCCATCCTCGATAAACTAAAAGAAGCCGGTGCAAAAATTACTTGTGGGGATGACTGGGTTGAGCTGGATATGGAAGGCCGTCGGCCGCTGGCAGTGAATTTCACCACCGCTCCGTATCCCGCATTCCCGACCGATATGCAAGCCCAGTTCACCGCGCTGAACTGTGTCGCTGAAGGTACTGGCGTTATCACTGAAACCGTATTTGAAAACCGCTTTATGCATGTGCAGGAATTACAACGCCTGGGAGCGGATATCCAGTTGGAAGGAAATACTGCGATTATCCGTGGTGTTGATGAACTCACTGCGGCACCCTTGATGGCAACTGATTTGCGTGCCTCAGCCTGTCTGGTGCTGGCAGGACTAGTGGCCAGAGGTGAAACCTCGGTAGACCGGGTTTATCACATTGACCGTGGTTATGAAGTGATCGAAGAGAAGCTCGGTCAGTTAGGTGCCAGGATTCAGCGCAAACAGACTTCCTAGGCCGATTAAACCTCAAATTATCCCCATTTTTGGTCGTGTCAGGCTTACGAAAACAGCAGTAACTCCCGGCTTGTAAGCATTACCCCCCATAGGGGTAACTGGCTGCTATTCGCTGGTTAGTTTCCTGTTCAGGTGCTTTTACAGCGGTCTCTGGTTTCTACTTGTTGTCCCTGGTATGTCAGTTTTTTAAGTTCCAGCCTTACTCGGCTTTTATCTGTTTTTCCTGTCTCAGTCCTGATGACAATATAGTCAAAATCCGGGGCTAGCCAGTGGTGCTGGAATTTGCCCGGTTTTTTCTGTACGCGTTCAATTTTTATGGTTGGCAGGCAGCCTAATGCTGTTTGCAGGTTTTCCCTTGAGCTCAGTCTGAAGCGTTTTTGTTCGATCTCATCCTTATCCAGAAAAGGAAAATGAAAATCTGTTTTACCGTTGGCTACAGCACGCTGCATGCTGAACAGGAAAGTGATGGGATCCAGAGTGCGAGGTTTCAGGTCAAGGTCGAAAGTTTCATCATTATGGCGAATGACTATCTGCATTGTCTGCCAGTCGAAGGCTGCAAACCAGTTATCCTTTATCCCAAGATATTTTAACTGTCTCTGGAATATCAGCGGTTGAGGTTTTCCCCGGTTCCAGAAAAACTCTCCCATTTCGGTGTCCCTGGCGCGGGCCAGACGGGCCAGTCCCTTGTCGCCGTTTGCAGATAGTGTATAGCGGAAACGGTCGTTACCCAGGAATTCCAGCCGGGCGACAGGTCGGCTCTGTAGCTTGCCATTATAGGTCAGTTCGAGCTCAGCTTCGTAGGGTTTGGGACTGTTACCTGGCCTTGTCTTGTGATTCTGGTTGGCCCCAAGGTTGACTGCCAGTAAGAGCAAAGTGGCCATCAGCGGCCATGTGTAAAGGTTTTTCATGTGCGATTCCATCAATGTTCAGCATATCATCTATCAAACGGACTGTATGCAGGCTGAATAACTCCAGGCTTGCAAGCAATAATAGATGTTCAATCGGTTGCAGGCGGTTTGCCATGCCCTCAGCGGTATCGTTGGCTTCTATCGGTAAAGTAACCTGGCCAATCAGTGTCCCGGCATCTAGCTCCGGGGTAACAAAGTGGATGCTGGCACCATAATGCGTATCACCGGCAGATAATGCCCGGTTATAGGTGTCCAGGCCGGTGTATTTGGGCAGCAGGGAAGGGTGCAGGTTAATAATGTGGCCTCGATACTGGTTTACCAGTTCAGGCCCGAGGATACGCATAAAACCTGCGAGTACGATCAGGTCCGGCTGCGATTCCTGTATTTGCCGGCCCAGTTCCTGGTCATAACTTTGCCTGTCGGGGTAGCTTGCCGGATCAACAAAAACAGTAGGGATACCGGCTGCACGGGCAATTTCCAGCCCTTTTGCTGTATTGCGGTTACTGATGGCAGAACAGATATCCAACGGCAGGCTGGCGCTGTCACGGGCGCCAATCATCGCCGCGAGGTTACTACCGCGACCGGATAGCAGCACCAGGCATCGGAGTTTATTCACGGACTTCAAGTTGAATAACTAACCCTGTGTGCAGGATCAACAGCCGGGTCAATAGCACAGACTGCGCCAATAATGACAGCTTCCTCACCCAGTTCCCTGGCGCTTGTACAAATAGCATCCGCATCCGCCGCAGGCACCAGCATCACCAGGCCGACGCCGCAGTTAAAGGTGCGCAGCATTTCTTCGCGGCTGATATTGCCCTGTTCCTGCAGCCAGTTAAATACTGCAGGCTGTTGCCAGCTGTCGAGATCGACTTCTATTCCGCAGTCATCCGCCAGTACCCGGATGATGTTTTCGGTAATACCGCCGCCGGTGATATGGGCGATACCATCAATTTGATGCTTTTCCAGGAGTTGCAAAGTGTTTTTCACATAAATTCGGGTTGGTGCGAGCAGGGCCTCACCGAGGGTTTCCTTACTGCCCGGCAGTTCTGCGCTTAGGTCGGCAGAGCTGTGCTCTATGACTCTGCGAATCAACGAATAGCCGTTTGAATGCGGCCCACTGCTTGCCAGGCCGATGAGTTTGTGCCCCGGACGGATCGCACTGCCATCGATGAGACTGGATTTTTCGACCACACCGACAGTGAAGCCTGCGAGGTCATAGTCACCCGGTGGGTACATACCGGGCATTTCAGCGGTTTCGCCCCCGGTTAAGGCACAACCTGCCTGGCGACAGCCTTCGGCGATACCCTGAATGACTTCTGCTGCCTGTTCAATCTCCAGTTTGCCACAGGCAAAATAGTCCAGGAAGAATAATGGTTCCGCCCCCTGTGCGAGGATGTCATTCACACACATTGCTACCAGGTCGATACCAATGCTGCCATGTTGATCCAGGTCGCGAGC